>JBFHQA010000207.1:0-1839 GCA_041592455.1 Thiobacillus sp. | reverse complement strand
GCCAACCGCCTCGCCGGTATCGAGCACGAGATTTTTGGCCGGTCGGTGGGCGTGGGGCTGCGTGCGCTGAACCCGGGTCTGGCGCGCGGCATCCTGCGCCTGGATGCCGCCCGCCCCCGGCCGGACGGCATTTACCTGCTGCCCGAAACGACAGCAGACCTGCCGCCGGTGGCCGGTATCCTGACGCTGGAAGCGGGCAATATCCTCTCCCACGTGCAACTGCTCGCCGGCAACCTCGGCATTCCCAACGTGGTGGTGGATGAAGCGCTGGTGCCGCGCCTGCGGGCGATGGTGGGACGGCCGGTGGTGATGGCCGTGAGTCCGGGCGGGCGGGTGCTGATCACCGAGGATGGCCCGCGCTGGGCGGATGTTTTTGGCCGGCAGGAACAGGTGCCGGCGCGCATCCGGCCGGACCTTGCCAAACTCGATTTCGCGCACCGCGACCCCATTCCGCTCGGCGAACTTCGCGCCAGTGACGCCGGGCGCATCGCCGGTCCCAAGGCGGCCAACCTGGGCGAACTGAAGCATCACTATCCGGACGAAGTGGCCGACGGGCTGGTGATTCCCTTCGGTGCCTTCCGCGCCTTTCTGGAGCAGCCGATGGCGGGCACGGGCATGAGTGTCCATGCATGGATGCGCAGCGAATACCGGCGCATCGATGGCCTGCCTGCCACGCAACGCGAGCGTGCAGCCAAACAGCTGCGCGAGCGCTTGCGCGCCTGGATCGGGACAGCCGACCCCGGCGCCGGATTCCGCGCCGCCCTGGACCGTGCCCTGCAGACGCGCTTTGGCCCGGACGGCAGCTACGCTGTATTTGTGCGCAGCGACACCAATGTGGAAGACCTGCCGGGGTTCAGCGGCGCGGGACTCAACCTCACCGTGCCCAACGTGGTCGGCCTGGAAAAAATAATGACAGCGATTCTGTGGGTATGGGCCTCGCCGTTCGACGAGCGCGCGTTCGCCTGGCGGCAGATGCGCATGGATGCGCCCGAGCACGTTTATGTGTCGATTCTGCTGCAGCGCGCGGTGTCGGTGGACAAGTCGGGGGTGATGGTGACGCAGAATCTGGGAAACGACAGCCAGGACGGATTCACGGTAGCGGCGAACGAGGGCGTGGGCGGGGCCGTGTCCGGACAGGCGGCCGAAGAACTGCTCATTGCGGCGGAAACCGGCGAGGTGCGACTGCTGGCCGAGGCCAGCGCCGCCACCCGGCGCGTGCTGGGCGCGGGGGGTGGGCTGGAGAGGCGGCCGGTGTCGGGTCAACCCGTTCTTGAGCCAGTTGAAATCGCGCAGCTGCGACAACTGGGACGACACCTGCCGGATCGCTTTCCGCAGCACGACGAGGCGGGGCAGGTCGTGCCGGCAGACGTGGAATTCGGCTTTGTCGCGGGGCGGCTCGCGCTGTTTCAGATTCGCCCCTATCTGCAAAGCCACGCGGCACGGCGTGACCGTTTCCTGCTCGAACTGGACGCGCCGCTGCGCGCCCGCTCGGGCCGCATGATCAATCCATGGGAGGAGAACTGATGCGTCGTGTGCTGCTGATGCTGTTGCTGCTGCCCGGACTGGCACAGGCCTATCCGCTGGACGGCGAACCCTACACCGGCATCGCCCGGCTCGAAGGCTACCGGTTGGCGCAGGAGGGCAAAGTGTGGGGCACCCTGCAACCGCCCGGTGCAAAACTGCCACTCGAACAGGTGGACCTGCGGCTGGTTGGCGCCGACATCAAGCTGCCGCCAGCCGATCCGGAATTCAGCCGTCAGGTGGCGAACCTGCTGGGCGCCGATGCCGCTCGCTACTCGGTGGCGGTGCTCGACCTGACCGACCCGGCGCAGCCGATGC
>JBFHQA010000206.1:0-2304 GCA_041592455.1 Thiobacillus sp. | reverse complement strand
TCGGTTTCCCGGCCGAGGACATCATCTTCGACCCCAATATCTTCGCGGTCGCCACCGGCATCGAGGAGCACGCCAATTACGCGGTCGACTTCATTGAAGCCACGCGCTGGATCCGCCAGAACCTGCCGCACGCGCATATCTCCGGCGGCGTGTCGAACGTCAGCTTCTCGTTCCGCGGCAACGACGCGGTGCGCGAAGCGATCCACACGGCCTTTCTGTATCACGCGATCCAGGCCGGCATGGACATGGGCATCGTCAACGCCGGCCAGCTCGGCGTGTATGCCAACCTCGACCCCGAACTGAAAGAGCGTGTCGAGGACGTGCTGCTGAACCGGCGTGATGATTCGACCGAGCGGCTGGTGAGCTTTGCCGAGAACGTCAAGGGCGGCGCAAAAGAGCGTGTCGTCGATCTGGCCTGGCGCAAGCTGCCGGTCAACGAGCGCCTCTCCCACGCGCTGGTGCAGGGCATTACCGAGTTCATCGTCGAGGACACCGAAGCCGCGCGCCTCGAAGCCGAGCGCCCGCTGCATGTCATCGAAGGCCCGCTGATGGCCGGCATGAACGTGGTCGGCGACCTGTTCGGCGCCGGCAAGATGTTCCTGCCGCAGGTGGTGAAGTCGGCGCGCGTGATGAAACAGGCAGTGGCGCACCTGCTGCCATTCATCGAAGCCGACAAAAAATCCGGCGACGCACAAAGCGCCGGCAAGATCATCATGGCCACGGTCAAGGGCGACGTGCACGACATCGGCAAGAACATCGTCGGCGTGGTGCTGGGTTGCAACGGCTACGACATCGTCGACCTCGGGGTGATGGTGCCGGCGCAGAAGATTCTCGACGCTGCAAAAGAACACAAGGCAGACATCATCGGCCTGTCGGGCCTGATCACACCCTCGCTGGAGGAAATGGCGCACGTCGCCCGCGAAATGCAGCGCCAGGGTTTCACCATTCCGCTCCTGATCGGCGGCGCCACCACGTCGCTGGCGCACACTGCGGTGAAGATCGAACCGAACTACGAACACCCGGTGGTGTACGTCAAGGACGCGTCGCGCGCGGTCGGCGTCTGCACCCAGCTGCTGTCGAACGACATGCGCGACGCCTTTGCCGCCGAGGTTCGGGCTGACTACGCCATCACACGCGAGCGCCATCTCAAGCACAAGTCCGACACCGTGCGGCTGCCGCTGGCCGAGGCGCGCGCCAACAAGTTTTCCATCGACTGGTCACGCTACACGCCGCCGGTACCCAGGCAGCCCGGCGTCCACGTGCTGAAAGCCTACGATCTGGCCCGGCTTGCCGAGATGATCGACTGGACCCCGTTCTTCGCTTCGTGGGAGCTGCACGGGAAATTTCCGAAAATCCTCGACGATGCAGTCGTCGGCACCGAAGCGACCAAGCTCTACGATGATGCCCAGGCCATGCTCAAGAAAATGATTGCGGAAAACTGGGTCGAAGCACGCGCCGTGTTCGGCCTCTTTCCCGCCAATACGGTCAACGACGACGATATTGCCGTTTATACCGACGAGTCGCGCAGCCAGACCCTGATGACCTGGCACAACCTGCGCCAGCAGGCGCAAAAGCCGCAAGGCCGTGCCAACCTGTGCATCGCCGACTTCGTCGCGCCAGAGGCCAGCGGACTGAAGGATTATCTCGGCGCCTTTGTCGTCACCGCCGGCATCGGCGAGGACGAGCGTGCCCAGGCCTTCGAAGCCGCGCACGACGACTATTCCGCCATCCTGTTCAAGTCGCTGTGCGACCGCCTCGCCGAAGCCTTTGCCGAGCACCTGCATCTGCGCGTGCGCCGCGAATTCTGGGGCTATGCCAGCGAGGAAGCGCTCGCCAATGACGATCTGATCGGGGAAAAATACCAGGGCATCCGCCCCGCGCCGGGCTACCCGGCCTGCCCCGAACACAGCGAAAAAGGCGCGCTGTTCGAAGTGCTCGATGCGACCCGCGAAATCGGTGTCCAACTCACGGAAAACTTCGCCATGTGGCCAGGTGCCGCGGTGTCCGGCTTTTACCTGTCGCACCCCGACAGCCAGTATTTCGCTGTGGCCAAAATCGAACGCGACCAGGTCGAGGACTACGCCCGCCGCAAGGGCTGGACGCTGGCGGAAGCCGAGCGCTGGCTGGCGCCGAATCTGGGTTACCAGCCCGGCTGACCAGGATCAGGGCCGGCCAGCTTGAGAATCGGGGCTACCAGCCCCGATCGAGAATTTTTTCCAGCCAGAACAGTCCGGTCACGGTCTTGGTTTCGCAGATCCTGCCGCTGCGAACCCAGTCCATCGCCTCGCCGAACGGCACCCGCAG
>JBFHQA010000205.1:0-2492 GCA_041592455.1 Thiobacillus sp. | reverse complement strand
CCAGTTCGGCACCCACATCATGGACACCCAGCCCTGGGTCCTGACGGTTGGCGCCGTCACGCTGATGTCAGGCATTATTGCCAAACGCTATCTGACCAAGCTGCCCTACATGATCGTCGCCATGGTCGTAGGCGGCGCGGTTGCGGCCCTGCTCAACCATGAATATGGCGCCGAGCAGACGGGGATACGCACAGTCGGCGCCCTGGTTGCCTCGTTTCCGCCCCTGTCCATGCCGGACTTTTCGCTGACCGCCATCAAGCAGACGCTCTTCCCGGCCATGATCATTGCGATTCTGGCACTGACTGAAGCCGTGGCAATTGCACGCTCGGTCGCGGTCAAATCCGACCAGCGGATTGACAGCAACCAGGAATTCATCGGCCAGGGGCTGTCCAATATCGCCGGCAGCTTTTTCTCCGGTTATGCCTCCAGTGGCTCGTTCAACCGCAGCGGCGTCAACTACGCATCGGGGGCCAAGACACCCCTGGCTGCGGCCATGTCGGCGGTGTTCCTGCTGTTGATCGTGCTGCTGGTCGCCCCGCTTGCGGCCTATCTGCCAGTGCCGTCGATGGCCGCCATCCTGTTCATTGTGGCGTGGAGCCTGATCGATTTCCATCACATCGGCGAGGTCATCAAACGCCACAAGCGGGAGCGCATCACGCTCGCCATCACCTTTGTCGGCACCCTGGTCGATCTGGAAAAAGGCATCTTCCTCGGCATTCTTGTTTCGCTCATGTTCTACCTGTATCGCACCTCGCAGCCGTCGATCCGTGAACTGGTGCCTTCCCACGCCAACCGCGACAACCAGCGCCGCAAGTTTGTTCCGATCACCAGCGATGAGCCGGCCTGCCCGCAGATGACCATCCTGAGCGTCGAGGGGTCCATTTTCTTCGGCGCGGTCGAGCATGTGCAGCAGCATTTCCGCAATGCGGACGAGTCCGATCCGAACAAGAAACACCTTATGCTGGCCGCCCGCGGCATTGGCTTCATCGACCTGGCGGGTGCCGAACTGCTTGCCAAGGAAGCCGTGCGGCGGCGCAAGATCGGAGGCGGACTGTACATAGTGGGCGTGCAGCCCGACATGTGTGAAATGCTGAAGCGCAGCGGTCAGGTCGAGTCGGTGGGCGAGGATCAGATATTCCGCCACAAGGGCGACGCCATCAAGGCCATTTACGCGCGTATGGACAACGAAACCTGCCGATCCTGTTCGGCACGCGTGTTCCGCGAATGCCATCCGGCGCTGCCCGATGGCACCCCGCGCAGCGACTAGGGTGTGTTGAATATCCGGCGCCACTCCCAGGGGGGTATCGGATCAGCCGCATTCCAGAGCCCGCGGTGCTCCCGGCGCGCTTCCATCTGTGTATCGACCAGGTCAGTATCGCTCCGGGCTCGCGTCGACGCCCAGGCCGCTCCGCGCCGTACCAGTTCCGCGTTGACCTGGACCGCGCCCATCTGGATACGCGCAATCGACCGGCCGTAGACGTCGGTCGCCACGATGTCCACCTCGACATGCTTGTTCAGCACCAGGTCCGTCAGCACGCGCGTGGACGCCTCGCCATGCGGCTGTTCCTTTTCCGGCGCATCGATGTCGGCCAGACGGATTTTCAGAAAGGTCCGCGACGCGGCGGGCGCGTGATCGGGTTTGAACAGCACGGTATCGCCGTCAATGACCACGAAGACCACGCCGGTCATGGTGGTTGCCCAGGCTGACGTGGCAGTCAGCCATGCAAGCAGAAAGAGGATTCGTGCAAACGTGTTCTTCATCCGGCGAGCATCTCCGCTGCATGTTGCCGCGTGGTGGCGGTGATCTTGAGTCCGCCCAGCATGCGCGCGATTTCTTCTACCCGCGCGTCGGTGTCGAGCGATTCGATATTGGACGATACGAAACCGCCATTCGCCTGCTTGGCTACGCGTAAATGTTGCGCGCCGCGCGCGGCAACCTGGGGCAAGTGGGTAATCACCAGGACCTGCCGGGTTTCGCCCAGTTTCGCCAGGCGCCGCCCCACGGCTTCGGCCACGCTGCCGCCTATGCCGACATCGACCTCGTCGAAAATCAGCGTCGGCACCCCGGCCACACCGGACAATGCCGTCTGGATGGCCAGGCTGATGCGTGACAGTTCGCCACCCGACGCCACTCTGGCGAGCGGCCCCGGCGGCAGGCCGGGGTGGCTCGCAACCAGAAAACTCACGTCTTCCATGCCATGCACGCGCGGCTCGCTGACAGGCTGCAACTGAATATCGAGCTGGCCACCGGCCAGCGCGAGTTCGTGCATCGCCGCTGTCACCTGTTTCGACAAGGCGGCGGCAGCCTTGCGGCGCTGGGCAGTGAGCCGTTTTGCCTCAGTCTGGTAATGCGACCAGGCGCCCTCTTCCCTGGCTTGCAACGCGTCGAGGTCGTCGCTGGCGGCCAGTTCGGCCAGTCGCGCCTCGAACTGGCCGAGCAGACCGGCCAGCGCATCAGGCTGCACCCGGTGCTTGCGCGCCAGCTGGTGCAT
>JBFHQA010000204.1:0-2560 GCA_041592455.1 Thiobacillus sp. | reverse complement strand
CAAAACCCGCGGGCGCCTGGGCGGACAACTCTCCAGCCTGTTGGGCGTTGGCCGCAAGATCGACGCCGAGTTGTTTGAGGAGCTCGAAACCCTTCTCATCACCGCCGACATCGGCATGGATGCCACCCAGGCCCTGCTCGACACCTTGCAAAAACGGGTACGCCGCGAAGGCTGGACCGAAGCTTCTGACCTGCAAGCCGGACTCAAGCAGGCCCTGGTTGAGTTGCTGAGTCCGCTGCAGGCGCCGCTCGACGTTACCACGCACAAGCCGTTCATCCTCATGCTGGCCGGCGTCAACGGCGCCGGCAAAACCACCACCATCGGCAAACTCGCCAAGCTGTATCAGTCGCAAGGGCTGTCGGTGTTGCTGGCAGCCGGCGACACCTTCCGCGCCGCCGCCCGCGAACAGCTGCAGGTCTGGGGCGAGCGCAACAACGTCACCGTGGTGAGCCAGGAAAAAGGTGATTCTGCGGCGGTGATCTTCGATGCCATCCAGGCTGCGCGCGCGCGCAATATCGACGTGGTACTGGCCGATACCGCCGGCCGACTGCCCACCCAGTTGAACCTGATGGAAGAAATCAAAAAAGTGAAGCGGGTGATCGAGAAAGCCGCCCCCGGCGCACCGCATGAAGTGCTGCTGGTGCTGGACGCCAACACCGGGCAAAACGCCGTCGCCCAGGTAAAGTCGTTCGACGATGCGCTCGGCGTCACCGGCCTGGCCCTGACCAAGCTCGACGGTACCGCCAAGGGCGGCGCGATTGCCGCCATCGCCCAGGCGCGCCCCATCCCGGTCCGCTACATCGGCGTCGGCGAGAGCGTCGATGATCTGCGGCCGTTCAACGCCCATGAATTCGTCGAAGCCGTTTTCACCGTTTGATATCGCCCCGCACATGATCAGTTTCAGCCAAGTCACCAAACGCTACCCCGGCGGACATGAAGCCCTGTCCAGCGTCAACCTCACGATTGAGCAAGGTGAACTGGTATTCCTCATCGGGCACTCCGGCGCCGGCAAAAGCACGCTGCTGAAACTCATCGCCGCGATCGAACGGCCCACCAGCGGCGCACTGACGGTAAGCGGCCAGAACATCAGTCGACTGTCCCATCGGGCGGTACCCTACCTGCGACGCAACATCGGCCTGGTGTTCCAGGATCACAAGCTACTGTTCGACCGCAACGTGATCGAAAACGTCGTTCTGCCGCTCGACATCGCCGGCTTCGACCGCCGCGAGGCGCTCAAGCGTGCCCGTGCCGTGATCGACAAGGTCGGCCTGCTCAACCGTGAAAAGGCCAATCCCATCAGCCTGTCGGGCGGCGAACAGCAGCGCCTGTGCATCGCCCGCGCGCTGGTCAGCCGCCCGGCCCTGTTGCTGGCCGACGAACCCACCGGCAACCTCGACGCCGGCTACGCTGCCGACATCATGGCCATGTTCCGCGACTTCCATCAGGTCGGCACCACGCTGGTCATCGCCACCCATGACGACCGGGCGATCACGGCATTGGGGGGCCGCATCCTGCGGCTGGAACACGGCAAGGTGGAAGAGGTGACCGCATGATCAGCTGGATGCGCCACCAGAAGCACGCGCTCACTTCCGCGCTGCGCCGCCTGCGCGCACAGCCGGTCGCCACCCTGCTCACTGCCTTGGCCATGGGCGTGGCCATCAGCCTGCCCAGCGGGCTGTACCTGATGCTGGACAATCTCAACCGCCTGGCCGGCGATCTGCCCGCACAGCCGGAAATCAGCCTGTTTCTCGATATAGGTATTACGCCTGCTCAAAACCAGGCCATCGCCGCACGCCTGAAACAGCCGGACATCGCACAGGCTCGCCATGTCCCCAAGGACGAAGCACTCGCTGCGCTGAGTTCGGCACAGGATCTGACTGACATCACCGCCGGCTTGACAGAAAACCCGCTGCCGGACGCCTGGGTAGTCCGCCCCAAGGCACATACACGCGAGGAATTGACGCGAATGTCAGAAAGTCTGGGGAAACTGCCGGGCGTCGCCGAGACCCACCTCGACAGCCAGTGGGCCGAACGCCTGCAGGCCGCGCTCAGCATCGGCCGCACCGGCGTCTGGATGCTGGCCGCCCTGTTTGCCATTGCGCTCGTCGCCATTTCCGGCAACGCCATCCGCGCCCAGGTCCTGGTCCGGCGTGACGAAATCCAGGTCAGCCGGCTGATCGGTGCAACCGACCGCTATATACGCCGGCCCTTTATCTATCTGGGCGCGCTGCAAGGCCTCCTGGGCGGACTGGCTGCAGGCGGCGTGCTGGCACTCGCGGGCTGGCAACTGCAGTTCCCCGTCGAACACCTGGCCAATTTGTACGGGTCGGCCTTCCGCCTGCTGCCCCCCTCAAGCAGTGAAATCGCCGTCGTGCTGGGCCTGACCACCCTGTTTGGCTGGCTGGGTGCCTGGATTTCCGTGACGCGTGCGCTTCGCCAGGTCGAATCCTCGCGTTAACCCCCATTTTTCCGGGAACCCTGCCCGGGCTTAGCACTCTTATGTCCCGAGTGCTAAAATGACTGTGAGGGAGATTTGAAACCATGAGTCAAACCATTTCTT
>JBFHQA010000203.1:0-2615 GCA_041592455.1 Thiobacillus sp. | reverse complement strand
TCTTCGAGGTCGCCCGCGGCGCAGATCAGGCGTTCGCGTTCAGCCATGCGTGCACCTCGGCAAAACTGTTCATCAGGGCCAGCGGCGCATGCGGATGCAGGTCCTCCGGCTCGTGCGCGCCATAGGTCACGCCGAGGCTGGCCACGCCGGCGTTGGATGCCATCAGCAGGTCATGGCTGGTATCGCCGATCACCAGCGTGCGGGCCGGATCGGCGAACAGTTCATCGATCAGTTCCAGCACCATCGCCGGGTGCGGCTTGGAATGCGTCTGGTCGGCGCACCGGGTGGCGGCAAACAGCGGACCCAGGCCGCTGACCTCGAGCGCGCGGCTCAGGCCGACGCTGCTCTTGCCGGTAGCCACGGCGAGTTGGAAGCCGTCGGCATGCAGTTGCCGGATGCCGTCCACCACGCCCTCGAACAGCGGGATATCGGCATCGCGGCCAAGATAATGGTGGCGGTAGCGTTCGACCAGCCGCGGGTATTCGTCGTCCGGCAACGTCGGCAACAGGGTTTGCAAGGCCTGCTGCAGGCCGAGTCCGATGATCTGGCGCGACTCGCGGTCGCTCGGCACGGGATGGCCGATGTCTTCGCAGGCACGCTGGATCGAATCGACGATCACACCTGCGGAATCCATCAGGGTGCCGTCCCAGTCGAAAATCAGTAAATCAAATTGCTTGGGCATGGTGGGTCAGGGTTTCCAGAAAAGTAGCCAGGTCGACCGGCAAAGGTGCCTCGATCGTCATTTTTTCGCCCGTCACGGGATGATCGAACACCAGCCTGGCGGCATGCAGGAACATGCGCTTGAGCCCCTGCTTGGCCAGGCGCTTGTTCAGTTCGAAATCGCCGTACTTGTCGTCGCCGGCGATCGGAAAGCCCAGGTGCGACGTATGGACGCGTATCTGATGGGTGCGCCCCGTCTTCAGTTCCGCTTCCAGCAGCGTGAAATCGGGGAACGCCTGCAGGCGGCGGAAGATCGTGTGAGCGGATTGGCCGTCCTCGCGTACGGTGACGCGCTTTTCGCCGTTGTCGTCGACCCGCTTGTGCAGCGGCAGCTTGACGTGCTGGGTGGGGTTGGGCCATTTGCCCGCCACCAGCGTCAGGTAGCGTTTCTCGATCTTGCCGTCGCGCATGGCGGCGTGCAGCCCGACCAGGGCGCGCCGCTTGGTGGCGACCAGCAGCACGCCCGAGGTTTCGCGGTCGAGCCGGTGCACCAGTTCCATGTAGCGGCATTCCGGCAGTTCCATCCGAAGTTGTTCGATCACGCCGCGCGAAATGCCGCTGCCGCCGTGCACGGCCATGCCGGCCGGCTTGTTGATCGCTATCAGGGATTCGTCGCGAAACAGGATGTGCGGCAACAGGCGATTGACGCTCGGCGGCAACCGCGGCGCGGGCGTTTGCGCAGGCGCGGCCATGCGCACCGGCGGAATGCGGACTTCGTCGCCCAGTTGCAGGCGATAGCTGACCTCGACCCGGCCGCCGTTGACCCGCACCTCGCCGCCGCGCACAAGCTTGTAGATGCGGCTTTTGGGCACGCCCTTGAGCCGCGCCATCAGAAAGTTGTCCAGGCGCTGGCCCTCCGCGCTGTCGTCGACCTTCACCCGCCGGACAGAATCTTTCTCTAAGTCATTCTTTTTCATATACACTATCTTCGGTTCAGGCCCTGTTTTGCCTGACCAATTGGACACCAAGCCGGTTAAAACGCTCACCGGCCGCCGTCTGCCCGGCCCGTCTGGATTCCTGTCGCCCAGCTGACAACACGCTGCTCCGACAGTCGTAGCCACCCGCCCCGCGCCAGTCGGCAAAGCAGCGATGTTATCAATGACGCGACAACAAGCATACGAAATATATGTTCACGCTCGGGCTTAACCCGGACAAGTCGATACGACTTCATCCGGATTCACCCAGCGGGAATCGGAAAGACCGCCCGGCCCGGCCGGTGAAACTCTCCAGGAACAGGACCTCTCCTCCATGCCATTTCACCTCAATTCACACGTGATCGCATGAACTGCTTGCCGTAAGCAAGCAGCGGCTTGGCCTGTCCCGTATGCACGCGCGCGGGAGTAAATATGAAGCGCATGCTTTTCAACGCAACCCAGGCGGAAGAACTCCGGGTTGCCATCGTCGACGGACAAAAACTCGTCGACCTTGACATCGAGTCCGCCAGCAAGGAACAACGCAAGGGCAACATCTACAAGGGTGTCGTCACCCGCGTCGAGCCCAGCCTCGAAGCCGCGTTCGTCGACTACGGATGCGACCGCCACGGCTTCCTGCCGTTCAAGGAAATCGCCCGCTCCTGCCTGCCCGGCAACGGCAAGGTCCCCGAAAACCTGAAAGAAGGCCAGGAACTGCTGGTCCAGGTCGAAAAGGATGAGCGCGGCAACAAGGGCGCCGCCCTCACCACCTACGTCTCGCTGGCCGGCCGCTATGTCGTGCTGATGCCGACCAACCCGCGCGGAGGCGGCGTATCTCGCCGCATCGAAGGCGAGGACCGCAACGAACTGCGCGACACGCTGGCGCAACTCGACATTCCCGAAGGCATGAGCCTGATCGCCCGCACCGCCGGCATCGGCCGCACTGCCGAAGAATTCCAGTGGGACCTGAACTACCTGCTGAGC
>JBFHQA010000202.1:0-2651 GCA_041592455.1 Thiobacillus sp. | reverse complement strand
CGATGACGTGCTTGACGCCGCGATGCGCCAGCACCGCAGCCAGCACGCCGGAGCCCGTGCCAATGTCGAAGGCGAGCTTCGAAGTGGGCAGCGGCGCGTCGTTCACCAGTCCGACATATTCGCCGCGCACCGGTGAAAACACGCCGTAGTGCGGGTGAATACGGTCTTCGAGTACCGCGACTTCGACGCCTTTCTTGCGCCATTCGTGCGCACCGATGACGCCGAGCAACTCGCGCAGCGACACGATCGAGGCGGCTTCGCCCGGCCCGTAGGCCTCGAAGCAGGCTTCTTTCACATTCGGCGCACGCCGCAGCGGAATGCTGTAGTCCGCGTCCAGTGGCAGCAGCAACATTCCCAATGTGCGCGCGCGCTGCGACTGCGCCTGACGATGAAAATGGAACGCCTCGGTCGGCGAGGTCGCCGCCTTGCGTGGCTTGCGGTCGATGCGGCGCGCCATGGCCTGCAGCAATTGGCGCGCATTCTGGAAGTCACCCCGCCACAGCAGCGCCGTGCCTTCGCTGGCCAGCCGGTAGGCCGCATCCGCCGTGAGCTGGTCATCGACGACCATCACGCGCTTGGGCGCCGGAGCGCCGCTCTCGGCACGCCAGCGGGCCGAGCGGTTTTCGTCAGCTTCGGTCCAGTTCACAACAGGGTTGATCGCGTCAGGCACTAGGATTACCACGTAGAAATGTTGCGATTGATCAAGAATCCATTGAACGGTTTCACCGCATGCGGTGAAACCGTTATCAGGCGGACAAGACGTTAAAGCTTCGCGCTGCGCCCGCCATCCACTGCCAGCACCTGCCCGGTCACAAAGTGCGTGTCCATGGCAAAGAAGCGCACGGCGAGGGCAATGTCAGTGGGGTCACCGGCGCGCTTCAGCATGGTGTGCGAGATGATGCGCTGGCGTGACACCTCGTCGAAATTGGCGTCGTCTTCCGGCCACATGATCGGCCCGGGGGCGACGGCGTTGACCCGTACTTCGGGCGCCAATTCCCGCGCCAGCGATTTGGTGAGGCCCACCAGTCCGGCCTTGGCGATGGAATACACGACATAGCTTTTCAACGGCCGGTCGGCGTGAATGTCGGTGATGTTAATGATGCAGCCGCGGCGTTTCTTGAGTTCGGGCGCGGCCGCCTGCGACAGGAACAGCGGCGCCTTGAGGTTGCTGCCCATCAGGTCGATCCAGTCCTTTTCGGCGATGGTGCCGACCGGCGTGGGATAAAAGCTCGATGCATTATTCAGCAGCACATCCAGCCCGCCAAAGGTGGCAACGGTCTTGTGGATCAGGCTGGGCAGGCCGCCGATATCGAGCAGGTCGGCCTGAATCAGCGCCACCGAATCGGGGCGGATGGCATTCAGCTCATCCTGCAGCGCGCGCGCATCGGTCGCCGAACTGCGGTAATGGATCATCAGATTGGCACCGGCTGCGTGCAGCAGGCGTGCCGAGGCCGCGCCCACGCGTTTTGCGCCACCGGTAATCAACGCTGTTTTGCCATGCATCGGGGTTCGCCCTTACTATTCCTGGAACCCTGCATTATCCATGAAGTCATCCACCGCATGCTGCCAACCCCGACCCCCGACGCCCTCGCCCACAGCCAGCGTGTCGTCAAGTACCTCCAGGAACAGATTCAACACGCGGGCGGCTGGATATCGTTTGCGCACTACATGGAAGCCGTGCTCTACGCGCCCGGCCTAGGTTACTACGCCGCCGGGGCAACCAAACTGGGCGCGGCAGGCGACTTTGTCACCGCACCGGAAATGACGCCGCTGTTCGGCCGCACCCTGGCCCATGCGATTGCCCCGGCCCTGCAGGAAACCGGCGGCGACGTGCTGGAACTGGGCGCCGGCAGCGGACGGCTGGCGGTGGACGTACTGGGCGAACTGGAACGGCTCGGCGCCCTGCCCGCACGCTACAGCATTCTGGAAGTGAGCGCTGACCTGCGCGCGCGCCAACAGGAAGCCGTATCGCGAGAACTGCCGCATCTGGCCGACCGGGTGCACTGGCTGGAGACCCTGCCGGCACATTTCAGCGGGGTCATCCTCGGCAACGAGGTGCTCGATGCACTGCCGGTGGAATGGGTCCACTGGACCGAATCCGGACCAATGGCGCGCGGCGTGGTGAACGAAGGCGGCACCTTCACATGGCAGGACCACCCGATCACCGACCCTCTGCTACGTGCCCGCGCCGAGGCCCTGGATCTGGCGCCGGGCTATCTCTCCGAGATCAACCTGGCAGCTGACGGGCTGATCGCCGCGCTCGCACAATGCCTGGATCGCGGCCTGATCCTGATGATTGACTATGGATTCGGCGAGCGTGAGTACTACCACCCGCAACGCCACATGGGCACGCTGCGCGCGCATGTTCGTCATCATGCGCTGGACGATCCGTTCTATCTACCGGGGTTGTGCGACCTCACTGCGCACGTCGATTTCAGTGCGGTGGCGCGGGCGGGTGCAACTGCGGGGCTGGATCTGGCGGGCTATACCAGCCAGGCGAATTTCCTGCTCAACGCCGGGCTGACCGAATTGCTGATGCGGGTTTCACCCGGCGACGCAGCCGCCTATCTGCCGCAGGCCAACGCCGTGCAACGCCTGGTGTCGCCCGCCGAGATGGGCGACCTGTTCAAGGCCCTGGCGTTTTCCAAAGG
>JBFHQA010000201.1:0-2941 GCA_041592455.1 Thiobacillus sp. | reverse complement strand
GTTCACATAATGCTCGGCCTTTTTGCCGGAGCCCGTGGGCGTCGAGCGGATGATGTCGGCCGCCTGGTCGATCAGGTCGTTGCCGCCGCCGCTCAGCAGCAAGGCGTCCCAGTCCGACGCCCAGTTGGGATGTACGAGCCGCCGGGTAAATTCGGTATTGGCCGACAGGTGCGACACATTGGCGATGGTGTCGCCGGGATAGCCGAGGTTGAGCACCACGGTGCGCTGCTTCAGGCGCAATTCGTACAGCAGGTTGGATGAAGGAATCGCGCCGATGGTGAACCAGGAATCGCCTTCTGCCAGCATCCGCCAGGTGTAGAACGAATCGTCCGGATCGAGCGACGAATCGCCCATGCCAAGGCTCATCGCCTGGATGACTTCTGCCGGATAGCGCACTGCTTTCTTGCCCATGCCTCCTCCCCTCGTGTTCGATGGTGTGGAAATCACCGGGAGGGGCGTGACCAATACACGAGCCGAACCAGCCCCCTCGTTACCGTTAGGTATAGGCGATGCGAGATGGAACGCGGCTTGAGACGGCGCTCAGCGAGCGCTCAGAGCATTGAAGGCGTCGATGCAGTCCTTGAGACTGGCGCGGACATTTTCCTGGCTGGAAATGTTGCACTCGCCGCTCATGGCAGGTTTTCGGGACGCCTTCTCGGGCATGGGCTCGGCTTCAGGCTTGATTCCGGCTTGTGCCTGAGGCTTGGTGTCGTCCGGCTGCCTGGCTTCTTCGGGCTGAGTGGGCTCGACCGGCAGGCTATCCTTTGCGGAATGCATGGCGACTTCGGTCGGCAGCGCCTCCATGTCGGGCATCTTCAGCAGCGGCGGCACCTCGATGGGTTGGGGCGCGGGTTCGGGCGGCTTGTTCTTCAGGGCTTTTTCGGTCTCGGCCAGCCTGGCCTGCAGTTGCCCCTTCTCCTGATTGGACTGCAACAGCATCGCCGCCATGGACGCGATCAAGGTCAACACCACTGCGCTCACGGCCGGTATCCACACCCGCTTGCTGGACAGCAGGGCCAGCATGCTGCGTTTGGGCGTCTCTGCCTCCGCCGTGGCCGCCGCACCCTCTGTTGCTTCGGCCCCTTCTGCGCTCGACGGGGATTCGTCCTGGGGCTCCCCGCTCAGGCGCTTCATGATCCTCGCCATCCAGGCGATCTGGGGCGCTGCGGGCACAGGCTCGGCAGGACTGTCCGGCGCCTCCGCCACGGCCTCGACAACCTGCTCGGGCACAGCCGCTGCCGGCTTGCGCCAAAAGGCCAGCCGGCTTGCCTTGCGCGCCAGTTGCTCAACCAATCGCTTCAATCCCGGCTCCTTGCCAGCATGCAGTCACAAACGGCTGCAAGGGATGAATCGGCAGCAAATCGGATTTGATTAGGGCAATCGGCAGCCTGCCGGTCCGGAATCAGCGCATGTAGCCATAGCCCTCGTGCTGCAGGCGCACGATCTCGGCATCGCCCATCGGCACCATGGTCACGAATCCATGAATATCCTGGGGTTCGTATCCGTGCCCCCTGGCGGCGATTCTGCACATCCTGAACTCGATGATTCCGCCCACGGTGAGACTCTGCGCGCGCGTCATCAAGTCCTTGTATTTTTTGAAATTCTTGGTGGCAAAGAAGTTGATTTCATCGCCGTGCAGCACAATCACGATCTTGTTGTCGAATGGATCGGCGCCATTGAGCACGCTCAGGTAGCTGGCGCGGTCCATCACGCTCGTCAGGCCTTCCACGGTCTTGACGGCGGTGTCGTACACCACTTTCTGCTTGGAGTACTGAGTATCGACCACCTTGGCGCCACCCCAGGGGGCGTGTCCGTCGGCCAGGGCAGCCGGGCTGAAAACAAGTGCGGCAATCATGATGATTCGGTTGAGCATGTGAGTCTCCTGGTTTTTGAATAGTGCTTAAATTCTCGTTGGTCGGAATCGGGACCGTGTCCTTACGGGATTCGGCCCCATCGTCAAAGCTGATTGAAGCTTAGTTGCAGGCGCGCGAAAGCAAAGCGAGCGCCTTGCCATGCATGTCGGCAGGGGATTAGCATGCCCACTCGCCTGCCCTGCCCGCACAGTCCGGATTCTCATGACCTGCCGCATCGTCTTCCTCGACCGCCAAAGCCTGATCGCCACCCTGCGCGCACCGTCGTTTCCGCACGAATGGATAAACCACGAGCAGACGCACCCGGACGAAGTCGTCGCGCGGCTCCAGGACGCCGATATCGCCATTGTCAACAAGGTTAGGCTGACTGCCGACATCCTGGCCCAAGCGCCGCGGCTGAAGATGATCGCGGTGTCCGCCACTGGCACCGACATCGTCGACATCGACTATTGCCGGACGCACGGCATCGTCGTCTCCAACATCCGCGGCTATGCGGTGCACGCCGTGCCGGAACACGCTTTCATGCTGATGCTTGCGCTGCGGCGCAACCTGCCCGGATGGCGCGAGGACGTGCGCGCCGGCTTGTGGCAGCAGGCCGACCAGTTCTGCCTGTTCACCCGCCCCGTCAACGATCTGCACGGCAGCACGCTGGGACTGGTGGGATACGGCTCGATCGGCCGTGGCATGCACCGCCTGGCCGAGGCCTTCGGCATGAAGGTGATGATTGCCGAGCACAAGCACGCAACAAATATACGAGACGGCTACCTGCCGTTCGAGCGCGTGCTCGCCGAGGCCGACGTCGTGTCGCTGCACACCCCGCTGACCGACGACACGCGCCACATGATCGGCGCGGCCGAACTGGCGCTGATGAAGCCGGGCGCGATCCTGATCAACACCGCGCGCGGCGGGCTGGTCGACGAAACGGCCCTGGCCGATGCGCTCACATCCGGCCGACTCGGCGGCGCCGGCTTCGATGTGCTGTCGGAGGAACCGCCCGCCCCCGACAACCCGCTGCTCGAGCTCGACCTGCCCAACTTCATCCTGACCCCGCACGTGGCCTGGTCCAGCCG
>JBFHQA010000200.1:0-3021 GCA_041592455.1 Thiobacillus sp. | reverse complement strand
TTTGCTCGGGCTGGCGGGTGGGGCGGACTGCCATGCGCGCGGGTCTGGCATGTCTTCGCTGGCCTTGTCGTGCTTCACGGATCGCCCCGGGGAGACGTTCTTGCGATTCGATTCGTCCCTGGAGGCAAGGCCATCATCGCTCTTGTCGGGCTCGGGGGAGGGCGTGCTCGCGGCTTTGTCTTCTGTCCGCTCTGCCGGGTCGGCTGCGGATGCTGGCCCCAGGTTAAGGGCCAGCGACAGAGTGGCCAGGGATGCAAGTTGCTTGATGCGGGTGGCGGTAGGGGTTGCGTGTGCTTTCATGATGCCTCTCTATGAGTGGTGTAGGGATTCGACTGGTATGCAGTCTTCCTTCTCACAGCATGGGCCATGCCAGATTCTGAAAAACATTTCAAAACATACACATACGGATGCATGACGCCCCGGCAGGGCGCGTGTTCTGTCGCCCTTGGGCGACAGCGATTCGCTCGCTTGTTGCTAAGCCATTGATTGGATGATCCGCAGCCTTGTCCCGGAGCAGCGACTGGCTTACTTCGCATGAGAAATACCTGCGGCTGGGCAGCGCTGCCGAAGAAGAGAAATCTGCGTATCGGCAGATGTCCCAAGTGGGCAATTGTGAAAGACGAGTTGCAGGCTAACCACGAGAACACGCACAAGGGGTGGGGCTGGATAGCGGGCGCTTCACGACGCAGACGAGGCGTTGGGTGGCAGGCAGGCAGTGTCGTAGGGGGAGGCGGGCCAAGGAAGGGGGTAAGCGTGTCTGACTCCGTCCTTGTCATTTTTGGCCAGGGCTGAATGATGGACAAGACGGCTCGCCTGTTTAAATTGGGCGATTCTGATGAAATCCGTATGTTCTTTTAAGATACGTTAAAAAATGTCTAAATAGCAAGTGGGGCAAAGAAAATGCCTTATTCGACAGGTACGGAAATGACTGAATGAGTTAAGTTACGCAATCATCAACCCATCTTTGTCCAGGACAAACTATTGACATTCTGAGGCGCTGCAACGAAACTGTGTTCCACGGTTAGATCCACTCCCTCGTTGAAAGGAACACGCCATGTCCACTGCTTTGCCTCGTCGCCGGCTCGGTGTCGGCACCCGTCTGTCTGCCCTGGCCTTGCTTGCCGTCGGCATCGTTTTCATCGTGTTTGCCTGGTTGCTGGGGCGAACGACGATCAACTTGCTGGAAACACGCGCCATCGCCGAGGTCCAGGAAAAGGAGGGCGCGGTGGTCAAACTGGTGGATTTGTTCGACGCCGGCCTGGCGCGTGAAGCGGCTCGTTCGGCAAAGATGTTCGAGGGATATTTCCCGGGCCCGTTCCGGCTCGACGCGCAGACGATGGTGGACGTGGCCGGGAGAACCGTGCCTGCGCTTTACAGCGGCAACACCCGTATCAATCTCGACTTTTCCGTGCCGGACCGTTTCACCAGCCAAAGCGGGGTGACGGCGACCGTGTTCGCAAAAAGCGGTGATGACTTCGTGCGTATTTCGACCTCGGTGAAGAAGGAAAATGGCGAGCGCGCCGTCGGCACGACGCTCGATCGCGCCCATCCCGGCTACGCGCAGTTGACGGCCGGCCGTTCCTACAACGGTATCGCGACCCTGTTCGGCAAGAAGTACTACACGCAGTACAACCCAATCCGCGATGCGGCGGGACAGGTGATCGGCGCGCTCTATATCGGCGTTGATTTCACGGCGGAACTGCAAAGCCTGCGCGAGCAGATTCTCGCCTTCAAGATCGGGGAGACGGGTGGTTTTTCGGTCATTGATGCGCGCGAGGGCAAGGGCTATGGCGAGTTGGTGATCGCTGCGCTCGACGAGGGCAAGAATCTGCTGCAGGCGCAGGATGCCGACGGCCGCGCCTTCGTGGGCGACATGCTGGCGCAGAAACAGGGCGTGATTCATTACGCTGACGCCGATGCAGGCGGGCGCGAGCGCATTGCGGTATTCAGTCACTTCCCGGCGTGGCACTGGCTGATTGTCGGCAGCACTTATTCGGATGAAATTACGCAGGCAGCGGTGACCATGCGCGACCGCTCCATCCTTGCCGGTATCGCCGCTGTGGCGCTGTTGTCCGGCCTGCTGTTTCTGGCGATCCGCCATACCGTGACGCGGCCGCTCGTCGACGCGACTGCGGCGGCGCAACGGCTGGCGACCGGCGACCTGACGGTGCGCCTGGACGCGCGCCGCGAGGACGAAATCGGCGACCTCGCGCGATCGGTCAACCGCATCAGCAGCGAATTGTCTGCAGTAGTGCGCGACGTGCGCCAGGGCACGGCGACCGTGAGCGCTGCCTCGGGCGAGATCGCCTCGGGCAACCTCGATCTGTCGTCGCGTACCGAGCAGCAAGCTGCGTCGCTCGAGGAAACCGCTTCGTCGATGGAAGAGCTTACTTCCACCGTCAAGCAAAACGCCGACAACGCGCGGCAAGCCAACAATCTGGCCGTGTCGGCGTCGGAAGTCGCCGAGAAAGGCGGCGAGGTGGTCGCTCAAGTGGTGGCGACGATGGAATCGATCAATACCTCGTCCCGGAAGATCGTCGACATCATCGCCGTCATCGACAGCATTGCGTTCCAGACCAACATCCTGGCCTTGAATGCGGCGGTGGAAGCCGCGCGTGCCGGTGAACAGGGTCGCGGCTTTGCGGTTGTGGCCTCCGAGGTGCGCAACCTTGCGCAGCGCAGCGCTGGCGCTGCTCGCGAAATCAAGTCGCTGATTGGCGACTCGGTGGAAAAGGTCGATGCCGGTGCGATGCTGGTCGATGAAGCCGGCGCAACGATGCAGGAGATCGTCGGTTCGATCCGGCGCGTGACTCAGATCATGAGCGAGATCACAGCCGCGTCGCAGGAGCAGGCCTCGGGCATCGAGCAGGTCAACCAGGCGATCGCGCAGATGGATGAAAACACCCAGCAGAACGCCGCGCTTGTGGAACAGGCTGCTGCTGCTGCCAGAAGCCTTGAAGAGCAGGCACGCATGCTCGACGAGACGGTTGGGGTGTTCCGCATCGACGACGCCAGCAGCGC
>JBFHQA010000199.1:0-3026 GCA_041592455.1 Thiobacillus sp. | reverse complement strand
TCGCGCCCAGGTCGGACTGGCTCATGCCGAGCAGCTTGCCGGCGTTGAGCAAGGCTTCCGACAGGACACTGGCCGGATCGACGTCATTCAATGCTGCGAGGCTCATCGACTATCCTTTCCAGGATCAAATTGATGCATAGGCACAATATAGACCATATTTGCTGTAAATGCACATTATCTGCACAGCCGGCTTGGGCAGCGCGTTCGTCCACCCGCTTCTTTGCTATGTTCAAGAGAAGGGGGAAACATGTTCCAGAACCGCAACGACGCTGCCGACAAACTGGCCGCCCGCCTGGCCGGATTCAAGGGGCAGCACCCGCTGATCCTGGCCATCCCGCGCGGCGCGGTTCCCATGGCCAGGCGCATCGCCGAGGCGCTGGAAGGCGACCTGGATGTCGTGCTGGTGCGCAAGCTGGGGGCGCCGGGCAATCCGGAACTCGCGGTTGGGGCGATGGACGAGAGCGGCTGGGCCACGATCGCCGACCATGCCGGATCGGTCGGGGCAACGCCGGAATACATCGCCCGGGAAAAGGCCCGGCAGATGTCCACCCTGCGCAAACGGCGTGCCCAGTACACGCCCATACGCGCACCCATCGACCCGGCGGGCCGCATCGTCATCGTGGTGGACGACGGGCTGGCCACCGGGGCGACGATGATCGCGGCCCTGCATGCCCTCCGCGAAAAGAAACCCGCCCGACTGGTCTGTGCGGTGCCGGTCGCGCCCATGGATACGCTGGGCAAGGTGCGCCATTACGCCGACGAAGTGGTCTGCCTGCAGACGCCGGTAAATTTCCAGGCCGTGGGGCAGTTTTATGCCGACTTCCCCCAGATCGACGACTCGGAAGTCGAAGCCATCCTGCGCGAGGCCTGACGCGCGTTCCATTAAACCCAGCGCGGCCTGACCGCGTAACATCAAATCCAGCGCGGTTTGACCGCGCACCTTCAAATCTAGCGCGGCTTCACGCGCGCGCCATCGCTGAGGGTGTCGTCGGGATGGCTGACGATCCGGGTGCCCGCATCGAGCCCTGACAGTACCTCGGTCACGAGGCCGGCCCGCTGGCCGACCTCGATGGGGGTGAGCCTGGCACGGCCGCCCTCCACCACGAAAACGGCCCACCCCGATCCCTGCCGGAACAAGGCGCTGGTCGGCAGTTGCAGCACGTCCTGCCCTTCCCACAACACGAAGCGCGCCTCGACCCGATAGCCGTCGCCCAGGCGTTCCCAGGTTTCACGCGGCGAGGTGATGTCGACGATGACGCGCACGCGCTGTTCCTCGACGCCCAGCGCCGATATCTTGGTGAATCCGCTCGGCTCGACCACCCGGACCGTTCCCTGCACGGCCTGGCCGCCGCCCCAGCGGTCGAGCATGACTTTCGATCCCGGCGTGATCCGGACTGCGTGCGTGGACAGCACTTCGACCTCGACCTCGAGCGACTCGGGGTTGCCGATTTCGAGCAGGGGCTGCCCGGCGGCTACCGCACCTTCGCTCTCATGCAGCAGCCTCAGCACCCGCGCGCCGACCGGAGCGCGTACCTGGAACTGCTGCGCCGTGCCGCCCGCCTGCATGCGCGCAGTGCTTGCGACCACCGCCTGCGCCTGGTCCCGTTCGAAACGGGCCACCGTCACGGCATGTTCCGCAGCCTTGCGCGCGGCCTGTGCACGGGTGGCCTCGCTTCTCGCCGCATCGAGCGCCTGCATGGACACGAAGTTGGCCTGCTGCAGCGATTCGGCGCGCGCACGCGCCTGTTGCGCCAGCTGCTCGGCTGCCCCCGCCGCCCGCGCCTGCTCCTGGGCCACGGCCAGCGCGGCCCGCGCAGCGTTCACCTGCGCCAGCGCCTGGGCGCGGGTGCGTGGATCGAGCGCACTGGCACGTGCCGGCTCGATCACGGCCAGCACCTGCCCCTTTTCCACCGCGTCGCCGGCCTCGAGATCGATGCGGCGAACATGGCCCGCCACCGGCGCCGAGACCTGGAAGCGCTCGCTGACCCGGGTCTTGCCCTCCTCTTCGACCGTGACCGTGAGCGGTGCCCGCTTCACCTCGCCCATGTCCACCGGCAAGGCCCGCGGCATGAAGCCATAGACGAGGCCCGCCCCGACCAGGACGATGGTTGCCAGCATTCCGATTTTTGCGCGTAATTGCATGTTCAGGTTGTGCCTTATTCGCGTGTCTTGAGTACAGCCACCAGGTCCAGCCGGCCCAGGCGCAGCCACAGCAGCAGCCCGGACAACAGCGCCGAGACGATGACGACGCTCGCACCCATGGCGTAGTTTTCCGGCGTCAGGATCAGCGGCAGCCGGTACAGCTCGCTCTGGAACGCCACCACCAGGATGCCGACCAGTCCCACGCCCACCAGGAAACCGATCGGAATGGCCGCCAGCGTCAGCAAGGCCAGCTCTCCCAGCAAAATATAGGCGATCTCGCCGCGGGTAAACCCCAGCACCCTCAGGCTGGCCAGTTCCCTGCCGCGTTCCGACAAGGTGATGCGCGCGCTGTTGTACACCACGCCAAAGCCGATGGCGCCGGCGAGCAGCGTGGATACCAGCGTGTAGAACAGGATGAACTCGCCGATGGTGGCATAAAAGCTCTGGATCGCTGAAGCATTGGCGACCATGCCGAGCACGCGCGGGCGCGCTTGCAGCGCGTCGTACAGGACCGTTTCCATGTCCGGCTGCACCGCCAGATACGCTCCGGACACGGTGCCGCCTTCGCGCATCAGGGCGTTGAGGGAATCCTGCTGCATGTAGGCCGACACGCCCAGATACTGTTTGGTGATACCGATCACCGGCACCTGCCTTACCGGGCGGGCGCCTTCCAGCACTTCCACCGTCAGCATGTCGCCCGGCTTCACATGCAGGATCTCGTTGGCCAGGTGGTCGGTCAGCACCACTCCGCCAGGCTGCAGTTCGATCGGCTGAAGCCGGCTGTTGAGCGAGCGATGCAGCTGGCCTTGCGGCTGGATGCCGAAGACAGCAGCCCGATGATGGTAGTGCCCAAAGCGCAGGATCGCCGGCACGTCGCGAAAGCC
>JBFHQA010000198.1:0-3236 GCA_041592455.1 Thiobacillus sp. | reverse complement strand
GCTGCACCTCGGGCGGCCGCATCGCTTCTACCGTGCGTTCAACAACCTCAAGTACTCGCCGGTGTCGCGCGAGGTCGCGGGCATCGCGGTGTTCTACAACATGCTCGGCGGCTACACGCTGTTCACCGCGCTCTCCGGCGCTTTCGCGTGGCTGCCGGCCGGGCTCGTCGCGGGCCTGGGCGAGTTCTTCGGCTGGGGTGCCGCGCTGTCGGGGCCGGTTGCGCTCTACTTCATGTCGCGCATCTACCGGATTCCTGCGCGCCCGTTCTGGAACCACTGGCAGGTCACCACGAGCTTCTACGGCAACATGCTCACGCTTGGCGCGCTGATCGTCGCCCTGGCCTATGGCTGGTCGCTGGCGTCGGAAGGCAGCGAAGCAATGGCGGCGGGCTCGCTGTTCGCCGTGGCCGCCGTGCTGGTCGTCGCGGGCCTCGTCATCGAAGGCGTCGGACTCGTCGCGCATTCGCGCTTCCTGGTCGACCACGGCGGCGAGGGCGCAGCCGCGCACTTCCTGCGTCGCACCGACTTCGGCTACAGCTGGCGCGCGCACAATGTCGGCTTCGTGCTGGCGCTCGCCGGTGCTGCCGCGCTGGCCATGAGCGGCAGCGCATCCGTTTGGGCCTGGACGCTGCTGGGCGTGCTGGTCGCCCTGGTGGCGCTCGTCGGGCGCGCGCTGTTCTACGTGCTGGTTGTGCCGACGACGATGCCGGGCGCGTTCTTCTGGCGCAACCCCGCGTTCCAGGAACACGCGCGCGAGACCGGGCTGGCGAACCTGCCGCAGGTTGGCGTGGTGCCCGACGCGCATTGAGTCATGCCGCGACGGCTGGGAGACCTGCATAGTGAGTTCGAGCAAGGGATTTTTCTCGCTGCCTACAACTCGCCGCTGCAGCGCCGTCGTCGCCTGCAGGCCGTGCTGCTGCTCGGCCTGAAGCACGGCCTGCGCGGACTGCTGTTCAGCTGGCCGGCCTACGTGCTGGGGCTGGCGGCGTACACCAGCGAAGCGGTGCATGCCGTGGCCTATGTGCTGCTGCTGGTGCCCGCACTGGGCTTGTCTGTAGTGATCCTGATGCGTGGCATCAGGGATGATTTTCGGGACAGGGTCAAGGGGATCCTGCTTGAAAAGGGTTATGTGCGCGGTCTGCTGTTTCCCGCCGCACCTTGAGTATCAATGTAAAGGACGAAAACATGAGTACCTGGTTGAAAGTATGCAATCTCGATGAAATCCCCCAACTGGGTGCGCGCGTCGTGCGTCATGGCGATATCGACATCGCCGTTTTCCGCACCGCGGATGATGAAGTATTTGCCGTGAAGGATCGTTGCCCGCACAAGGGCGGTCCGTTGTCTCAGGGCATTGTTCACGGCAAGAACGTGACCTGCCCGCTGCATGGCTGGAACCTCGAACTGGCAACCGGATGCGCGACCGCGCCCGACGAAGGTTGTGCCAAAAAATACGAAACCCGGCTCGAGTCGGGTGTGGTTCACCTGAACCTTGCCTGAACGATACAAAACAATTCATCTCCGAGGAAACTGTCATGACACGCGACTTCTGGAAGTCGGGGCACACGCCTACGCTTCTGTCAGCCTTTTTGTACTTCGATGTAGCCTTCATGGTGTGGGTGATGCTGGGTCCGCTGGGCGTGCAGATCGCCGCCACGCTCGGTCTGACCGCTGCGCAAAAAGGCATGATGGTTGCCACGCCGGTGCTGGCGGGCGCGTTGCTGCGCATCCTGATGGGCGTCCTGGTCGATCACCTCAAGCCCAAGAAAGCCGGCCTGATCGGCCAGGTCATCGTGATGGTCGCGCTGGCCTGGGCCTGGGTGTTCGGCATCCACAGCTATCGTGAAGTGCTCATCCTCGGCGCGGCCCTGGGCTTCGCCGGCGCATCGTTTGCCGTGGCGCTGCCGCTGGCCTCCCGCTGGTATCCGCCGCAGCATCAGGGCACCGCTCTGGGCATTGCCGGCGCGGGCAACTCCGGCACCGTGATCGCGGCCCTGCTGGCGCCCGGCCTGGCCGTGGCGTTCGGCTGGGGCAACGTGTTCGGCCTGGCGCTGATCCCGGTCGGCCTGGCCTTTCTGGTGTACCTGGCTTTTGCCAAGGATGCCCCCGACTGCCCGCCGCCCAAGACCCTGCGCCAGTACCTCAACGTGCTGAAGGACCGTGACGCCTGGTGGTTCATGTTCTTCTACTTCGTGACCTTCGGCGGCTTCGTCGGCCTGGCGTCCAGCCTCACGATCTACTTCAACGACCAGTACGGCATGACGCCGGTGCAGGCCGGCTATTTCACGGCAGCCTGCGTGTTCGCCGGCTCGATGATTCGTCCGCTGGGCGGCATGCTGGCCGACCGCATCGGCGGCATCCGCGCGCTGCTGGTGATGTATCTGCTGGCCGGCATTTTCATCATCGCCGTCAGTTTCGGCGCACCGACCGCTGGCGTCGCGCTGGCCGGATTCATGCTGGCCATGGGCAGCCTCGGGGCGGGGAATGGCGCGGTTTTCCAGCTGGTGCCGCAGCGCTTCCGCAAGGAAATCGGCGTCATGACCGGCATGGTCGGCATGGCTGGCGGCGTGGGCGGCTTCTATCTGGCCGCGAGCCTCGGCTACATCAAGGGCCAGACCGGCGACTACCAGATCGGCCTGCTGATTTTTGCCGCACTTTGCTTTGTCGCCCTGGCCGGCCTGTCGCTGGTCAAGAAACGCTGGCGCACCACCTGGGGCGCTGCAGCGATCTCGGGCGCCAAGGTCTGAACGCGGGCAGGCTCCAGAATGCAGGGAACGGGCGGCTGGATCGCGCCTCTATAATGCCCTGCCTACTGAAGCCTGCCCCCTGACCATGCCGCTCACCCTCGAATTCGGCTACGCCACTGCCACCGGACCGCGCCCGCGGAACGAGGACTATGGCGGCTACGTCGAGCCCGACGCGCAGCTGGCGGCCACCAAGGGCATGCTCGCGGTCGTCGCCGACGGCGTGTCGGGCGGCAGCCACGGGCGCGAGGCGGCCGAGGCCTCGGTGCGCAACCTGCTCGCCGACTACTATTCCACACCCGATACCTGGGAGGTGCCGCACGCGCTTGGCACGGTGCTGACGGCCATCAACCGCTGGCTGCATGGCCAGACCGCCTCGCGCGCCGATCCCGGCGGCATGGCCACCACGCTGACCGCCCTGGTGCTGCGCGGCCGTCGTTTCCACTATGCGCACGTCGGCGACAGCCGTCTGTATCGCATGCGCGGCGAAACCCT
>JBFHQA010000197.1:0-3312 GCA_041592455.1 Thiobacillus sp. | reverse complement strand
CTGAAAGGCGGCCTCGAACAGCTTGACGCCGTCGTCCTGCAAGGTGTTGCCGATTGCGTCCATGTCGATGCCCAGCCGCGCCAGTTCGGCCCACTGCGCTTCAGCCTCGGCGATGCCGTCCGCCACCCGCAGCGCCGGCTTGCCGTGGTCGCGCAATGCGGCCAGCGTTTTATCGGGCAGGGTATTGATGGTTTCGGTGCCGATCAGCGGTTCGACGTACAGCAGGTCATGGTAATCCGGGTTCTTGACGCCGGTGCTCGCCCACAGCAGGGTTTGCGGCCGTGCGCCCTGTTGCAACAACTCGGCGAACGCTGTGCCGTGAAAGGTTTCCAGATAGCGCTGGTAGGCAAGCTTGGCCATCACGATCGCCGCCCGGCCGCGCAGCGACAGCGCTTCCTGTGTGCCGATGGCGGTCAGCTGCTTGTCGGTCTGCGTGTCGACGCGCGACAGGAACAGGCTCGCCACCGCCCTGTTGCGGACCACGTCGGCGCCGGCGCGGATACGTGCGGTGAGCCCGCGAATATAGGCGTCGAACACCGCATCGATCTGGGCCAGCGAAAACAGCAGGGTCACGTTGACGTTGATGCCGAGCGCGGTCAACTTCTCGAAAGCAACGACGCCTTCGGGCGTGCCCGGCACCTTGACCAGAAGATTGCGGCGATCCACGGCGGCGACCAGGCGTTGCGCTTCCTCCACCGTGCGCGCGCTGTCATAGGCCCAGCGCGGGGCGACTTCCAGGCTGACGTAACCGTCATTGCCGTCGCTGGCTTGGTGCGCGGGCAGCAACAGGTCGCAGGCGGCCTGGATGTCGGGGATGACCAGCGCTTCATAGCGCCGCTCGGCATCCGGCTCGCTGGCTTTCAGGCGTGCCAGATCGTCGGCGTAATAGGGACTGGCGGCGAGCGCGTTCTGAAAGATCGAGGGGTTCGACGTGATTCCCGATACGCCGTCCTCGGCAATGAGCTGCGCCAGCGTGCCGTCGCGGATCAGGCTGCGCGACAGGTTGTCCAGCCAGAGGCTTTGACCGAGGGTGGTGACGTGTTGCGTGGTGTTCATGATATGTCCTCGTCACAGGGGCGACCCAGCAATGCGGGGTGTGCATCCCTTCCCGCAGAAGGTCGTTTGGTTTCTTAAAATACTCTGAATATCCGTCCCGGAAAACCTTGGGGCAGGTTTGGCGCAGGCATGGTCTGCGGGAAATGCCCCGCCATGGATTCAGAATAGCCATGAAACTTGGACCAGGTTGGCGCCACAGGTTCAGCTGGCACGGGCAGCGGCGCCCGGAGCCGCGCCTGTGCTAGACTTCGACGCATTCTTCCGGCGCTGCCGGATCCAATTTTTTACCAGGTTATTTCCATGTCCGGCAGCTCACTCGGCAAACTGTTCTGTGTCACCGTGTTTGGCGAATCGCACGGTCCCGCCATCGGCTGCGTGGTCGACGGCTGCCCGCCCGGAATGGCCCTGGCCGAGGCCGACATCCAGCACGACCTCGACCGGCGCAAGCCCGGCACCTCGCGCCATGTGACGCAGCGCCGCGAGTCCGACACCGTGGAAATTCTCTCCGGCGTCTACGAAGGCAAAACCAGCGGCACCCCGATCGCGCTGTTGATCCGCAACGAGGACCAGCGCAGCAAGGACTACGGCAACATCGCCGAGACCTTCCGCCCCGGTCACGCCGACTACACCTACACGCAGAAATTCGGTTTCCGCGACCCGCGCGGCGGCGGCCGCTCGTCGGCCCGGCTGACCGCGCCGATCGTCGGCGCCGGCGCCATCGCCAAAAAATGGCTGGCCGAAAAATACGGCATCGTGGTGCGAGGCTACATGAGCGCGCTCGGCCCGATCGATGTGCCTTTCGCGTCGTGGGACGAAGTCGGCAACAACGCCTTCTTCGCGCCCAATGCCGCCATCGTTCCCGAACTCGAGGCCTACATGGACGCGCTCAGGAAATCGGGCGACTCGGTCGGCGCCAGAATCAGCGTGGTGGCCGAAAACGTGCCGCCCGGCTGGGGCGAGCCGCTGTACGACAAGCTCGACGCCGACCTTGCGCACGCCTTGATGGGGCTCAACGCCGTCAAGGGCGTGGAGATCGGCGACGGCATGGAGGCCGCGCGGCAGAAGGGCACCGAGCACCGTGACGAGATCACCCCCGAGGGCTTTCTTTCCAATCACGCCGGCGGCATCCTCGGCGGCATTTCGTCCGGCCAGGCGGTCGTCGCCCACCTCGCGATCAAGCCCACCTCGTCGATGCGTTTGCCCGGCCGCTCGATCGACCTGCACGGTCAGCCGATCGAGGTCGTCACCCACGGCCGCCACGATCCCTGCGTCGGCATCCGCGCCACACCGATCGCCGAGGCGCTGATGGCGATCGTGCTGATGGACCACGCGCTGCGTTATCGCGCGCAGTGCGGCGACGTTGTGAGCGGCACGCCGGTGATTCCCGCCGGCAGTTAGGACAGCGGCGTGGCCGCGTCGCTGTCGGTTTGCGCCCGGCCCTGATGGCGTTGCGGTTTGACGGGCCGGTGGCGTACGCTAGGTTTACATTTCCGAGCAACAGGTGCCCGACGCCATGCGACTTCCCATCAGTCTGAAGATCTTCAGCATCACCACCGCCCTGCTGACATTGATGGTGGTCGTCACCTGGCTCTCGGTGCTCAACTTCCGCCAGCTCAACAACCAGGTACGGGCGCTGTCCGACTACTACCTGCCGCTGCAGCAGCAGGTGGCCAGCGTGGAAATCCTGATTCGTCAGCAGATCGTGCACATGGAACGGGTGCTGGCGGGGATGGAGGTCGCCAAGCCCGACCCTGAGTATCTCGCCCAGGAATCGAACGGCTTCGACATGCGTGGCATCAATGCCGACCAGATCGTCGATTCCTCGCTGCGCATGCTGGGCGAAGCCGAAGCGGAAAAGGGCATCGAACTCGACCGCGTGACGCTCGCCATCCTGGCCAAGCAGCTGCCGGCCATCCAGACCGCGCGCCAGCACTTTCACATGACCTTCCGCCTGTTCCAGATCGAGGCACAGGAAGGCACGCCGCGTTCGGAAAAAATTGTGCGCGACGCGCTGCTGCGCGAGAAGGATATCGTCGACATCGAAATCGGCAAGACCATCGATATTCTCAACAAACTGACCCAGGACACCGCCACCCAGGCCAAGGCCGAGGAGGAACGCGCCACCACACTCAACTGGATCGTCACGGCCATTGCCACCGCGCTCGGGCTGATCTTTGCGGGGTTTGTCACGCGCTCGCTGGTCGAACCGGTCAAGCGCCTGCTGGGCGGCACGCGTGCGGTCGAGGCCGGCGATCT
>JBFHQA010000196.1:0-3332 GCA_041592455.1 Thiobacillus sp. | reverse complement strand
TCGAGGTCAAGCGCATCATCAACGAGCCGACCGCGGCTGCGCTGGCTTTCGGCATGGACAAGAAGGAAGGCGACCGCAAGATCGCCGAGTATGACCTCGGCGGCGGCACCTTCGACATCTCCATCATCGAGATCGCCGAAATGGACGGCGAGCACCAGTTCGAAGTGCTGTCGACCAACGGCGACACCTTCCTCGGCGGCGAAGACTTCGACCAGCGCCTGATCGACTATCTCGCCGAAGAATTCAAGAAGGAACAGGGCGTCGACCTGAAGAAGGACGTGCTCGCCCTGCAGCGCCTGAAGGAAGCGGCTGAAAAGGCCAAGATCGAGCTGTCGTCCGGCCAGCAGACCGAAGTCAACCTGCCCTACATCACGGCTGATGCCTCCGGTCCCAAGCACCTGGCCGTCAAGATCACGCGCGCCAAGTTCGAAAGCCTGGTCGAAGACCTGATCAAGCGCACCATCGATCCCTGCAAGATGGCCCTGAAGGATGCCGGCCTCTCCACTTCTCAGATCGACGACGTCATCCTGGTCGGCGGCCAGACCCGCATGCCCAAGGTGCAGGACGCGGTCAAGGACTTCTTCGGCAAGGAACCGCGCCGCGACGTCAACCCCGACGAAGCGGTTGCCGTGGGTGCTGCGATCCAGGGCGGCGTGCTGAAAGGTGAAGTCAAGGACGTGCTGCTGCTCGACGTGACGCCACTGTCGCTGGGCATCGAAACGCTGGGCGGCGTGATGACCAAGCTGATCCCGAAGAACACCACGATCCCGACCAAGGCCTCGCAGGTGTTCTCGACCGCTGACGACAACCAGAGCGCGGTGACCGTGCACGTGCTGCAGGGCGAGCGCGAAATGGCCTCCGGCAACAAGAGCCTGGGCCAGTTCAACCTGTCCGACATTCCGCCGGCCCCGCGCGGCATGCCGCAGATCGAGGTCACCTTCGACATCGACGCCAACGGCATCCTGCACGTGTCGGCCAAGGACAAGGCCACCGGCAAGGAAAACACCATTCGCATCCAGGCCAGCTCCGGTCTGTCCGAAGAGGAAATCCAGCGCATGGTGCAGGACGCCGAAGCCAACGCGGCCGAGGATCACAAGGCCTTCGAACTGGCGACTGCGCGCAATGCGGCCGATTCCATGATCCATTCGGTCAAGAAGTCGCTGACCGAATACGGTGACAAGGTATCGGCCGAAGAGAAGGAAGCCATCGAGGCCGCGCTCAAGGAAGCCGAGGACGCCGTGCGCGAAGGCGACAAGGACACCATCGAAGCCAAGACCAACGCCCTGGCCACCGCAAGCCACAAGCTGGCCGAGCAGATGTACCAGGCGGAACAGGCCAAGGCCCAGCCGGGTGAAGCCCCGGGGGCGGGTGCCGGCGCCAAGGCGGCCGACGACAACGTGGTGGACGCCGAGTTCGAAGAGGTCAAAGACAAGTAAGGCGCAAGGCGTGAGGCGTAAGGCGACAGCCTTACGCCTCACGCCGCTTTGTATCCTACGCCTAACGCCTAACGCTTCACACCTCACCATCTCATGTCAAAACGCGACTACTACGAAGTCCTCGGCGTCGCCAAGAATGCCTCGGACGAAGAAATCAAGAAGGCCTATCGCAAGCTGGCCATGAAGCACCATCCTGACCGCAACCCTGACGACAAGGGTGCGGAGGATAAATTCAAGGAAGCCAAGCAGGCCTACGAGATCCTGTCCGACTCGGACAAGCGCGCCGCCTACGACCAGTTCGGCCATGCGGGCGTCGACGGCCAGGCCGGCATGGGCGGCGGCTATGGCGGGGCCAGCGGGTTTTCGGATGCCTTCTCGGACATCTTCGGCGACATTTTCGGCGGCGGAGGCGGCAACCGGCGCGACCGCGTCTATCGCGGCGCCGACCTGCGCTACAACCTTGAAATCGGACTCGAGGAAGCCGCGCGCGGCACCGAAACCAAGATCCGCATCCCCTCTCTGGAAGAATGCGGTACCTGCCACGGCAGCGGCGCCAAGCCGGGCACCACGCCGACCACCTGCACCACCTGCGGCGGCCACGGCCAGGTTCGCATCCAGCAGGGCTTCTTCTCGGTCCAGCAAACCTGTCCGCGCTGCGGCGGCACCGGCAAGATGGTGACCGACCCCTGCACGACCTGTCACGGAGAAGGCCGCGTCAAGAAGCACAAGACGCTATCGGTCAAGATTCCGGCCGGCGTCGACAGCGGCGACCGCATCCGTCTCGGCGGTGAAGGCGAAGCCGGCGTCAACGGCGGACCTGCAGGCGATCTCTACGTGGTGATCCACCTCAAGGAGCACCCGGTCTTCAAGCGCGATGGCGACGACCTGCATTGCGAAATGCCGATCAGCTTTGCCACGGCCGCCCTCGGCGGGGAAGTCGAAATCCCCACGCTGGACGGTCACGCCAAGATCAAGATCCCGCCCGAAACCCAGTCCGGCAAGGTGTTCCGCCTGCGCGGCAAGGGCATCAAAGGCGTGCGCAGCCAGGCGCCAGGCGACCTGATGTGCCACATGCTGCTGGAAACGCCGGTCAACCTCTCCGAACGCCAGCGCGAACTGCTGCGCGAGTTCGAGGAACTGAGCCCCGGCCGCAACAACAACCCCCGCGCGCAGTCCTTCATGGACAAGGTCAAGTCGTTCTTCAGCCAGTAAGCGGGTTGTGCCCTGTCGACGACTGACAGGGCACGCCGCCAGGAAGTCGCTGTCCTCAGCGTGCCCGTGTCGCCGGCCCCTTCCGGGGATGGCATGCCCGAGCATGTGTAATTTTCATTAAAATCACTGATCAACCCCACGTTTCCAGCAAAATCTCGTTTATTCTGATCGAACAATGGCAGTCGATCATACTGGCGCCATCACAGCCACGGTCAGTCCGCGTGACCTGAATATTCGGCCCGGACCAGCGCGACAGCCTTGAGCGTCTTAATGGGGGAAATATCGTATGTACGGATTTCCAGGATTCATCGCCCTGCTTGGCCTGGTATTGCTGGGGGTTTCTCCAGCCATGGCGCGCGACAAGCCGGACTGGGTGCTCGGCGTGTTCCCCTACGTCTCGCCTGCCCAGCTTGCCAGCTTCCATACACCGCTCAAGGACCATCTCGCCAGCAGTCTCCAGCGCACCGTCACCCTCGTGACCGCGCCCGACTTTGACAGTTTTGTCGAGCGGACCCGCCAGGGCCAGTACGACATCATCCTGACCGCCCCTCATATGGGGCGGCTGGCTGAAACCCGGGACGGCTACAGGCGGCTGGCCATGACGGCCCATACGGTGCAGGGTATCTTCCTGGCCCGCAAGGATTCCCCGATCCGCAAAATCGAGGACCTCAAGGGCCGCTCGAT
>JBFHQA010000195.1:0-3409 GCA_041592455.1 Thiobacillus sp. | reverse complement strand
GCTGAAGCCGGATTACGCCGAGGCCTGGAATAACCTGGGCAATCTGCTGAAAAAACAGGGATCGTATGCAGAGGCGATCGAACACTACCGCAAGGCGATCGAACTCCGCCCAGCCTATGCCGAGGCACACCACAATCTGGGTGACACTTTATTCATGCAGGGGCACCTGAACGAGGCGCTTGCCTCCTGCAGGCTGGCAACCCACCTCAAGACGGATTTTGCCGAGGCCCTGACCACCCTGGCCAAGACTCTGAAGGAACAGGGGCAACTGGAAGAAGCCCTCACACTCAGCAGACAAGCCATGCAGATCAACCCGGATTATGTTGAGGCCTGCAACACGCTTGGCAACACGCTCCAGGCCCAGGGCAAGCTGGAAGAAGCCATTGCCTGCTTCCGGCAGATCATCTCAGGCAAGAAGAAACCAGCCAGCGTGTACAGCAATCTGCTGTATACGATGCAGTACCTGGATACCGTCACGCCGGCCGAAGTGTTCGCCGAACATCAACGCTATGCGGAACACTTCGAGACGCCTTTCAAGCCCCACTGGCAAGCGCATGAAAACAACCGCGACCCTGAGCGCCGCCTCAGGATCGGCTATGTATCCGGGGACTTTTTCTACCACGCCGTCGCGTTTTTTATCGAGCCGATCCTAGCCAACCACGATAAATCCCAGGTCGAGGTTTTCTGCTACTTCAACAATTTCAAGCGCGATACCTATACCGATCGCATCGCCGCACACGCGGATCACTGGCTGGACGTTTCGGCAATGTGCGATGAGCAACTTGCCGAACGGATCCGTGCAGATGGCATCGACATCCTGGTCGACCTGTCTGGCCATACCGGCTTCAACCGGTTGCCCATGTTTGCCCGCAAGCCGGCGCCGGTCCAGGCGACCTGGATCGGCTATGCCGGCTCGACCGGACTGACAGCGATGGATTACCGGATCACCAATGCAGAAATGGATCCGCCCGGGCTGACCGAGCGATATCACAGCGAAACGCTGCTGCGCATGCCGGACACCGGCGTGGCCTACCAACCGCACCCCGACAGCCCGCCGGTAAACGCCTTGCCGGCCCTGTCATCCGGTGAATTCGTGTTCGCCTCGCTCAACAACCTGATCAAGATCAACCCATCTGTCGTCAGGCTGTGGGCCCGCATACTGGAGGCACTGCCGCACGCCAGGCTGATGCTCGGCAACGTCACGGACAGCAGCGTGCAGCAACGCATGGTCGAGCAGTTCGCCCAGGCTGGCGTGTCCGCTGATCGCCTGATCCTGCTGCCACGCTTGTCATTTGACGAATATCTGTCAGTGCATCAGCGTATCGATATGGCGCTCGATCCCTATCCCTACAACGGCGGCACGACCACGATGAATTCGTTGTGGATGGGCGTGCCGGTGCTCAGCCTGGCTGGAGAGCACATGGTTTCGCGCTGCGCCGTTCCGCTGCTGACACGCGTCGGCCTGACGGATTTCATTGCAGGTGACGAGGAAGACTACTTCAATCGCGCGATCCGGTTTGCCCAGGATTTGCCCGGCTTGGACCGGGTCCGGCAATCTTTACGCGATCGGATGAGCGCATCGAACCAAGGACCTCAGGCGGTTACCCGCGACCTGGAAGCCGCCTATCGGGACATTTGGCGGAAATGGTGCGCCACCGCGCAACCCGGACAGGCGTCAATTCGCGTCGGTTCGACGCAGGAAGAGCGTGTCGCCGCTGACGAAGGCTGAATCGTACAGGCGGCTGTCGAGCAGTTCGTCTCCGGCCCGTTGCGGCCCGTCGCCAAACGCCCACACGTAGTCGTCTAGCAGCAGCCAGCCTCCCGCCGCAAGGTGCGGGGTCCAGAGTTCGATATCCCGTCGCACATGGTCGTAGCGATGGTTCGCGTCGATGTGCAGCAGACTCAGTCGCCCTTCCACCTGGATGCTGCCCAGTTCGGCACTGGCCAGGCTGCCACTGTGCATGGCGGCCGCGTACGCACCGACCGCCTTCTCGGAGGTCTTGCAAATGTAGCCGACATTTCCGAGCGGGGCGACCGCATTCAGGAATATCCTGAAGATCGTTTCGCTATCGATGTCCGGGTTGGTCAGTTCGGCATTGATGATCGCGGCGCCGGCGCCCTGGTCGGTCAGTTCGGCGGTGTTCCACGGGTCGACGCAAATCACGTTGCCCAGCTGATAATGATCGGCCAGGTAGCCGAGGGCAAACGCCGAGCGTCCGTACAGGCAACCCACTTCGAGAAGATCACCCCTGGGCAGCAGGCGGGCGATATCGCACAGGGCGTGCAGCTTGCCGACGTCGGAATCGCCGGGAATGTCGAGAAACAGGCGATGCAATGCGGCATAGCGGGCACGCGACAAGGGCGGCCGGATCGCCTCCGGCGCGACCAGGCCTGCAAACGGATCGGCGGACCGCATCGCAGCGGCCCACGCCTCGTGCGGAGCGAAGCGCTGCTGCCTGGCCGTGAACGGGTCGGGCGCACAGAGCGTGAAGCGGAACACAGCCGGGTCGTTTTTCAGGCAGGTATCGAGATGTCGCCAGACCCCCTGGTGCGGCGCGTACACCATCGTAACCGCATGCTGTTCGAGCGCATCCTGCAAGGCCTGGTCGAATGCCGGGTCGGTGATGTAAGGCAGACGGACGAAATGATCGACTGCCTTGCCCTCGGGGCCGGCCATGGCCGAGCTGGCCCCGACGATCGTCAGGCCGAGCGCTTTCGCAACCTGGATGAAGGCGTCGGCATCGTCGATGTCGAGCGGAAAAATCAGCAGCGTGGTGTTGTTCATTTTCATCGGGCCAGGCCTTTTTCAGCAGGCATGGTGCGACCAGTCGAGGATGCATTTCAGGTCGCCGGCCTCGAGCTCCGCCCGCGACAGGAATGCCGCGTCGGCCGCCAGCGTATTCACGATCTGCGTTTTCTCCTCGTTGCCGAGCACTGGATGCGGGTCGCACCCCATCGTTGAAAAATGCGCCAGGAAAAAAGCGCCCAGTTGGCCCGCGTCGGCCAGGCCCAGCTTGTCGGCGAGTTGGCGCACCCGGACGGCATAGGCAGGATTGCTCGACAGCCAGACGAGCCAGCCCGGCATGACGATCCTGAGCGCGGCGCCGTGCGAAACGGGACGCAGGGATGACAGCGCATGGGTCAGGTAGTGCAGAATCCAGGGGACTTTCTTGCCGCACGAGAACAGGTAGGACAGCGAGAGCGTCGACGCGAACATGGTGTTGGCACGAAACCGGTACGATGCCTTCCAATTGCGGAGTTCCGGCGAGTTTTTCAGCAGGTAGTGGATGGCCTCGAGGAGGATGGCGTCGACGATTCCCGTGGTGTCTTCCATGGAAAAGTACTGTTCCAGCAGGTGGGACAGGATGTCGGTGTAATTGTCCGCGAGGACATGGGGCGGCAGGCTGCT
>JBFHQA010000194.1:0-3482 GCA_041592455.1 Thiobacillus sp. | reverse complement strand
TGCGTCGGCAAACGTGTCCGACAGCACCACTTCGTCCGTGCTCCACGGCTGAACCGTGCGGCCGCGCTTCAGATGCAGGCCGTTGAGCCGGGCCTCGCCGATATCCGGAAGCGACAGCAGCAATCCGGTGATGGGATCGGAAAACCCCGCCACCTCGAGCTTCACCCCGGCCCGCACCCGGGTTTCCAGGCTTTCCACCCCCGGCAGCGCGGCAAGACGCTCGGCCAGCGTCTCGGGCGCGCGCTTCAGGCTGCTGAACACCTCGGCAAACCGGTATTCGCTGTAGAACCGGTCGCGCGTGGTCACCAGCGATTCGTAGGTGGACAAGGACATCACCATGGTGGCGACGCCCCCCATGATCACCGCTGCAATCGCCAGCACCTGACCGCGCATGTGCCAGAAGTCGCGAAAAAGCTTGCGGTCGAGGCTTTTCATGTCAGCGGGGCTACCAGCTCAGCTCGCGTGCCGCCTTCTTGTCGGGATTGGCGCGAATCTCGGCAATCTGGCCGTCGGACAGGCGGATCACCCGGTCGGCCATGTCGGCGATGCCGGCGTTGTGCGTGATCAGAACGGTCAGCGTCCCCAGTTCGCGATTGACCTTCTCCAGCACCTCGAGCACCACCACGCCGGTGGCGGAATCCAGTGCCCCGGTCGGCTCGTCGCACAGCAGCACCGCGGGGTTCTTGGCGACGGCCCGCGCGATCGCCACCCGCTGCTGCTCTCCGCCGGACAGCTGGGCCGGGAAATGGTCGAGGCGGTTGCCCAGCCCCACAAGCCCCAGCGCGTCTTCCGGCCGCATCGGCGAGGTGGAGATCTCGGTCACGGCGGCCACGTTCTCGCGCGCGGTGAGGCTGGGAATCAGGTTGTAGAACTGGAACACGAAACCGACGTGCTCGCGGCGAAACAGCGTGAGCTCGGACTCAGACGCGCCAGTCAGCATGTGGTCGAGGTAGCGCACCTCGCCGCCGGTCGGCGCATCGAGCCCGCCCAGGATATTGAGCAAGGTCGACTTGCCGCTGCCCGAGGGGCCGAGCAGCACGACCAGTTCGCCGCGATTGAGCGTGAGATCGATGCCGCGCAGCGCATGCACCTCGACCTCACCCATGCGGTAGACCTTGGTCAATCCGTGGGCAACGAAAATGGCGGAATGGTCGCGATCGCTTGTCATGCAGCCTATCCTGCCACGCTCCCCCGTCGGGGGCCAGTTGAGGGGCTATCGGGGCGGTGCAAAATGCTGCCTGAACCAGGCGGCAGCCTGGCGGGCCACCTCTTCCAGCGTACCGGGCTCCTCGAACAGGTGGGTGGCGCCCGGGATGACGAGCAGCTTCTTTTCGCAGCGCAGTTGATCGTAGGCCTGCCGGTTGAGCGCGATCACGACGTCGTCCTCTCCGCCGACCAGCAGCAGGGTGGGCGCCGTCACCGTCGCCAGGACCTCGGGACTCGCCAGGTCCGGGCGGCCGCCGCGCGACACCACCGCCCTGGCCTCGGCGCCCAGGATGGCGGCCGCCTCGAGCGCAGCGGCCGCGCCGGTGCTGGCGCCAAACAATGCAAGCGCCATCTCGCTCGTTTCATCCTGCGACACCACCCAGCGGGCGGCATCCATCACGCGTTGCGTCAACAATGCGATATCGAAGCGGCGGCTGTAATCGCGATCTTCTTCCTGCGTCAGCAGGTCCATCAGCAGCGTGCCGATACCCGCCTGGCGCAGCACGCCGGCCACGTAGTTGTTGCGCGGCGAATGGCGGGACGAGCCGCTGCCGTGCGCGAACAGCACCAGTCCCAGGGCGTGATCGGGGATCTCCAGCATGCCTTCGATCGTGGCGGCGCCGGCTGGAATGTACACCTGGCTCGAAAGACTCATGGGCGATGCGCGTGATGCAAGGCAATCGGGATGCGGCGATTGCCGAACGGATGGCTGAACGCTCCGAAATGCCCGGCCAGGACCGTGCCGCAATGCGGGCAGTGGCCGTCCGGCGTCACGTCGTATTGATCGATGCGGTACCAGTCGCGCACGATCAGCGGCGCATGGCACCCCGGGCAGGACGTGGTTCCCCCGGCAGGGTCATGCACGTTGCCGGTATAGACATGATGCAGGTCGGCCTTGAGCGCGATCTCGCGTGCACGGGTGAGCGTCGATGCGGGTGTCGGCGGCACGTCCTGCATCTTCCAGTCGGGGTGGAAGGCCGAGAAATGCAGAGGAACGTCCGGGCCGAGCTCGCGCTTGATCCACTGGCTCATCGCCTCGATTTCAGCGTCGCTGTCGTTGTGTCCCGGGATCAGCAGGGTTGTGATTTCGACCCATACGTTCGTCTCGCGCTTGAGGTACACCAGCGTATCGAGCACCGGCTGCAGATGGCTGCCGGTCAGCTTGACATAGAAATCCTCGTTGAACGCCTTGAGGTCGACGTTGGCTGCGTCCATCTTGGCGTAGAACGCGCGCCGCGGCGCGTCGTGAATGTAACCGGCGGTCACGGCCACGGTCTTGAGTCCGCGCGCATGGCAGGCGTCGGCCACGTCCATCGCATACTCGGCGAAGATCACCGGATCGTTATAGGTAAAGGCCACGCTCTTGCAGCCGCTCTGCTCGGCCGCGGCGGCGATCTCGTCCGGCAGGGCCTGGTCGACCATGGTGTCGGTTTCGCGCGACTTGGAAATATCCCAGTTCTGGCAGAACTTGCAGGCGAGGTTGCAGCCGGCCGTGCCAAAGGAAAACACCGACGTTCCGGGATAGAAGTGATTCAACGGCTTCTTTTCGATGGGATCGACGCAAAAGCCCGACGAGCGGCCGTAGGTGGTGAGCACCATCTTGCCGTTTTCCATCTTGCGCACGAAGCACAGGCCCCGCTGCCCCTCGTGCAGGCGGCAGTCACGCGGGCAGAGATCGCACTGGATGCGGCCATCGGGGAGCGCGTGCCACCAGCGCGCCGGGTAATGCGATTCAGGAATGGACATGCTCGGCCTCCTGCTCCTTCCACTTGCTGACGGTATATCGCGACAATCGCAGCCGGTCGGCCCAGAAATCCATCGACAGGCCGGCCTTGCGCTTGAGGTGAGCCAGGAATTCGGCCGGATCGGGCAGCTGTTCCCACACCTGCGGCAGGAAGGTGCTGCGATAGTGCCCATACTCCAGCACCACGCCGTCGATGTTCGGGCGCAAAGCTGCCAGGGCTTCTGCTTCGTTCACCACCTGCAGCGGCTCGCTGGGCGAAAGCAGCGAGACCTCGACACGGACGACGTCGAATTCCGCATTCGTCAGCGGCAGGAAACGGGGATCCCGGAATGCTGCCGCGGCAGCGTTTTCCCTGACGTCGACCCCCAGGGGGCGGTGCGCTTCCAGGGTGCCGATGCAGCCGCGCAACGCGCCCTGCCGGGTCAAGGTCACGAAACTCGCACCCGGCTCGAGCAGCCAGTCGGCCTGTTCGTGACGCGTCGCCTCGCGTCCTAGCTTCACGGCAATTTCATTACGCGCCAGTTTCAGCAGG
>JBFHQA010000193.1:0-3579 GCA_041592455.1 Thiobacillus sp. | reverse complement strand
CGCGGACCGGCCGCGCTTTTTAGGTATTACAGTTTCAAAGATTGCAGATTGCCTGCGAACAGCGAAGCGCCGGATTACCCAAAGACAACCTTGCTAGTTCGCGGTGACATTTCGCAACCTCCGTGGGCAGTTCAGCCCCTCTTGAAACCGGGTCATCCCGACCCCTGAATATTGGTAGGCGCGATTGGACTCGAACCAACGACCCCCACCATGTCAAGGTGGTGCTCTAACCAGCTGAGCTACGCGCCTAATGCGGGGCGCATCATAACCGAAAGCTGATGCAGCTGTCGAGTCCGAACGACATTTTTACGCGTTTTTTAATTCAGCGGCCAGCGACGAAGCACTTCGTAGCGCGCGCCTTCAGGATCGGTCACTGATTTCACGAGCACGAAATCACCGATCGTCCAGTCGACCGGATCACATGCAGTCACGTCTCCACCCACCGTATTGCGCAACAGCGTGACATGCGGAACATGAGGACGGGTATCGACGGGAAACCCGGCCGATGCCAGCGCGCCGTTGAGGTGGGCGACGAGTTCGGTGTACTGCGACGGCAACGCGCTCGCGCCCAGCCAGCCGATGCGGTTGTGGAGCCAGTAGCCGGCCTGGTCGAGCAGCAGTTCGTGGCTGTCGCCCTGCACGGCGTCGGCGCAGGCCATCAGGGCCTCGAGTCGTTCGACCGGGGTGCTGCCGAGAAAGGCCAGCGTGACATGCAGGGTGTCGCGCCGCATGAGGCGCCCGCCCCAATGCTTGTGCAACCATTTTCCGGTGCGATAGAGCGCGTCGCGGGTTTTGTCGTCCGGCCACAAGGCGAAGAACAGCCGCAGGCTGCCGGCTTCGCCCATCGCGGATTCAGTCACGCACGATCAGGCAGACCGCTTCGGCGGCGATGCCTTCCTTGCGGCCGGTGAAGCCGAGTTTTTCGGTGGTGGTGGCCTTGACGTTGACGCGGTCGAGCGCGACTTCGAGGTCGTCGGCGATGTGGGCCGTCATGCGCGCGATGTGCGGGGCCATCTTCGGTGCCTGCGCGATGATGGTGGCGTCGACGTTGCCGACGCGCCAGTTGCGTTCCTTCAGCTGCTCGGCGACGCGGCGCAGCAGGATGCGGCTGTCGATGCCGGCGAACGCGGCGTCGGTGTCGGGAAAGTGGCGGCCGATGTCGCCGAGCCCGGCCGCGCCCAGCAGCGCGTCGCAGATGGCGTGCAGCAGCACGTCGGCGTCGGAATGCCCGGCAAGGCCCAGCTCGTAAGGAACGTCGACGCCGCCGATGATGAGCTTGCGGTTCTCGGCGAAGGCGTGGACGTCGAAGCCGTGGCCGACGCGAATGTCACTCATGGAGCTTCCTGATGATCATTTCCGCGAGTTCGAGGTCCTGCGGGTAGGTGACCTTGAGGTTGCGGCTGTCGGATTCGACGAGGCGGGGCATGAGGCCCAGCTGCTCGATAGCCGAGGCCTCGTCGGTCATGTCGCTGCCGGCGGCGCGCAGGGCTTCCACCAGCCTGCCATGGCGAAACATCTGCGGGGTCTGCGCCTGCCACAGGCCGGCGCGCGGCACGGTGGCCTCGGCGCGCGCACCGGATGCGGCGTCGGCCGCGGCGCGCTTCAGCGTATCGGCCACCGGCACGGCCAGCAGGCCGCCGACCGGATCGTCGGCCACTTCGTCCAGCAGCTTGTCGAGCATTTCGTCGGGCAGGCAGGGCCGCGCAGCATCGTGCACCAGCACCCAGTCCTCCGGATCGCAGGTTGTCGAGATCGCATCCAGGGCGTTCAGCACGGTTTCGGCGCGGGTCTTGCCGCCGCAGCGCAGCACGTCGATGCGCTCTTCCCAGCCCTGCCATTCGTAGTTATTCCAGCGCTTGTCGGTGGGCGACAGCACGACGAAAATTTTCTCGATGCGCGGCTCGCGCGCCAGCACCATCATCGCGTGCGCGATCATCGGTACCGCGTTCAGCGGCAGGTACTGCTTTTCAACATTCCCGCCCATGCGCGAACCGCTGCCGGCGGCGGGAATCAGTGCGTAAAACTTCATGCGTCGCCTCCAGGCGCCAATACTTCACGGTTGCCATTGCTTTGCATGGACGACACCAGGCCGGCGCGCTCCATGTCTTCGATCATGCGGGCGGCGCGGTTGTAGCCGATGCGCAGCTGGCGTTGCACCGACGAGATCGACGCCCGGCGCGACTTCAGCACGTAGGCCACGGCCTGGTCGTAGAGCGGATCCGCCTCTGCGCCGGGCTCGCCGAACTCGCCACCCTCGCCCCCCTCTTCAGGCGAATCGAGGATGCCTTCGATATATTCGGGCTCGCCCAGCGCCTTGAGGTAATCGACCACTCGATGCACCTCGTTGTCCGAGACGAAGGCGCCGTGGACGCGCTGCGGCAGGCCGGTGCCGGGCGGCAGGTAGAGCATGTCGCCCTGCCCCAGCAGCGCTTCGGCGCCCATCTGGTCGAGGATCGTGCGCGAATCGATCTTGGAGGACACCTGGAACGCGATGCGCGTCGGGATGTTGGCCTTGATGAGGCCGGTGATGACGTCGACCGACGGCCGCTGGGTGGCGAGGATCAGGTGAACGCCCGCCGCGCGCGCCTTCTGCGCGAGCCGCGCGATCAGCTCCTCGACCTTCTTGCCGACGACCATCATCAGGTCGGCCAGTTCGTCGATGACGACGACGATCATCGGCATCGGCTCGAGCGGCTCGGGGCTGTCGGGGGTCAGGCTGAACGGATGCGTCAGCGGCGTGCCGGCCTTCTTGGCGTCGCGCACCTTCTGGTTGTAGCCGGCGAGGTTGCGCACGCCGACGGCCGACATCAGCTTGTAGCGGCGCTCCATCTCGGCCACGCACCAGTTGAGCGCGCAGGCGGCCTGCTTCATGTCGGTGACGACCGGCGCCAGGAGGTGCGGAATGCCCTCGTAGATCGACAGTTCGAGCATCTTGGGATCGACCATGATCATGCGCACGGCCGACGGGTCGGACTTGTAGACCAGCGACAGGATCATCGCGTTGACGCCGACCGACTTGCCCGAGCCGGTAGTGCCCGCGACCAGAAGGTGCGGCATCTTGCCCAGGTCGGCGACCACAGGGTTGCCGGCGATATCCTTGCCGAGCGTGACGGTCAGCGAACTGGCGCTGTCGTGATAGGCCTTGGAGCCGAGAATCTCGGACAGCCGGACGATCTGGCGCTTGGGATTGGGGATTTCCAGGCCCATGGTGTGCTTGCCGGGAATCGCCTCGACCACGCGGATGCTGATGACCGACAGCGTGCGCGCCAGGTCCTTGGCCAGGTTGACGATCTGGCTGCCCTTCACGCCGGTGGCCGGCTCGATTTCGTAGCGCGTGATGACCGGGCCGGGCGAGGCCGACACGACCTTGACCTCGACGCCGAACTCGGCGAGCTTGCGCTCGATCATCAGCGAGGTGTATTCGAGCGATTCCGGGCTGGCGGTTTCTACCGCTTCGTCGGCCGGATCGAGCAGATGCAGCGGCGGCAGCGGCGAGTCGGGCATGTCGGAGAACAGCGGCGCCTGCTTCTCGGTGACGGCGCGCTCGGATTGCGGCACTTCCTTGACCACGGGCTCGAT
>JBFHQA010000192.1:0-3588 GCA_041592455.1 Thiobacillus sp. | reverse complement strand
GCCTTCCAGCGCTGCGCGCGCACCAGTTCCTCGAGTCCGGCGTCGGCGCAGGCGACGAGCGCGCCGCCTTCGTCAACGAGGGTCAGCAGGTCGCGCAACGGCCCGCGCCGGCCGCCTTCGCGCGGGATCTCCGCGGCGTGGCGTGCGTTGAGCGCCGCCTTGAGGCGCGGGAACGAAAGCCACACGAGCGCGTTGAAGAGATCGTGCAGGTTGCGCGGCCGCGTCGCGACGCGGCCGGTCTCGTAGACATGCCGCTCGTAGCCCGGGACACCGGCGTGGGGCGCGACGAATCGGATCGGCATACCGAGCGCGTTGTGGGGGGCGGGGCCGAGCTTTGCGCCGAGCGCGTTAAGCCCTTGCGCGTCGGGCCAGTCCCGCTCGGCGGCGAGCGCCGTGAGCGCGGGGCGGAGTGGATCGAAGATCGGGTGTCGAAAAGACGCCTCGAGATCGCGCCACGCCGGCGCGCCGCAGCCGGCGGCGTCCCGCGCCGCGCTCAGGCGAGCCGCCATGTCAGCGTCTCGCCCGCGCGCAGCGGCACGAGCACGTCGTCGCCGAACGCGATTGTCTGCGGGACGCTCCACTCCTCGCGCACCAGCGTCACCGTGCCGCGGTTGCGCGCCAGGCCGTAGAACCGGGCGCCGTGCTCGCTCGCGAACGCGTCGAGCCGCTCGAGCGCGCCCGCCTCCTCGAACGCGGTCGCGTAGAGCTCGAGCGCGGCGTGCGCGGTGTACAGGCCGGCGCAGCCGCACGCCGATTCCTTGGCGCGGCGCGCGTGCGGCGCGCTGTCGGTGCCGAGAAAGAACTTGGGGTTGCCGGAGGTCGCCGCCTCGACCAACGCCTCGCGATGTCGCTCCCGCTTGAGCACCGGCAGGCAGTAATGGTGCGGCCGCACGCCGCCCATGAAAAGCGCGTTGCGGTTCATGAGGAGATGGTGCGCGGTGATCGTCGCGGCGACGTTCGGGCCCGTCACTTCGACGTAGTGCACGGCGTCCTGCGTCGTGATGTGCTCGAGCACGATCTTCAGCTCGGAAAAGCGCTCGACCAGCGACCCCAGCGTCTCCTCGATGAACGCCTTCTCGCGGTCGAAGACGTCGATCGCCGGATCGGTCGACTCGCCGTGGATGAGGAGCGGCAAACCGAGCGCCTCCATCTTCTCGAGGGTGTGGAAGCAGCGCGAAAGCCGCGTCACGCCCGCGTCCGAATGCGTCGTCGCGCCGGCGGGGTAGAGCTTGACCCCGAACACCCGGCCCGAGGACTTCGCACGCGCGATCTCCTCGGGCGGCGTGTCGTCGGTGAGATAAAGCGTCATCAACGGCTCGAATGTGGTGCCCGCAGCCGCAGCCAGCAAGCGGTCCCGGTAGGCCGCCGCATCAGCCACGTTCACGACCGGCGGCTTGAGATTGGGCATGGCAATCGCGCGACCGAACACGCGTGCGGTGTCGGGCAGCACGCTTTGCATGGCAGCGCCATCGCGAAAATGAATATGCCAGTCGTCGGGGCGGGTAATCGTGAGGGTGTCGGTCATGCGTCTTCCTGATCCTGCGGCTTGAGTGCCAGGCTCATTTTATAGAGTTCGGCCTTGCTGCGTCCGGTGATCTTCGATGCGAGCTTGGATGCCAGCGTGGGAGGCAGTTCACCCAACAGCACATCCAGCACGCGCATCGCCTCGGCATCCACTATCGCCGCTTCCGCAGCGGGTGGATGGACGATGACGACGAATTCGCCACGCACATTGTTGGGGTCGGCTGCCAGCCAGGCCGGTGCCTCACGCAGCGGCAGGGTGACGATGGTCTCGAAGCGCTTGGTCAGTTCGCGTGCCAGCGTCACTGCACGCTCACTGTCCAGCACGGCCGCCATGTCGGCCAGCGTCTCCTCGATGCGGTGTGGCGCCTCATAGAACACCAGCGCACTGGGCAGCGCCGCGAGTGCTTGCAACTGCGCCTTGCGGGCACCGGATTTGGGCGGCAGAAAACCATGAAACAGCCAGGTTCCCGACTCGACCCCGGCAGCCGACAGCGCGGTGGTCACCGCCGAGGCACCGGGGATGGGCACCACCCTCATCCCTGCCGCACGGACTGCCGCCACCAGCCGCGCACCCGGGTCGGACACAGCCGGCGTGCCTGCATCCGACATGTAGGCCACCGCATCACCCGCGGCGATCCAGGCAATCACCTTGTCGGCGGCTTCGCGTTCGTTGTGTTCGCGTATCGACACCATCGGCTTGGAGATATTGAAATGCGCAAGCAACTGCCCGGATACACGGGTGTCTTCCGCGGCCACGCGATCCACGCGCTGCACGATATCGAGCGCCCGCATCGTGATGTCGCCGAGGTTGCCGATCGGCGTGGCAACGACATAAAGCGCGGGAAACAGGGGGGTATGATGCTGACTATCATTCATGCCTGACATTGTCGCAGATGTTCAACCTTGACTCCTCAGCCGTACACTCGGATGTATAGCGGTTTCACCCGAATGTTGGGCGTAGCAAAGTCGATAAAGCCGAATGAAATTTATAAGGTGATCCAAAGGATGATGCGCGATCAACTGGGGCGCCAAGGTTGAGATCCCTGCTCGGACAAACCGCTGAATCGCGTGCCGAAGCCTTCCTGAAATCCCGGGGCCTGAAACCGCTTGCACGCAACTGGCGCTGCCGGTTCGGCGAAATCGACCTCATCATGCAGGACGGCACAACGCTGGTGTTCATCGAGGTTCGTCTGCGCAGCCGCAGTGAATTTGGCGGTGCGGCAGCCAGCGTGACGCCCGCCAAGCAAAAGAAATTGCTCGCTGCCGCCCGACTATATCTGGCCGCCCTCAAAACACTGCCCCCCTGCCGCTTTGACGTGATCGCCTTCAGTGGCGATGCGTCGCCGGACTGGATCAGGAACGCCTTTGACGATATGGGATAATCCGGACCAGTCAACCCTGCCCCTTACACAACCCATACTGCGCGTCCATCACGCGAACCCTCGAAACCGCTTAACGAGCCATGCCTTTACACGACAGAATTTTGGGCCATTTTCAGGCCTCGGCGCAGACCCAGCTGGATGCAGCCGGCACTCTGGCGCCGCATATCGAACAGGCCGCGCGCCTGATGGTAAACAGCCTGGCACAAGGGGGAAAGATACTGGCCTGCGGCAACGGCGGCTCAGCGGCGGATGCCCAGAATTTCGCCTCCACGATGATCAACCGCTTCGAGCAGGAACGCCCCGGGCTTGCAGCAATTGCACTTACGACCGATCCTTCAACCCTGACCTCGATCGCCAATGATTACGCGTACGATCAGGTGTTTGCCCGGCAAGTGAAGGCCCTGGGCCAGCCCGGCGACATTCTGCTGGCCATTTCCACCAGCGGTGATTCGCCCAGCGTGTTGCAAGCCGTTGCCGCTGCCCATGCGCGCAATATCGATATTATTGCCCTCACCGGGCGCCGTGGCGGCGCATTGGCGGAACAATTGCAGAATGACGACGTCTTTCTCTGCGTGCCCGCGGAATCCACCGCGCGCATTCAGGAAGTGCATCTGCTGACCATACATTGCCTGTGCGATGCCGTGGACAGCCTTTTATTAGGAGCCGAAGAATGAACAAGTTG
>JBFHQA010000191.1:0-3665 GCA_041592455.1 Thiobacillus sp. | reverse complement strand
GCGGCCGCGGAGATGAAGTTTTTGGCGGCCAGTTCGTTGCTGCGCCGAAGTTGCTGCTGTTCAAGCTTCAGGCGGGCTTGCGAGGATTCGAGCGCGGCCTGCGCACGCCGGGCGGCAATCCGGGTATCGGTACATTCAAGCCGCGCGATAACCGCGCCTTGTGCAATGCGCTGCCCCGGTTCCACCGGGATGCTGTCGATGCGCGCGGCGAGTTCAGCCGACAGTTTGGCGAGATTGAGCGAAACCGATTGTGCCGATGCTTCGCGCTGCGGATAAATCGCCACTTCGGACAGCGGCAGGCTCTTGATCGCAACGGGCGACGCGGCCATGGCTGGTGAGCACAGCAGGGTGAGCAGGCAAAGGGCGATGCGCATGGTGGGGCAGCCGGGTGAGGATGGGAAGCGTGCAGGGAATTGTAACGTTTTGAGGGTTGCGGAAACAAAAACGGCCAGGCGAACCTGGCCGTTTGCACCGCGGAAGCGGATTACTTCTGCATGGCGTCCTTGGCTTCTCCGGCCATTTCTTCGACCTTGCCGGCAGCGCCCGCTGCGGCATCGGTTGCGGATTCGCCAATGGCAGAGGCGGCTTCACCCATGGCTTCGCCTGTGGCCGAGGCGGCTTCGCCTGCCGAGTCAACAGCAGCGCCGGCAGCTTCAGTTGCCTGGTCCATCGCGGGTGCGGCAGCTTCTTCGGCTTTCTGGCAGGCGGTGAGTGCAAGGGCCGCGAAAAGTGCGACGAGTAGTTTGGTTTGCATGGTGTCTCCCTGATAAAAAATGCACATTAAGAATCGCGGGTCTGACAACTCACGATTTTTAGTTAATAGGCATAAAACCGGCCAGTTGCAAGCTTGCCGGGGAATTTTATCAATCGATTGGCGCTTAAAAGCCCTCGTCGGGGCGCAGATAGCGCCACTGCCCGGGTGGCAGATCGCCCAGCCGCACGCGGCCGATACGCACGCGTTTCAGGCCCACCACTTTCAGTCCGACCAGTTCGCACATGCGGCGAATCTGCCGCTTGCGACCTTCCTTCAGGATGAAGCGCAGCTGGTCGGCGTTTTGCCAGCTGACCTTGGCCGGGCGCAGCCTGCGGCCATCGAGCGAGAGGCCGTGGTTCAGGCGTGCGAGATCTTTTTCGTCGAGTCGGCCGGCCACCCGCACCAGGTACTCTTTCTCGATATCGGAGTTTTCTCCTATCAGCTGTTTGGCGATGCGCCCGTCCTGCGTCAGCACCAACAGACCGGTCGAGTCGATGTCGAGCCGGCCGGCCGGCGCCAGGCCTTTCAGATGCGACGGCTGGAACGCCTGCGCCGCGCGTCCGTCCTGCCATTGCGTGTCGGGGCGGATCAGCACCACGGCGGGCTGATAGCCCGGCTCCGGCTGGCCCGAGACATAGCCGACGGGCTTGTGCAGCAGGATGGTGGCACGTTGCTGCTGTTGCTGGTTGGCGGCCGTGTCGAGACGGATCGCGCAGGCCGGGTCGACCTTGGTGCCGAGTTCGCTCACCCGCGTGCCGTCGACGAACACCAGTCCGCGCTCGATATAGCTGTCGGCTTCGCGGCGCGAACAGAGCCCGCGCTCGGACATCAGTTTGGACAGGCGGACGGGTTCAACCATGTTTAATGACGTGACAGCACAGGCTGCAGATACTTGCCGGTATCGCTGGCCGGGTTGTCGGCGACCGCTTCGGGCGGGCCTTCGGCGATGATTCGCCCGCCGCCGCCGCCGCCTTCCGGACCGAGATCGATCAGCCAGTCGGCGGTCTTGATCACATCCAGATTGTGTTCGATGACGACCACGCTGTTGCCGGAGTCGGCCAGGCGCTGCAGCACTTTCAGCAGCAGATCGATGTCTGCGAAATGCAGGCCGGTGGTCGGTTCGTCGAGGATGTAGAGCGTGCGGCCGGTGTCGCGCTTGGACAGTTCGAGCGAGAGCTTGACGCGTTGCGCCTCGCCGCCCGACAGCGTGGTGGCCGACTGGCCCAGCCGGATATAGCCGAGGCCCACATCCATCAGCGTTTGCAGTTTGCGCTTGACGACGGGAACCGCACTGAAGAATTCAGCCGCCGCCTCGATCGTCATTTCCAGCACCTCGCGTATGGTCTTGCCCTTGTATTGCACTTCCAGGGTTTCACGGTTGTAGCGGGCGCCATGGCAGACATCGCATGGCACGTAGATGTCGGGCAGGAAATGCATCTCGACCTTGATCACGCCGTCGCCCTGGCAGGCCTCGCAGCGTCCACCCTTGACGTTGAACGAAAAACGCCCCGGGCCGTAGCCGCGTGCGCGTGCCTCCGGCACCCCGGCGAACAGTTCGCGGATCGGGGTGAAGAGCCCGGTGTAGGTCGCCGGATTGGAGCGCGGGGTGCGGCCGATTGGCGACTGGTCGACGCTGATCACCTTGTCGAAGAATTCCAGGCCGTGGATCTCGCCGTGTGGAGCAGGCTCGGCGGATGAACCATACAGGTGTTGGGCAACCGCGGCATACAGGGTGTCATTGATGAGGGTGGACTTGCCCGAGCCCGACACGCCGGTGACGCAGACGAACAGCCCGACCGGCAAATTCAGCGTCACGTTCTTGAGGTTGTTGCCGCGGGCACCGGTCACAACCAGTTTCCGCTCCGGGTCCGGCTTGCGGCGCTTTTTGGGGAGGGCAATCGCACGTCGTCCGGACAGGAACTGCCCGGTAAGCGAGTTTTTGCTCAGGCGGATTTCTTCCGGCGTGCCTTCGGCCACGATCTCGCCGCCGTGTACGCCCGCGCCGGGGCCCATGTCGACCACGTAATCGGCGGCGCGAATGGCATCCTCGTCATGTTCGACCACCAGCACCGAGTTGCCGATGTCGCGCAGATGTTTCAGCGTGGCCAGCAGGCGGTCGTTGTCGCGCTGATGCAGGCCGATCGACGGCTCGTCGAGCACGTACATCACGCCGGTGAGGCCGGAGCCGATCTGCGAAGCGAGGCGGATGCGCTGCGATTCGCCGCCCGACAGGGTGTCGGCCGAACGGTCGAGCGACAGGTAGTCGAGACCGACGTTGTTGAGAAAGCCGACGCGGGCGATGATTTCCTTGACGATCTTGTCGGCGATCTGGGCGCGATGGCCGTCGAGCGTGAGCGTCTGGAAAAATGCCAGCGCCTGCTTCAGCGGCATCGCGCTGACCTTGAAGATCGGGACGTCGCCGACCATGACGTGACGCGCCTCTTCGCGCAGTCGTGTACCTTCGCAGGCGGGGCAGGCCTTGTTGTTCTGGTACTTGGCGAGCTCTTCGCGCACCGCCATCGAATCCGACTCGTGGTAGCGGCGCGCCATGTTGGCGAGCACGCCTTCGAACGGGTAGCTCTTGGTGGTGAATCCGCCGCGCGGCGCCAGGGTCTGGAAGGCGATGGCTTCCTTGCCGCTGCCATTGAGCAGCACATCACGGATGCGTTCGGGCAGCGATTCCCAGGGCGTGTCGAGATCGAAGCCATAATGCATCGCCAGGCTTTGCAGCATCATGAAGAAAAACTGGTTGCGTTTGTCCCAGCCCTTGATCGCGCCGCTGGCCAGCGACAGGTGCGGGAAAGCCACCACCCGTGCCGGATCGAAAAAGGTGATCTGGCCGAGGCCGTCGCAACTGGGGCAGGCGCCCATCGGGTTATTGAACGAGAACAACCGCGGTTCCAGTTCGGGC
>JBFHQA010000190.1:0-3698 GCA_041592455.1 Thiobacillus sp. | reverse complement strand
TGCTCGGGGGTGTGCCAGAAGATGGCGGAGCGGTATTGGGTGCCGACGTCGTTGCCCTGGCGGTTGAGCTGGGTGGGGTCGTGGATGGTGAAGAAGACGTCGAGCAAATCTCGGAAGGAGATCACGTCCGGGTCGAATTTGACCTGGACGACTTCGGCATGGCCGGTGTCGCCGTTGCAGATGTCCTGGTAGGTGGGGTTTTGCGTGTGGCCGCCCATGTAGCCGGACAGCGCCGACTCGACGCCCTGCAGGCGGTTGAATACGGTCTCGATGCACCAGAAGCAGCCGCCGGCGAAGGTTGCGATGGCTTGGGGCATGGGGGTTCCTCCGGTTTAAAGAACCGGCACCGTCTCCACGAACGACGGACGGGCGGCGAGTTTGGCGGCCAGTTTGGCGAGGTTGGGGTGCGCGCTGCGCCAGTCGATTTCAGCGAAGCGGAAATCGAGATAGCCCAGGGTGCAGCCGCACGCGACGTCGGCCAGTGTCATGCTGTTGCCGAGGAACCAAGGCTTTTCTCCCAGGGCTTCGGACAGCGCTTCCAGGCCCTTGAACATGGTGCGTTCCTGCAGCACCAGCCAGTCGGTGCTTTGCTGCGCCTCGGGGCGCTTCTTTTCCATGAAAACCAGCACGGCCGCGTCGGTGACACCGTCGGCCAGCGCCTCGACGCCGCGCACGATCATGCGGCTCTTGGGGTCGGACGGGATCAGGTGCGCCACCGGGGTGAGGTGGTCGAGGTACTCGACGATCACGCGCGAATCGAACACGCTGACGCCGTCTTCGAGCACCAGGACCGGGACTTTTCCGAGCGGATTGAAGGTCGGCACCACGCTATCGGGCAGCCAGGGGTTTTCAACCTGAAGCTGGAAGGTGATCTTTTTTTCCAGCAGGACGATGCGGGCCTTGCGGCCAAAGGGGCTGGTCAGCGAGGTGACGAGTTTCATGCGGAGGCGTGTCCTGTATCGGATTGTTATTCAGCGTCTGTTCGGCATCGCCATTATCGCCGGTTGGCCACGCCGCTCCAACCTGTTCGCGCAGGGCAGGCTGCGCCTGCGTGCCGAACCGGGGATGACACTTGAACCATAGGTGATTTTTGCGGCCGTTGGGCAGTGGGCGCGGCGCGGCTGCGCGATTAAACGGGCGGCGCAGGCCGAACCGGGTTGCGCCGCCCAAGGCGTGGGCGAGCAAACCGGAAACGGGATCAGGCCGTGTGTTCGACGATGAACTGCTTGACCGCGTTCACGTCGGCTTCCATGACGTGCTTCTGCTGCGGCTGGGCTTCCAGGTCGGCGAGTTCGGCCGGGCGCACCGGATGGATGCCGATCGACTCGAAGATCGCGTCCTCGAACTTGGCCGGCTGCGCAGTTTCCATGCAGATCAGCGGCACGCCGGGCTCGCGGTGCTCCAGCCCGACCTTGAGGCCATCGGCGGTGTGCGGGTCGATCATCGTGCCGTAGACCTCGTACACGGTGCGGATCGTGTCGATGCGGTTGGCGTGGTTGCTCGATCCCGACACCACACCGAAGCTGGCCACGCGGTCGAACAGGCTGCCGCCTTTGGGATCGGCATGCGCCTTCAGGTCGAAGCTGCCGCCGGATTCGACGGCGCCCCACAGGCTGCGGATCTTTTCGGCATCGCGGCCGCACAGGTCGAAGATGAAGCGCTCGAAGTTGGACGCCTTGGAGATGTCCATCGACGGGCTCGAGGTGTGCTTGGTCTCCGGACGCGGGCGGTAGACGCCGGTCTTGAAGAATTCGTCGAGCACGTCGTTTTCGTTGGTGGCGACGATCAGCTTGTTGATCGGCAGGCCCATCTGGCGAGCGATGTGGCCGGCGCAGACGTTGCCGAAGTTGCCCGACGGCACCGAGAACGACACGGTCTGGTCGTTGCTGTGAGTGGCGGCGAAATAGGCCTTGAAGTAGTAGACGCTCTGCGCGGCGACGCGCGCCCAGTTGATCGAGTTGACCGCGCCGATGTGGTGGCGCGCCTTGAACTCGAGATCGTTCGACACCGCCTTGACGATGTCCTGGCACTGGTCGAACACGCCCTTGATGACGAGGTTGTGGATGTTGTCGTCCTGGAGGGCGTACATCTGCGCCTGCTGGAAACGCGTCATGCCGTGCACGGGCGACAGCATGAACACGCTGATGCCGCGCTTGCCGCGCATGGCGTACTCGGCGGCCGAGCCGGTGTCGCCGGAGGTGGCGCCGAGGATGTTCAGTTCGCCCTGCGTCTTGTCCAGCACATACTCGAACAGGTTGCCGAGCAGTTGCATGGCCATGTCCTTGAACGCCAGCGTCGGGCCGTTCGACAGGCCCAGCACGTGCAGGCCGGGTTCCAGGGTTTTGAGCGGGGTGATGTCTTCGGCGTTCTCGCCGTTGTTGGTGAAGCGATAGACGTCGGCCGTGTAGGTCTTGTCGATCAGGCGGCGCAGGTCGTCGTGCGGAATGTCGTCGACCAGCCGCGACAACACGGCGAAAGCCAGGTCGCGGTAGCTCATGCCGCGCATCGCCTCCAGTTCGTCGGCGGAAAAGCGCGGATAGCTTTCCGGCACGTAGAGACCGCCGTCGCTGGCCAGGCCGCCGAGCAGGATTTCCGAGAAACGAAGTTGCGGCGCCAGGCCGCGCGTGCTGAGGTAGTTCATGCTGTTCCTAAAATTTACCTGGCTGCCAGTTCTTCGAGGCGGATGCGCATCACCTGCCCCGCCACACTGTCGAGGGCTTCGATCTTGGCGATCGCCGCGTTGATGTTCTTTTCCACCGTGACGTGGGTCAGCAGGATGATGTTGACCTGCTCCTCGCCTTCGGCCGGCTCCTTCTGCACCATGGCGTCGATCGAGATGCTGCCGTCGGCCAGGATGCGGGTGATGTCGGCCAGCACGCCGGGGCGGTCGTAGGCGCGCAGGCGCAGGTAGTACGCGGTGCGCACCTCGTCCATCGGCAGGATCGGCGTGTCGGACAGCTGGTCGGGCTGGAACGCCAGATGCGGCACGCGATGGTGCGGGTCGGCGGTGTGCAGGCGCGTCACGTCGACCAGGTCGGCTACGACGGCGGACGCGGTCGGCTCGGCGCCGGCACCGGCGCCGTAATACAGGGTCGGGCCGACGGCGTCGCCCTTGACCAGCACGGCATTCATCGCGCCGTCGACGTTGGCGATCAGGCGGCGCTCGGGAATCAGCGTCGGATGCACGCGCAGCTCGATGCCGGCTTCGGCGCGGCGCGCGATGCCGAGGAGCTTGATGCGGTAGCCGAGCTCTTCGGCGTACTTGACGTCTTCGCGCGTCAGTTTCGAGATGCCCTCGGTGTAGGCGCGGTCGAACTGCATCGGGATGCCGAAGGCGATCGCCGACAGGATCGTGAGCTTGTGCGCGGCGTCGATACCCTCGATGTCGAAGGTCGGGTCGGCCTCGGCATAGCCCAGGCGCTGGGCTTCCTTCAGCACGTCCTCGAAGGCAGCGCCTTTGTCGCGCATCTCGGTGAGGATGAAGTTGCTGGTGCCGTTGATGATGCCGGCCAGCCACTCGATGCGGTTGGCGGTGAGGCCTTCGCGCAGCGCCTTGATGATGGGGATGCCGCCGGCGACCGCCGCCTCGAACGCGACCATGACGCCCTTGGCCTGCGCCGCAGCGAAGATCTCGTTGCCGTGCTTGGCGACCAGGTGCTTGTTGGCGGTGACGACGTGCTTGCCGTTGCTGATGGCCT
>JBFHQA010000189.1:0-3776 GCA_041592455.1 Thiobacillus sp. | reverse complement strand
TGGGGCATTTCAACGTGCTCGACGCCGATCCCGAACGCGCCCTGACACTCGCGGAACAGATGCGCGATGCGCTCTAGTACGCAAACTGATGGGTTGTCGGACTAGCGCGCTTGCCGTCCTGGCCCTGTGCTGCGTCGCGGGCGCCCAGGCCGGCGACGCCCGCTCCGTTCGCATCGGCTCGCACGTCTTCCAGGTCGAGGTGGCGGACACGCCGCACCAGCGCGAACGCGGCCTGATGGCGCGCCAGAAGCTGCCGGCCGACGGCGGCATGCTGTTCGTGTTCGAGCAGGAGGGCCGCTACTGCTTCTGGATGCGCAACACGCCGCTGCCGCTTTCGATCGCCTTCATCGACGCCGGCGGACGCATCGCCAACCTTGCCGACATGCACCCACACAGCGACACCCTGCATTGCCCCGCGACCGACGTGCGCTACGCGCTGGAAGTGGCCCAGGGCGAATTCGAGCGGCGCGGCATCACGCCTGGCAAGAAAGTACTCGGGCTGCCTTAGCAAACCACTACATTCCTGATATCGAATGGCTATGACACTCGACCAGATTGTTCCGTGGGGCCGCTCCTACGAAGAGTACCTCGCCATGTTCAGCCTCACCCGGGTTGACCTGGCATCACGTATCCTGGGATGCGGCGACGGGCCGGCCGCGTTCAATGCAGAACTGAGCAGGCACGGCGGAACCATCACCTCCATCGATCCGGTTTATGCATTTAATGCAGTGCAGATCAAACAACGCATCACGGATACTTACGCCTCCGTGATGGAACATATGCGCTCGCATCAGGCTGAGTATGTATGGGAACGCTTTTCCTCAGTCGAGCAGCTCGGGCTCGCCAGAATGTCGGCCATGGAGACCTTTCTCTCAGACTTCGATGAAGGCAGGCTGGCCGGACGATACGTCGCCGGCGGACTGCCGGCCTTACCATTCAGGACGGCAACCTTTGATCTTGCGTTGTCGTCACACTTTCTGTTTCTGTACAGCGCTCAATTGACGCTGGACTTTCATCTTCTGGCGTTGCAGGAAATGCTTCGCGTTTCCCGCGAAGTACGGGTTTTCCCTTTGCTCACGCTCGAAAGCAAGCTATCGCCCCACCTCCACGGCGTAAGCGAACATTTCTCGAACCTGGGGTTTGCCGTGGACATCCAGAACGTGTCCTACGCATTTCAGCGGGGCGGAAATGAAATGCTGATCATCAGACCGGCCTGACAGCCAGGTACCGCTCCCTGAGCGGATAACGCTATCAGGGCGCGATGGCCTTCACCTGCAATTCGACCTCGTTGCCCTTGTCGTCGGTGCGCAGCATGCGCACCGGCAGATAGTGCCGGTCGATGGCCAGCCAGGCCTCGAACCGGCCGTCCTCGTCGTTCGTCCGTGCGAGATGCAGGGTGCGCAAGCTGCCCAAGGCCGTGTCCAGCAGGACTTCGCCGCGCACCTCGTAGGTGTAGGTACGCAGCTTCTTGCCGTTGAATACCTGGAAGATCTGCGTCCTGCCTGAAGGCGGGGCGGTCAGTGCCAGCTGGAAAAACAGGCTGAGCGCGTCCTGCACGCCGCCCTCGTAGGCAAAGTGGCGCGGATCGCCCTTCGCGGGATTCAGGGTCAACCGCCCCTGCGACGCGTCGAATCGCGCACTGCTGCGCTTGTCGCCGCGCTGGTCCCAGAATTCCTCCGGCTCAAGACCGTAGGGCGTGATGCGTCCGCGACTGGTCTGGACGAAACGCCCGCGGTAAAACAGGCCGGCCAATCCGGTGGCGCTGGCCACGCTGGTCAGCGTGTAATGCCCCCCCTCGTCCACCCACACCAGCGTCTGCTCGCCCGATGCCAGCCCATAGTGCACGTCGAACTTCAGGTCGAGGCGACGGGGAAAGGGGTTGAGCGGCGGCGGGGCCACTGCCTCGACGCGCGCGGGAGCCGGCATGTCGAGCGGGGCGGGCTCGGCCGGGGCCGCCGATTCGGGCACGGTGGCTTCTGCCTCGCCAAGCGGCAGGACATCGGCGGATTCTGGAAGCGGGTCGGCTGGCGGGGCTGCGGGCGGCGGCGGTGCGCTGGGCCTCGCAACCGGCGGCGCGCGACGCGGTGCGGCGGACGCCGTCACGGGCGGCTCGGCCGGCACCAGCCTGGCCTCGAAGACGGGGGGCTCGTCCGCGATATCGAAACGCGACAGCATGCCCCCGACGCCTCCGAGCAGAACGCCGTGCAACAGCAGGGACAGGCCGAGCGCCAACCACCACGGGCGAAGGTCTCGCCCCACCCGCTCAGCTCCGGATGCTGGCGCGCACCAGGCGCTGTTCGAGGGTGACGCCGTCCTCGACCACCCGTACCTGCACCGGCAGGTTGCCGCGCGCCGGGGCGACCCAGACGGTGATTGATTTTTCGTCGGGCTTCTGCGTCACGCGCTGGTATTGCTGGGTGGCCAGCGCGCCCAGAGGCGTCTGGAGCGTGCCGCCGTCGCTGCGCGCAAAGCGATAGTCGTTGAGGTCGCGCCCGCTCACCACCTGCTGGCCGTAATCGCCGGGCAGAGCCGGTGCGAACATGAACTGGTAGAGCTGCGACAGCTGGTCCTGTGCGCCTTTTTGAAGGCCGTTCACCTGCCAGGTTTCGCCCTTGTACTGATAGGTAATGCTGCGCTGCTTCCAGTCGAGGCTGGCGGTGGCCAGCTTGTGCGGCGCATCGCTGCGCGCATGGCTGAACCGCGTGGGGCGCAGGCCCTGCGGCGTCACCTGGCCGGTGCTTTCCAGCCGGATGTTGCCGGGCCACAGCACCTTGAGCGGACCGGTGGCGCGCGCTTCGCTCGCCAGCGTGTAGCGGTTGCCGCTGCGGGCCAGCGTGTCGGTCACCTGGCCGAGCTTGTGGCCGTTGCGATAGAGGTCGTACACCACGTCGACCTGCCTGGGGGGCGCTGCATGGGCAACGGAGGCCAGCAGGCCGGCTGCCAGCAGAAAATGTCTGAGCATGATCACGTTCCGGTCGATAACACAGACTGTGACTGCAGGTCGTCCTTCAAGTTTACGCGGCCATGATTGTTTACGAGTCTCCCCTCGGCAAACCAGCGAATCGCCTGGGGATAGATACGGTGCTCCTGCGCCAGCACGCGCGCGGCCAGCGACGCGGGCGTGTCGTCGCCGCGCACCGGCACCGCGGCCTGGATGACGATGGGGCCGTGGTCGAGCTGCGCGGTCACGAAGTGCACCGTGCAGCCATGAATCTTGATGCCTTCCTCGAGCGCCCGCTCGTGCGTTTTAAGCCCGGGAAACATCGGCAGCAGCGAAGGATGGATGTTCAGCAGCCGCCCCTCGAAGCGGGCGATGAAAGCCGGGCTGAGAATGCGCATGTAGCCGGCCAGCACGACGAGGTCGGGCCGATGGCGCTCGACCTCGTCGGCCAGCAGCGCGTCGAAGGCCTCGCGGTCGGGATGCTCGGTGTGGTCGAGCGCCACCGCGTTCAGGCCGCGCTCGCGCGCGTAGGCGAGCCCGCCCGCCTGTGGCCGGTTGCTGATCACTGCGACGATGTCGATCGGCAAGGCCGCTTCGGCAATCGCCTGAAAATTGCTGCCGCGCCCGGACAGCAATACCACTACCCGACAGGTCACGAATAGATGACCTGCTCGGCGCCTTCCGGACGCGCGATGATCTCGCCGATCTTCCACACCGTTTCGCCGCTCGCCTGCAGTTGCGCCATCGCTGCGTCGGCGTCGGCGGCCGCCACCACGACGCACATGCCGATGCCGCAGTTGAAGGTGCGCAGCATCTCGTCGGGTGCGACATTGCC
>JBFHQA010000188.1:0-3797 GCA_041592455.1 Thiobacillus sp. | reverse complement strand
AGCAGCGCGAGATCTTCCTTTCAGGTTCGCAGGGCCGGGGCATCGACGACAAGCTCGCCGGCCGCCTGTTCGACCTGATGGAGAAGTTCGCCGAATACGGCTTCAACAAGTCGCACTCGGCTGCGTACGCACTCGTCGCGTATCACACCGCCTGGCTCAAGGCGCATTACCCGGCCGAGTTCATGGCGGCGACGATGTCCTCTGAAATGTCGGACACCGACAAGGTGCGCATCTTCTACGAAGACTGCCGCACCAACGGGCTGACCATGCTGGGTCCCGACATCAACCTCTCCGGCTACCGCTTCGAACCGGTGAGCAAGACCGAGATCCGCTACGGCCTGGGCGCCATCAAGGGCAGCGGCGAAGCCGCCATCGGCGCTATCGTCGCCGAGCGCGAGGCCAACGGCCCCTACGAGGGCCTGTTCGACCTGGCGCGGCGGGTCGACAAGCGCTATCTCAACCGGCGCACGCTCGAGGCGCTGGTCAAGGCGGGGGCGTTCGACAGCCTCACCGATCACCGCGCCAGCCTCATGGCCTCGATTGCCGTTGCGCTGGAAACGGCCGACCGCGCCGCGCGTAGCGGCGGCCAGGTCGGGCTGTTCGGCGAAGCGCTCGAAGGCGGCGGCGAGGAACTGGTCGACGTCCCCGTGTGGCCGGACCAGGAAAAGCTGCTGCAGGAGAAGTCGGCCCTGGGCTACTTCTTCAGCGGCCACCCGTTTACCTCCTATCTCGCCGAGGTGTCGGGCTTTGCCAAGCGCCAGCTCGACAGCCTGGAGCCGTCCCGCGACCCCGTCATGCTGGCGGGCATCGTGGTGTCGCTGCGCACCCAGATGACGCGCCGCGGCAAGATGGTGATCCTGCTGCTCGACGACGCCACGGCGCAGGTCGAGGTGGTCATCTTCAACGAACTGTACGAGCAGGAGCGCCACCTGCTGAAGGACGACGCGCTGCTGATCATCGAAGGCAAGGTCAATCGCGACGACTACTCGGGCGGCCTGCGCGTGACGGCCGAGCGCATCTACGACCTCGCGGGCGCCCGCACGCGCTTTGCCCAGGGCCTGCGCCTGGCCTGCAACGGGCAATCAAGCGGTCGCAAGCTGGCCGAATTGCTGTCGCCCTACACGGTGCAGGAGGGCGGGTGCCCTGTCTGGGTCGATTACCGCAACGCCAATGCGCGCTGCCGGGTCAGGCTGGGGGAGGGCTGGCGCGTCCGCCTGGACGACCGCCTGCTGGAATCCCTGGGCGGCTGGCTTCAACCCGAAGCCGTCAACGTGATCTACTGAATTCATCATCCGGTAGTAAAAAATAACCAACAGAGTGCCTGGCGCAAAATAAGTGTTGACAACTATATCGCTATATTAGAAAATTCTTATAACACTGAGGGCGCCGCAATGGCACTTGGTGTTGTCTCCTCCAATCCTCCTCCTTTGGTGGATATTTCGCCCGACTCGCTGAGTCGGGCTTTTTTTTGCCCGGACGCCGGTCGCGATATTGTTACCCAGGCGCAGCAGCGCCCGGCTTCAAGCGTGTCTAGCTGCGTTTTTCAAACCGGCTAAATTCGCCCTGGGCGCCGCTCTGGATGATCCGTTCGACCCGGGCCAGCGGCGGCCCCGTGCGCGCCCAGTCGAGCAGGGCATCCACAGCCGGGGCTGCGCCCTGCACGACCGCCTCGACCGTGCCGTCCGCCTGGTTGCGCACCCACCCGGTCACGCCCAGGCGCTCGGCTTCCTGGCGCATCGATTCGCGGAACCACACGCCTTGCACCCGTCCGATGATTGTCAGGTGCAGGGTTTTCATGCGGGCTTACTTGACCTTCATGCCGGCCTGGGCGCCGTGGTCGGGCGACAGGATGAAAAGGCCCGGTTCGCTGCCGGACGCCGCCAGCACCATGCCCTCGCTCATGCCGAATTTCATCTTGCGAGGCGCCAGGTTGGCGACCATGACGGTGTAGCGGTCGATCAGGGCCTCGGGCGTATAGGCAGACTTGATCCCGGCGAACACCTGCCGGGTGCCGAGGTCGCCGAGGTCGAGCGTCAGGCGCAGCAGCTTGTCGGCGCCCTCGACGTGCTCGGCGTTGGCGATGCGCGCGATGCGCAGGTCGATCTTGCTGAAATCGTCGATGCTGATGGTATCGGCCAGCGGCGCGGCCGATGCCGGCTGGGTCGCGTGGGCCTGGGCTTCGGCGTGCCGCGCGGGAGCGGGCGGGGCAGCGGGTTCGAGATTCTGCTTGTTGGCGTCTACCATGGCTTCAATGGACTTGGGGTCGATACGGGTCATCAGGTGGCTGTAGGCGTTGATGCGATGGCGGATGAACAGGCTCTGCGCATCGTCCCACGTCAGCGGCGGGATATCGAGGAAAGCCTCGACCTGTTCGGCCAGTTTAGGCAGCACCGGCTTCAGGTACAAGGTCAGCAGGCGGAAGCAGTTCAGCGCCACCGTGCACACCTCGTGCAGGCGATACACCGCCTCGGGCTTCTTCGCCAGTTCCCACGGCTTTTCGTCGGCCACGTACTGGTTGGCGCGATCGGCCAGCGCCATGATCTCGCGCAGCGCCTTGGCATAGTCGCGCGACTCGTAGTGCGCCGCGATCGATCCAGCGGCCGCCTGGAAGTCGCCGATCAGTTCGATGTTGCCCACGCCGTCGGCGAGCTGGCCCTCGAAATTCTTGTGGATGAAGCCGGCGGTGCGGCTGGCGATGTTGATGAACTTGCCGACCAGGTCGGAATTCACGCGCGACACGAAGTCCTCGAGGTTGAGGTCGATGTCCTCCATCGTGCCGTTGAGCTTGGCGGCGTAGTAGTAGCGCAGCCATTCGGGGTTCAGGCCCTGGTCCAGATAGCTTGCGGCCGTGATGAAGGTGCCGCGCGACTTCGACATCTTCTGGCCGTTCACGGTCAAAAAGCCATGCGCATAGACGGCGGTCGGCAGGCGATGGCCGGAATACTTCAGCATCGCCGGCCAGAACAGTGCGTGGAAGTACAGGATGTCCTTGCCGATGAAGTGCACCAGCTCCGTTTTTGCATCCGCGCCCCACCAGGCGTTGAACTCGAGCCCGTTGTCCTTCGCATACTTGGCGAAACTCGCCATGTAGCCCACCGGCGCATCCAGCCAGACATAAAAGTACTTACCCGGCGCATTCGGGATTTCGAATCCGAAGTAGGGCGCGTCGCGGCTGATGTCCCAGTTGTTGAGTCCCGAGGCGAACCATTCCTGCATCTTGTTGGCGGCTTCGGCCTGCAGCGCGCCCGAGGTCGTCCATTCGCGCAGGAAGGCCTCGCAGTCGCCCAGCTTGAAGAAGTAGTGTTCGGAATCCTTGTGCACCGGCGTCGCCCCCGACACCGCCGACACCGGGTTCTTCAGTTCGGTCGGGCTGTAGGTCGCGCCGCACACCTCGCAGTTGTCGCCGTACTGGTCCGCCGCGCCGCACTTGGGGCATTCCCCCTTGATGAAGCGATCCGGCAGGAACAGGTTTTTGACCGGGTCATACAGCTGAGCAATGGTCTTGACGTCGATCAGGCCGGCCTCTTTCAGGCGCAGATAGATGGTCGAGGCCAGATCGCGATTCTCGTCCGAATGGGTCGAGTAGTAATGATCGAAGCCGATGTTGAAGCCGGCAAAGTCGCGCGTGTGCTCGTCCCACACCCGGCCGATCAGGGTTTCCGGGGCGATGCCTTCCTTTTCCGCACGCAGCATGATCGCGGTGCCATGCGTGTCGTCTGCGCACATGTAGCGGCAGTCGTGGCCGCGCATCTTCTGGAAGCGCACCCAGATGTCGGTCTGGATGTATTCGACCAGGT
>JBFHQA010000187.1:0-3810 GCA_041592455.1 Thiobacillus sp. | reverse complement strand
TACATGAACTGCGCGACGGGGCCCGACTCGCCTGAAAGCAGGCGGCCGCCCAGCAGTTCAAAACCGAGCGCGGTGAAATCCGGCGCCTTGAGTTCGGTGCCGATCCGTTTCGACAACCAGTTCACCAGATGCTGGCTATCTGCCGCGCTCACCTCGACCGGATGCCGGACCTCAGGACTGAATACGACATGGGCCATGGCGGCGTCGCGTACCAGCGGTGCAGGCGCCGCCACGTAGGTGTTCGACTGCTGGCCGAGGCCGTAGCCGACCAGACCGCTCGCTGCCAATGCGAGCACGGCCGCCACGGCCTTGTAGGGCGTGCGTACCGGTTGCCGCCGGGCGGCGCGCACCAGATGGATCGGCAGCGGTTCATTCAGCACCGGATCAAAGGCCGCATGCAGCGCCTGGTTCTGCCTGGCCCATTCCTGGACGCGCGCGGCATCGTCCGGGTGCGCAGCCAGCCAGGCCTCGACCTCGATCCGGCGCGCATCGGACAGCGAGCCGTCGACAAAGGCATGCAAATCGTCTTCGCTGACGTGATCAGTCATTTCACAACCTTCAGTTGCACGGCAGGCTCTCCCGCCAACATCTGCCGCATCCGCTCGCGCGCCCGGGACAAGCGCGACATGACCGTGCCGACGGGCACGCCCATGATACGGGCGGCTTCTTCATACCCGAACTGTTCGAGCCCCACCAGCAGCATCACTTCGCGCTGCTGCTCGGGCAGCCTGGCCAGCGCGGCGTGGATGTCGCGCGCGCCCAGCGCCTCCATCTGCCCCCCGCTCACCGGGATATCCAGCGCCTCGTCGAGCGCCGACTCCTGCGGACGGCTCGAGCGGATCTGGTTCAAATACAGATTGTGCATCAGGGTGAACAGCCAGGCCCGCAAGTCGCTGCCCGGCTGCCACAGATCCAGCTTGGACAGCGCTCGCTCCAGCGTATCCTGGACCAGGTCGTCGGCACGCGTGACGTCGCCCGTCAGCGCGCGCGCATAGCGGCGCAGACGGGGCAGGTGCTCGATCAGGTCGGGCCTGGTACGCATTCAGGACCGGGCGCTCGCTCAGGGCTTGGCGGTGCGCCACACGTTGTTGACGCCATCGCCGGTCATGTCGCCCGGCTTCTGGTCCTTGAACCACAGGTACAGCGGCTTGCCCTTGTAGGCCCACTGCTGGCTGCCATCGTCGCGGGTGATGACGCTGTAGCCATTGCCGCCCTTGTCGCCTGCGGCTGCCGCGAGAGGCGGCCACTTGACGGCGCAATCGCCGTTGCAGACGCTCTTGCCGGATTCGGCCACGTCCTTGTCGAAGGTATACAGGGTCATGCCAGCCGGGTTGGTCAGCACGCCCGATTGCGTCATCGTGGGGGGGGCGCTGGGCGTGGCACACGCCACGAGCAGGGAAAGTCCTGCGAGGGAGGAGGTCAATGCGAGTTTCATGAGGGTTCCTTGAAAGTTGGACAGGTTAGGCAAGCTTGCATAGACGTAAACACCGACGCATCCGGTTTTATTCCACCCGCGGACACAATCGTGCTCAATTCACGATGCCTGCTCCAAACGTCCTGTCCCTTCCTTCCCTGTCACGCCACGCCAACCCTCATCCAGCCGGCCCTGCCGCCCGCTCCTGATCCGAGGGTTTCATGCGTGCGGCAGCCTGAATCTTGTCGGAATAATTTACACATTACTCATGCATCAGAAAACATGGATCCATAAGCACCTGATCATATTGAAATTTATTTTTTTGGCACGATTAATGCTTATTGCTCGACAGCACGATAAGTGCTTTTACGTACCACCCGAACTTCCTCATAACAAGTTTTTGTTTCATTCAAGGAATAACAATGACATTCAGCAAGACGCTTCTCCCCGCCGCCCTGTTGTGTGCGGGTCTTGTTTCATCCCCGGCCCAGGCCGTCGTCATCGATGGCACCCTGTACGGCCACACCCGCAGCGACGGCACGGCCTATCAAACGGTCGATTTCTATGGCTTCAACATGAACACCGCCGGCACGCTGAACATCGACATGCTGTCCTGGGAGCAGTTCGGCAATGACGTCAACGGCGACGGCGAATATGCCTTCTTCGACACCATGGTGTGGCTGTTCTCGGGATCGATCGGAACCGCCAACCTGATCGCGCAGAACGACGACAACATCCTGGGCAGCGACGGTTCCATTTCCGGCCTCGACTCCAACCTGACCACGCATCTCGCCGCGGGCAGCTACTGGCTGGCCATCGGCCGCTGCTGCGACTATGGCGCCGCCGACATTGTCGACGGCATGCAAAATTGGAACGGCCTGATTGGCATCGATGGCAATGGCAGCTATCTGTACAACCATGACCACGGCGATTACCGCCTGACGATGACCGGCGATGTCACCATCACCAGCATGCCCCAGGGACGCGTGCCCGAGCCGGCCACGCTGGCGCTGATGGGCATGGGCCTGCTGGGCCTGGCCGCCATGCGCCGCCGCACCGGCTCCTGAGCCGCGGCGCTCGCAACCCACGACGGCCCCCATGCGGGGCCGTTTTTTCCGCCTGTCGAATCGTGGATCACGCCAGATTCATGACGGCAGCATGCCTCAAGCAGGCTGCATGGCTCAAGCGCCAAACAGTCTTCGATTGCCAGGCCAGACTACCCATCACCGACCGGGAGGCTCAGGCTTTGCCCGCCCCGGCACGGCCTGCCTCAATCCATGCTCTCCACCCCCGGTAATCCGTGATGTCCTGTGCGCCCTCGATGCCGATCGGCTCGCAGATGAAGCCGCTCACGATGGAACCGTCGGCGAGCTCCAGCTTGCCGATGCCGAGCGGCGCCGGGATGCCGGCGACGAAGGAGCCGAAGTTCGATACGGGCATTTCCCACACTTCGCAGGCGATGGCGGCACCGCCCGCTGCCACCTGTACGAGGCCTGGCCGCTTGCCGTCGGGCAGCGCATAGAAGCGGTATTTCGGCGCGGTCTGCGTCGCGGCGACCAGGCGCGCGTCTCGTTCGATGAGTTGGTCATTGAGCGGCAGCCCGGAAAGGTGCGCGCCGACGACGGCAACCCGTACCTGGCCGCCGGGCAGCCCATCGAGCGCTGCGGCCGCGGGCAGCGCAGACTCGGTCGCACCCAGTCTGCCGCCCAGCGCCTGTTGCATGCGCGAAGCCAGATGCAGGAGCGGCGCATCCTGGTGCGGCGGCGCGATCAGCGTCACGCCGAATGGCAGGCCATCCTGCTGGAACCCCGCCGGCACCGCGGTGGCGGCGAGATCGAGCAGGTTCATGAAGTTGGTGTAGTACCCGAGGTTGGAATTGAGCCGGATGGGGTCGGCCTGCATGTCGCTGATCCGGTAGACCGTGCCGGCAGTGGGCGTGATCATCACATCGACGTCCTTCCACACCGCATCGCAGATACGCTTGTATTCCCGCAGCTTGTATAGATGGTCGAAGGTGTCGGCAGCGCTGATGGCTTGCCCGCCGGCGATGATTTCGCGCACCGGCGCAAACACCTTGTCGGCCTGAGTGTCGAAGAATGTGCGGATGGCAAGATAACGCTCGGCCACCCACGGTCCGCCATAGAGCAGGCGCGCCGTATCGAGAAAGGGTGCGAGATCGATCTCGACCTGGATTCCGCCAAGCGCCTTCATTCTGGTCACGGCTTCACCGAACAGGTGCTCGGCATCGGCGTTGCCGAAGAACTGCAGGTCCTTGGCCATCGGCACGCCGAAGCGAAAACTGCCCGCGCGTCCGAAGTCGAAACCGTGCGGCGCCAGCGTCCGCGAATAGGCATCCTCGGCATCGAAGCCGGCCGCCACCGCCAGCACGCGCTCGG
>JBFHQA010000186.1:0-3811 GCA_041592455.1 Thiobacillus sp. | reverse complement strand
GAATTGCGCCGGGAGTTTGTCGGCCACATACCGCAGCGCCTGGCTGCCATCGAACAGTGCTGGATCAATTGCAGCATGGATGCCGATCCGGCTCCGGCCTTGCGCGAACTCCTGAGGCTGGCGCACAGCCTTCGCGGCAGCGCCAAGACCTTTGGGCAATTTGAACTGGGTGACGCGGCTGGCAGGCTGGAAAACGCCTTGTCGCCCTGGGCGGAACTCGGACGCCTGCCTGACCCGGCTGCGCGAACAATTCTGGACGAGCGTATCGCGGCCCTGCACATGCCGATCCAGGAAGTCCGGGTAGAGGAGGGCATCGGGTTATTTCCAGGGCATGCGGTCGGCGTGAATCCCGGCAGTCTGGACGTGCCTTTGCTGTACCTGCTCGAAGATGATCCCGACCAGGCCAGGGTGCTGGTGGCGCAGCTTGAGTTCTTTGGCTTCCGGGTCGAGGCATTTGCCTCTGTCGAGACCTTGCTGGGAGCCGTGGCAGACAAGCGCCCGGATGCCTGCATCCTCGATATCATCATCGACGACCACCAGGATGCCGGCATCGAGCTTGCCGCGCGGTTGCACCAGGCGGATGCGGGCATGCCGATCATGTTTCTCAGCGTGCGCGACGATATCGAAGCGCGTTTGGGTGCAGTTCGGGCAGGCGGACTCGCCTACCTGGCCAAGCCGGTCGACGCGGGCAGGCTGGTCGAGGCCGTTGACCAGGTCCTCGGCCGCATCGAGACGGCGCCCTGCCGCGTTCTGATCGTCGATGACGACGAGTCGCTGGCGCGCTACTACCGTTCGCTGCTGATGGATGGCGACCTGATGGCCGAATACGTGACCGATCCTTTCAAGGTTTTGGAATGCATCACGGACTTCAGTCCCGACCTGGTCCTGATGGATGTCTATATGCCGCGTTGCAGCGGGATCGAGTTGGCCCTGATCATTCGGCAGCACGGGGCGTTCGCCGGCGTCCCCATCGTGTTCCTGTCGGTGGAGGGCGATCCCGACATCCAGTTCAAGGCGCTCAGCCAGGGCGGTGATGATTTCATGACCAAGCCCGTCGACCCCGCAGCGCTCCTGCGCGCAGTCAGGATTCGCGCCCAGCGAACCCGGATGACGGGAACGCTGTTCGTACGTGACAGCCTGACCGGGCTACTCAATCATGGCCGCATCCGCGAGTTGCTGCAGAACGAAGTGGCGAGGGCACGGCGCGGCAATGGCATTCTGGCGGTGGCATTGATCGACCTCGATCATCTCAGGTCGATCAACGATCGATATGGTTACGCCACGGGTGATCGCGTCATCAGGAGCCTGGCGCGCCTGCTGCTGGAACGCTTGCGTGGAAACGACTCGGCAGGCCGCTATGGTGGCCAGCAGATCCTGGTGATGCTGCCGGGGTGCGACCGGTGGGCCGCACATCGCCTGCTGCAGGACATCCGCTCGCAATTTGCCCAGCTGACCCATACGGGCCTCTCCTCGGACCAGTCGTTCATGGCGTCCTTTTCGATGGGATTGGCCGTGTTCCCGCCGGCGATCCATCCCGACGAATTGATCGCCAAGGCACATTCGGAGTTGCAGTCTGCGAAAATACGTGAAAGGCGAAGTGCCGAATTGACCCCATGACATCTGCTATTGAAGGATCGAAGCATGCAAGACACCGCTAACCAGCCGCTGCCGCGTCTGTTACTGGTCGACGACGAACCCAATATCCTGAACAGCCTGCGCAGACTGCTACGTCCGGAAGGGTTTGAAATTATGACGGCCGAGAATGGCAGTCAGGCGCTCGAAGTGATGGAACAGTCGCCCGCTGACATCATCGTGTCGGACATGCGCATGCCGGTGATGACGGGCTCGGAATTCTTCAAACAGGCACGCGAACGCTGGCCCGACGCCTACCGGATCATGTTGACCGGATTTTCCGACAACGAATCGACCATTGCTGCCGTCAACGAAGGTGGCATCAACGCCTATGTGAACAAGCCCTGGGACGACGTTCATCTGCTTCAGGTCGTTCGCGGAGGGCTCGAACGCAAGCGGCTGGTGGACGAGCGCAATGCCCTGCTCGAACTGACCCGCAAGCAGAACCAGGAACTGTCCTTTCTCAACGAAGGACTCGAAGACGCCGTGCGTGCGCGGACGGCCGAACTCAAGCAATCGGCGACTTTCCTGGAACTGAGCAACAAGAAACTGAAGGAATCGTTTCACGCGACCCTGTGCGTGTTTTCCAATCTGGTCGAGATCCGCCAGGGCAACCTCGGCGGGCACGGCAAGCGCGTAGCCGATCTGGCACGCAAGGTGGCCGTGCGGATGGGTCTGCGCGAGCAGGAAATCAACGACATCACGGTGGCCGGCCTGCTACACGACATCGGAAAAATCGGCTGGACCGACGAGATGATCGAGAAGCCCGCCAACGTGGAATACACCGTGGATGAACGGCAATTGGCGATGAAGCATCCCGCCATTGCAGAAAAGGTGCTGATGGACCTGGACAACATGAAAGGGGCAGCCAAGTACATCCGGCATCACCACGAGCGCTTCAACGGCCAGGGCTATCCTGATCGGCTGGAAGGCGTGGACATTCCGATCGGCGCCCGCATCCTGGCCGTGGTCGACGATTTCGACGAGTTGCAGATCGGTTCGTCCGGGCAACGCCGGCGTTCCCAGGACGACGCAGCCAAGCTGATCAGGGACGGCAGCGGTGCACGCTACGATCCTGCGGTAGTCAAGGTGTTCATGAAGATCATCGGCCTGGCCGAGGCCGAGGTGGCTGCCGGCCCGGAGCGAAAGATCACGTCGGCGGAGATGAAAAAAAAGATGCGTTTGGCGCGCAACATCATCGGCCTCGACGGCACCATGCTGCTCAGCAAGGATTACGTACTCGACGAGCGGCTGATCCAGCAGTTGATTCGCTACGAGGAAAAATCCGGGGTAACGCTCGATATCTGGGTGTCCCAGGGATGAAGCACTGAGGCCGACCGACCGGCCGGCCTCCATTCACTTGACGAGGCGCACCTTGCCGGCGGCAGGGGCCTCACGCGTCTTTTTTGAACCGCCGATATCCTCCACCTTGCGCTGGCGCTCATACAGGAATGCCAGGACTTCATGGCGGTAATGGTTGTACTGGGCATCGCCGGCCAGTTCCACGCGCTTGCGAGGCCGCTCCAGGTCGATCTTCAGGATTTCGCCGATCGTGGCCGATGGCCCGTTGGTCATCATGACGATGCGGTCGGACAGCAGGACGGCCTCATCCACATCGTGGGTGATCATGATCACGGTGTTGCCCAGGTCGGCGTGGATCTCCATCAGCGAGTCCTGCAGGTGGGCGCGGGTCAGGGCGTCGAGCGCGCCGAACGGCTCGTCCATCAGCAGCACCTTGGGCTCCATCGCCAGCGCGCGCGCAATGCCGACGCGCTGCTTCATGCCACCCGAAATCTCGTCGGGCCGCTTGTCGAGCGCATGTTCCATGTGCACCAGGCGCAGGTTGTGGATGATCCATTCCTTCATCTCGGCACGGCTTTTCTGGCCCTTGAACACGCGCTTGACGGCCAGTTCGACGTTTTCGTAGGCCGTGAGCCAGGGCAGCAGCGAGTGGTTCTGGAACACCACCGCCCGCTCCGGTCCGGGTGAGTTGACCTCGCGGTCTTCGAGCAGCACGCCGCCTTCGGTCGCCTGGTGCAGGCCTGCGACGATGTTGAGCACCGTCGACTTGCCGCATCCGGAGTGGCCGATCAGGCTCACGAACTCGCCCTTGGCGATGCTGAGGTTGACCTTGTCCAGCGCCCGGAACGGGCCGTTCGGCGTGGGGAAGTCGATGCTG
>JBFHQA010000185.1:0-3852 GCA_041592455.1 Thiobacillus sp. | reverse complement strand
GGCGGCGACCAAAAGATGAATACCGCATCTGCTGTAAATATGGCGGGGCGCCAGCGCATGCTGTCGCAGCGTATGGCCAAGTTCTATTTTTATCGCACATGGGGACTCTATGACATTCCGACTGATATGGAATTGCATCTCAGCCGTGCGCATTTCACCGCCGTTCTCATCCAGGTTGAAAATTCGCCACTCGCATCAGCGCAGATCAAGGCAGGCGTTGCGCGAGTCCGGCGCGAGTGGGAACCGTATCAGCAGGTACTGTTCGCGAGCCGGGAGCCCGCGAAGATGCGCAAGGATGCCGCTCGGGTAGCTGAATTGAGCGAGCGAGTGTTGGCGGTCACGGAAGAACTGATTGCGCAGATCGTGGCACAGGCAAAGAGCCAGCAATCAAAGGGGCAAGGTCCGAAATAAAATTGGCGGCGACCCCACAAAGTGGTCGTTCAGGTGCGATAGACAAGCCAACGACCGGTCTTGCGGTGCGGACATGGTCAATCGAAAACCCTTCGTCGCCTTTTGGCCGAGGAACGGCCACTCGTGGTGAGAACCCTGGCTGACCGCTCTTAGCGGTAGCTGCCAGAGAAGCACGATCTGAACGTGCTCGTCCTACCAGGCCCAATCCGAACTTGCACACCTCAAACCCACCAACAAGGCGAATTCAAGCCGACTGGCGCGCCCGCAGCACCTTGATCTGGAACAACGCGTTGCGCTCGTCCTCTTCCAGCGCGGCTCGGATGAAATGCACCGTCGCCTGATAGCGCGGAATGATGTTGTACTTCAGGGCGTTGACGCGCTTCTGGGTTTTGCGGCTGGCGGCCAGCAGGCGCCACAGGGCGTTTTCCGCCTCGCCGAGGCGCGCCAGGGTGACGGTCAGGTCGCGCAGCCGCAGGCGCGCTTCGTCGAAGCTGACATCGGTCCACATCAGCCCCACCGGCTGCAGCGGCAATGGCTCGGCCGACACGCTGGGGTATTCCACCCCGACACTGGAGCGCACCGTCACCTTGATCGCCACGGCGGGTTTGAGCCCCACCGACGCCTGCCGCAGCATCTGCTCGCCCATGCGCATCTGCACGATGCCGAGCCAATGGTAGGCCTCGGTCAGCTCGAGCGCAGTCTGGGCACGCAATTCACGATATTGCGCCAGCCGCTCATAGACCAGACGGGTGAGCAGATCGCGCTTCTTCTCCAGCATCTGCCTGCCCTGTTCCAGAAAGCGCGCCTGGCGCCCGACCTGCAGCAGCGCGCTTTTGGTGGGCGGCACTGTCAGGTGTTTTTTCATGGCTTCTGGGCGGTGAAGGGGGAAGGGTAAAGGGTGAAGGGTGGGAGCCAGCCCGGGTACACCGGCACCCTTCCCCCTTGAGCGCGCAGCGCGATCCCTTCCCCCTTCACACCGCTCCCCTTCACGCTCCTGCCCCCTTGTGATATTTCGCCAGCTCGTCCTCGGACACCCGGATCAGCACGTCGGGCGGCAGCATGGAGAGCAGGTCCCAGGCAAGGTTCAGGGTTTCGTGCACGCTGCGGTCTTCGTCCTCGCCCTGTCCGATGAACTGGCGCTCGAAGGCTTCGGCAAACTGCAGATAGCGGCGGTCGGCATCGGACAGATCCTCGGCGCCGATGATGGCAGCCAGGCCGCGCACTTCCAGCGCCTTGGCGTAGCTGGCGAACAGCTGGCTGGCGACGTGCGGATGATCCTCGCGGGTAAAGCCCTTGCCGATGCCGTCCTTCATCAGGCGCGACAGCGACGGCAGCACGGTTACCGGCGGATAGACGCCCTGGTTGGCGAGTTCGCGTCCGAGCACGATCTGGCCTTCGGTGATGTAGCCGGTGAGGTCGGGAATCGGGTGGGTGATATCGTCGGACGGCATCGACAGCACCGGGATCAGGGTGATCGAGCCGCGCCGATTCTGGATGCGCCCTGCCCGCTCGTAGAGTTCGGCCAGGTCGGAATAAAGATAGCCGGGATAACCCTTGCGCGCCGGCACATCGCCGCGCAGCACCGCCACTTCGCGCAGCGCCTCGGCGTAGGCGGTCATGTCGGTCATCACCACCAGCACGTGCTGGTCGAGGTCGAAAGCCAGGTACTCGGCGGCAGTGAGCGCCGCACGTGGCGTCAGCAGGCGTTCGATCACCGGCTCGTCGGCAAGGTTGAGGAACATCACCACCTTGTTCAGCACGCCGCTTTCCTCGAAGCTTTCCTGGAAGAAGCGCGCATCGGCATGCGAAGCGCCGAAGGCAGCAAATACCACCACGAAATCCGAGGCGTCTTCACCCAGCAGCCTGGCCTGGCGGACGATCTGCGCTGCAACCCGGTTGTGGGGCAAACCGCCGCCGGAAAAGATCGGCAGCTTTTGCCCGCGCGTCAGCGAATTCATGCCGTCGATGGCGGAAATGCCGGTCTGGATGAATTCGCGTGGATAGGCGCGTGCGGCCGGGTTGAGCGGCTCGCCGTTGACGTCGCGGCGATCGGCCGAAATGATCGGCGGCCGGCCATCACGCGGTAATCCGCTGCCGTTGAATACGCGACCGAGCATGTCACGCGACAGCGGCAGCTTGAACGGTTCGTCGAGAAAGCGTACCCAGGTGCGTTCCAGGTCGAGTTCATCGGTGCCCTCGAACACTTCAACCAGCACGGCATCGTCGGCCGTGCGGATCACCTGACCGGAGCGGACGCGGCCGGTATGGTCGCGCAACTGCACACGCGAACCCGCAGCCACGCCGGGCACCCCGCCCATGACGACGAGACCGCCCTGGGCGGAAGTGGCGGTACGAAATTCGAGGTTTTTCAAGACGCAGCCTCCCGCGTGGCGGAGGGTGTCGTGGGATGCGCATATTCCTGCAACAGCGGCTCAAACGCATCCGGGATAGCCGCAACCTTGGTTTTCAAACCAGCGATGTCTGCCGAGCTGTGCTGGTTTTTCCAGCGCCGCGCCTGCGCCAGCAGCGGCATCTCGATCAGGCGCCGTGCCGGTGCGCCGAGCTTCACCAGTTTCATACCCTGATGATTGATTTCCAGCAAGGCTGCCAGCAAGGTGAACTGCTTCTCCGGTGTGGAAAAACTGTCGGCATCATCGATCGCCGATTGTTGCAGCAGGCCTTGCTTGATCAGGTCGGCCGATTCCAGGGTCCAGCGCTGTTCGGAAGACAGGGCCTCGACCCCTACCAGATTGACGATGCGCTGCAATTCCTCGGACGCGGCGAGCAGATCCAGCGCCTGGGCACGCGCGGATTCCCATTTCGGGTCAACGTGTTCCGCCCACCACTTCGCGGCCGAGTTCACATTGCCGGAAAAGCTTTCCAGCCAGTCCACTGCCGGGTAATGGCGGGCGTCGGCCAGTTCTTTCGACAAGGCCCAGAAGGTCTGGATGATTTCCTTGGTGTGGCTGGTCACCGGCTCGGAAAAGTCGCCACCAGGGGGCGAAACCGAACCGATCAGCGTGACCGAGCCATGGTCGCCGGCAAGCGTTTCCACCCGGCCGGCACGCTCGTAAAAGGCAGCCAGGCGCGAGCCGAGATAGGCCGGGTAGCCCTCTTCCACCGGCATGTGCCCGAGGCGGCCGGAAACTTCACGCAGCGCTTCAGCCCAGCGGCTGGTGGAGTCGGCCACCATCACCACGTCGTAGCCCTGGTCGCGGAAATATTCGGCCAGCGTGATGCCCACGTAGATCGAGGCTTCGCGCGCCACCACCGGCATGTTCGAGGTGTTGGCCACCATCAGGGTGCGCTCCATCAACGGACGGCCGGTATGCGGGTCCTTCAGCCTGGGCATGAACTCCAGCACGTCGGTGAGTTCGTTGCCGCGTTCGCCGCAGCCGACGTAGATGACGATTTCGGCGTTGCACCAGCGGGCAATCTGCT
>JBFHQA010000184.1:0-4073 GCA_041592455.1 Thiobacillus sp. | reverse complement strand
GATTTCCTTGATGACCGAATCCTCGCTGCGGCTCTGGATGATGCGGCCCTCGTGCTCGGTGATCGAGCAGAAGGTGCAGCCGCCGAAGCAGCCGCGCATGATGTTGACCGAGAAGCGGATCATCTCCCACGCGGGGATCTTGGCGTCGCCGTAGCTCGGGTGCGGCGCGCGCGCGTAGGGCAGGTCGTATACCGCGTCCATCTCCGGCGTGGTGAGCGGGATCGGCGGTGGGTTGAGCCAGACGTCGCGGTCGCCATGGGCCTGCCGCAGCGCGCGCGCGTTGCCCGGATTGGATTCGAGGTGGAAGACGCGCGAGGCGTGCGCGTAGAGCACCGGGTTGTTCTTCACCTGATCGTAGTCGGGCAGGCGGACGACGGTGTGTTCGCGAATGGCCTGCCTGGCCGCCAGGCGCTCGGCCTTCGGGATGAGGCGCACCGGCGCCGTACCCGCCGGCGTCTGCGCGGCGGGGGCGCCAGATGTTTGGGGCGCTTGCGCGCCTGGTGTCATCGCGTAGGGATCGACGTGGGCGTCGATCGCGCCGGGGGTGTCGAGTTCGGTCGAGAGGACCTCGATCCAGTTGGGTCCGCCTTCAACGTCCGCCTGCGGCGTGGTGGGTTTCCAGTCGCGCGGCACCATGAAGCCCGTGCCGCGCACGTCGCGGATGTCGCTGATCTTTTCGCCTTTGGCGAGGCGATGCGTGACGTCGAGCAGCGCGCGTTCGGCGTTGCCGAAAATCAGCATGTCGGCCTTGGAATCCGGCAGCACCGAGCGACGTACCGTATCGGACCAGTAGTCGTAGTGCGCGATGCGGCGCAGGCTCGCCTCGATCGAGCCGAGGATGACCGGCGTGCCGGGAAAGGCTTCGCGGCAGCGCTGCGCGTAGACCGTGACGGCCCGGTCTGGGCGCTTGTTGGGTTCGGCGTTGGGCGTGTAGGCATCGTCGGAGCGGATTTTCCTGTCCGAGGTATAGCGGTTGACCATCGAGTCCATGTTGCCCGCGGTCACGCCGAAATACAGCGTCGGCTGGCCCAGTTCGCGGAACGCGTCGGCCGAATGCCAGTCGGGCTGGCTGATGATGCCGACCCGGAACCCCTGTGCTTCCAGCAAACGCCCGACCAGCGCCATGCCAAAGCTGGGGTGGTCGATGTAGGCGTCGCCTGTCACCAGGATGACGTCGCACGCATCCCAGCCGAGCGCGGTCATTTCTGCGCGCGACATCGGCAGGAAGGGGGCGGTGCCGAAGCGCGCCGCCCAATGCTTGCGGTGGGAAAACAGGGCCTGGGTCATGGAGGGATTTTACCCGTGTAGAAAAGCACAGAAGGGAGCCCGGCAGCCTTGCGGCCCGCCCGCCCCCTTCCGGGTGGTGACTGCAGGGTCAGACTCAGCGAATGCCCAGCAGTTCCACTTCGAACACCAGCGTGGCGTTGGGCGGGATCACGCCACCCGCGCCGCGCGAGCCGTAGGCCATTTCAGGCGGAATGGTCAGCTTGCGCTTGCCGCCGACCTGCATGCCTGCCACGCCCTGGTCCCAGCCCGGAATGACCTGGCCGCGGCCGAGGTTGAATTCGAAGGGGTCGTTGCGGTCGACGCTGGAGTCGAACTTCTGGCCGTTGGTCAGCCAGCCGGTGTAGTGCACGGTGACGGACTGGCCGGCAGTAGCGGTGGCGCCTTCGCCAACCTTCAGGTCTTCGATGATGAGTTCGCTCATGGGGGAGGTCCTTGGGAATGCTGAGAGGATGAATGCGCATTCGATGCGCAGAACAGGGGCTATTTTCGCACGATTCTGTGCGATGGCGTCCAGTCGGGCGTCAACCGGGCGGCCGGCCAGTCGAGCGCCTGTCGGACGACTGGCCTCCGCTTGCCGCCAGGCAAGGGCGGAAGCGTTAGCGGGACTGGGCCTGGATGCGCGCCAGTTCGATCTGCTGGGCCTGCACGCGCAATGCGTTTTCGAGTTCGGGGCGAATCTTGTCGAAAGACGGGAAGTCCTGCTTGCGGCTTTCGTCGACGCGCACGATCAGTACGCCGGCCGGCGTGATGATGGGTTGCCGGGTGTATTCGCCCGGTTTGAGAAAGTCCAGCAGGCGCGCCATTTCCGGAATCACTTCCGTTTTCCAGCGCCAGCCCAGGTCTCCGCCCGACGAACGCGTCGCCGGGTCCTGCGACATGTCCTTCGCCACATCCGTGAAGGATTTTTTGCGGCTGAGCGCGTCGAGTACCTGGCGCGCGGCAGCATCATCCTTGACGAAGATCTGGCTCAAGCGGTACTGCATGTTTCCATTGGCCTGGCTGAGCTCGCGATAGCGGGCCTTGATGGCGTCTTCCTTGACGGGGTTCTTGCTGAAGAAGTCCTCCCAGTAGGAGTCCACGATGACGCGACGACGCGACAGTTCGATCCTTGCCTCGACGTCGGAGCGCTTGGCCAGACCCAGGCGGTCCGCCTCGGCGAGGATCTTGTCCTGGAGCGCGAGCTCCTGCTGGATGCGTTCGCGGCGCACGTTGGCGTCGGCGCCGGCCTTGGCATCCCCCATCAGATGTTGCACCAGGCTCGAGCGGGCGGCCGAATCCGATGCACCGTAACGGGCGGTGCCCTCGCTGGCCATGAGGGGCTGGCTGAGAATAGCCAGTGCCAAAAATGCGGAAATGCTTTTCATGTGATTGCCTGGTTCTCTAGTGTTGGGTGCGGGATGACCGCGTGTCGCGGCGCTTGCCCTTCGATGATGGTGCGGTGCCGGCCTCCGGTTTGGCATGGGATGCGGCGGGCTTGTCACGTTGGGCGGCCAATCCGATCAGGTTGTCCAGCGACAGCATGTGCGCATGGATCAGCATCAGGCTGTTGTCGCGCAGGAGGTTCGCCAGGTCGGCGTCGGGCAGCGCGGCCAGCTTTTCGCCATCCACGGTGTAAAAGCCATCGAGCTGATAGTGCACGCCTGCGGGGCTGACGACATCGGCGTGGCGTTCGACCAGCAGGCCCCGTTCGGCAAGCCGAGTGCACCAGCGCTGCGTTTCCGCATCGGCCGCCTGGCATGCACGGAGAAAATCGAGGCGTTCGTTCAGCAGTGCCGTGGGCTCGGACGATTCGTTGAAAAGCGCCTCGCCTTCGGCGGTGCTGAGGGCGGCCGATTCGGTGTCGATCAGCACCTGCTCGCCGTATAGCTGGAACGGATACACGCGCACCGCCGCCGGGATGTAGCTCGCCTGCCATGCATCGCCGTCCAGAAACTGATTTTCGTTGGGAACCAGGCTGAGCAGCGCAACCGGCTGAAACCCTGAGTCGTTTCGCACGAACATGACAGGGTAGGACAGCGCCGCCCGGGGAATCTCTGCCACGGCGATCGAGACCGCATGGCTGTGGCGGGTATGGTCGAGCGATTGCGGCTGCCGCAATTTCAGATCGCGATGGAGATTCGCGTTCAGTCCGGTCAGGTTCATCGATTCGTTGCCTTTGCTAATGAGTGGTTCATGGTGTGGCGTCCTGGAAGACCACGGCCTTGATGGCCGACTGCGACACATTCAGTTTCTGGCCTGCAATCGCCATGGCGAGCAGCAGGATTTGCTGGTCGCTATGGGTCTGGCTGATGCCGGCCGGGACCTTGATCTGGAGCACGCCGTCGTCGTTGATGGCGACCGTCAGCGAGGCGTTGCCGCCGCTCGGCAGCGTGACCGGTGCCGAGGCCTGGCGCAAGCCATTCTGGTTCAGGGTCGGGGCGCTTGGCAAGCTGGTTCCGGTTGGCGTGGCTGTCCAGTTGCTTCCCCGCTGGGTGATGCGGAATTCGCCCAAGGGGGTCAGTGCTTCGCCCTGCTGCCGGAAAATCGGCGACAAGGTCTGGATGATCTCAGCCGAGGAATCGGCAGTGCTCACGCCGACCGTCAGGGTGGTCGTGTTGCCGGTGGCGCTCAGGGTGAACGGGGTCGATGTGCCCGACCCGCCCAGGTCGATACTGGACGTCAATGTGCCGCTGGTACCGCTCGTGCTGCCTGTACCCACCGAGCCGCCGAGTCCGCCACCCGACGAACCGCCGAGTCCGCCACCCAACGAGCCGCCTAGACCACCCAAGCCGCCTGTGTCGCCTGTG
>JBFHQA010000183.1:0-4100 GCA_041592455.1 Thiobacillus sp. | reverse complement strand
GTATTGCGGATGGCAGAACCTCGGGCTTGCAGACGAGCGCGGCCAGCCATTCATCCCGCCGGATTATGAACATGACGGCAAGGCCGAAGCGCTGCTGACCGGGTGCCGCTGGCCTGTCCATGCCGCGCTGGTCAAGCGGGAGAGCGTGCTGGCAGCCCAAGGCTTCGATCCCGAATTGAAGAACGCTGAAGATTTTTCCCTGTGGCTGAACGTGGCCACGGACGCACCGATCGTGCGGGTTCCCGAAGTGCTGGCCTTTTATCATTTTCATGACGGCGGCCAGGCATCCAGCCATCATGCCCGAGCGGCATTGCAGCTCCGGCAGGCGCAGATGAAATTCCTGGGTGCCCACCCGGACCTGAGCAAACGACTCGGCCGCAAACGCATCCGTGAACTGACCCTGGGGAAACTGCTCGGCCAGGGGTTCGAACGCTACTGGAAACGCGACCTTCCGGCTGCCCGTCAGATATTTCGCGTCGTCATGACACAAGGCTATGGCACACTAAAGGACTGGACATACATGCTGCCAGCCTGGTTGCCCGAACAATGGCATCGATGGCTGATTGGATTGCGAGACAGGGCCCCGCACACTCCCAATGGACAACTTTGACCCCGCACTGATATCCGTCGTCATGCCTTGCTACAACGCCGCGCCCTATGTGGAAGAGGCGATCGACAGCGTGTTGCAGCAGACCTATCCGCATGTCGAACTCATCGTCGTGGACGACGGTTCCAGCGACGGGTCCAACCAGATCATCGAGCAGATGTCGGCCCGGCACCCCGGACGCATTCGGGTGGTGCACCAGACCAACAGCGGCCCCTACGCCGCCCGGAACACGGGACTGTCCCACGCCAGCGGAAACTTCGTCGCGTTTCTGGACGCCGACGACACCTGGCATCCCGACGCGCTCAGCGAAATGCACGCAGCCATGACCGAGACCCTGGCAGACATGGCGTATTGCGGCTGGCAAAACGTGGGGGAATCCGCCGCCAACACGCAACCGCATATCCCCCCGAATTATGCGGAACTCGATGCCGCGGCCCTCTTCCTGAAATCCTGCCCGTGGCCCATCAATGGCGTATTGATTCGACGCCAGTTGATCGATGCCCTGCGCGGCTTTTCCGAGCGACGCCCCACCGCGATGGACTACGACCTGTGGCTGAGAGCCCTGGCAAGCCAGCCGACTGTGGTGCGGGTGCCCCGGGCCCTTGCGTTCTACCGCAGATATCCGCGCGGGAAATCCCACATCCCCCGCTGGCGGCAGGTCTTCGACGCCGTGGCCGTGCGAGAGGATTTTGTTCGCCATCATCCGGACCAGGTAGCTCACCTGAGCCCGGGCGAACGCGACGACCAGGTATACGGATCGCTACTGCCGGAGGCGTATCGCTGCCACTGGCGCCGCGACATCGATTCTTCGCAGCGGCTGTTTCGCCGGGCGTTGAGACATGGCATCTGGAAAGTGCGCGATGCGAAATATGTGCTGTCGAGCCTCCTGCCTGCTCCGGTTTTCAGGTCGCTGGTTGACTGGATAGACCACCGTCGCAGCGCCCGCAACCGGATCTGACTCCATGCCGGCGCTGACCATCGCTTTTTGCACCTACAACCGCGCAGACCGTCTATCCAGGCTGGTTCGACTGCTGCGGGAGCAGGCTTGTCCGGTCCCGTTCGACATCCTGGCAATCAACAACAACAGCCGGGACGACACGTCGGACGTGCTGCGTGCCCTGCAGCAGCAACCCGGGGCTGCCTTGCGGTTTGTTACCGAAGACAAGCCCGGTATCGTGCCTGCGCGCAACCGTGCCATTGCCGAGGCACTGGACAGCGACATCATGGCCTTCATCGACGACGACGAGTTGCCCGAACCCGGCTGGCTGGCTGCTGTCTACGACGCCCTCTCCATCGAACAGGCGCAGTGCGTCGGCGGCCGCATCCGGGTCGACTATTCCGGACACGTCAGGCCGGACTGGATGGACACCGAACTCGAGGGCTTCCTGGGAAGGCTGGACCATGGCGATGAGGCGTTCTGGATCCGGCACGACACCACGCCGGTCTGGAGCGGCAATATCGCCTACGACATGCGGCTGTTTCGAGACGATCCCACCCTGCGTTTCGACGCACGCTACAACCGCTCGGGAAACGGCCTGGGCGGCGGCGAGGACGCCATGATGTTCCGCTCGCTCCTGGCGCGCCAGGTTCCGATCCGTTACCGTCCGGACATGGCCATCCTGCACTCGGTCGATGCCTGGAAGCTGCGGCGCAGCTACTTTCTCAAGCTGCACTACCAGGCGGGTGTCCGGGCCGGTCAGCACGCGCTCCCGGATTACGCACGCACCCTGCTCGGCGTCCCCCCCTTCCTGGTCGGGCAGTTTCTTCGACAGGCCGCCAAGACCCTGAAAATGCAGCTATCCGGACAGCCCGGCACCCTGCGCCAGGCGATGAACGCCGCGCATGCCCTGGGTTCCCTGCAAGGCTACCGGGCCCGGGCATGAACGCACTCACCATCCTGATCTGCACGCATAACCGCGCCGACCTGCTCGACCGCGTGCTGGCGTCCCTGAATGCCGCAGACCGGCCCGGGATGCCCGTCAAGATACTCGTCGCCGCCAACGCATGCACCGATGAAACCGTCGCGCGCATGAACGCCTACACAGCCCGCCAACGCGAGCACGACGGGCTCCCCCTCACGCTCATCGAAGTGCCCGCGCCGGGCAAGTCGCACGCGCTGAATGCCGCGATTCCCCTGCTGGACACCCCGTTGGTGGCGTTTGTCGACGACGATCACCGCGTCGACTCGCACTATCTGACTGCCATCGAGCAAGCCGCGACAACCTGGCCCGAGGCGGGCCTGTACTGCGGCCGCATCCTGCCGGACTGGGATGGCAGCGAGCCGAAATGGGTGCACGATGAAGGCCCTTACCGAATTTACCCGCTGCCGGTGCCCCGCTACGACCAGGGCGACCAGCCCAAGCGGATCACGCCGGAGGAAGGCCCGATCCCCGGAGGCGGGAATCTGGTCGTGCGCCTTCGCGTGTTCGAGCAGACCGGGCTGTTTTCCACCGAGCTCGGACCGCATGGGCACGACCTCGGCGGCGGCGAGGACAGCGAGTACGTCCTGCGGGCCATGCAGCGCGGCGAACGCTGCCAGTACGTTCCCGACCTGATCCAGCACCATTACGTCGACACCGACAGGCTCAAGCTGGGCTATCTGCTGAAGAAAAGCTACCAGCGCACCCGTTCCACGGCCCGCATCTACGGCGCCGGCCGCGTTCCCGCCTACATGTGGCGCAAGGTGGCCGAATATGGACTGCAGAGCGTCTTCAGCCTGTCGTGGCCCAAGACGCGCTTCTTCTGGATCCGTACTGCGGCCGCATTGGGCGAGGTACAGGGGCGGCACGAATCCGGACACCGCGGCAAGCGGCTTGCGCTGCCGCCCGACCGGGATACGACGCGAACCGAAAGCCTGGCCCTCCTGACCGTCGCCTGTGGCCTGATCGCGTGGTTCGCCAGCGGCGATGCACGCTGGTCGGGCCTCCTGCCCGCCCTCGGCGTAGCCGGATTCGGCACGATGGTGATTCTGATCAAGTCGCTGGCAGACTTTTCCCAAACCGGCCCTCGTATCCGCGAAGAGGTACTGACGCACTACCGGCGCTACACCCTGCTGTCGCTGGCGCGACTATCTGCCTGGGCATTCGCCATCATGCTGTTCACCGGCGGGGCGGGCGTCGTGATCTACTTCATGATCGTCACCGCCACTCAAGCCGCCTGGTCCAGCGAATGGGCCGTGGTATCGGCCATACTCGGCGTACTCGGCGCCTTCAAGATTCAATTCTTCCGGGCATTGCGTTTCAACCCCGGCCTGCTGGTGGCTTCGATGCATTACCGCATCAGCCGTCTGTATCTGCTGTGGGAATGGGTCACGCCCCGAAGAATCGCCACTTGGCAGGCCGCCTGGATGTTTGCCACGGCCTTGCTGCTGATGGCGGCCTCATGGCAACTCGCAAAGGAAAACCGGACAGGCGACCTGATCGCCCTGTGGGCCGTCACGCTGTTCATGGTCGGGACCATCGCCTGGAGCGCCTGGAAGCCCGAAGCGAAGCCG
>JBFHQA010000182.1:0-4159 GCA_041592455.1 Thiobacillus sp. | reverse complement strand
GTTCGACCACTGCGAACTGGGTTCCGACATCGCAGCCGACTGGCGGTTTCCCGAGGACATTCGCACGGCAATCCGGCTGCACGCCAATCCGCCAGACAACCCCGGTCTCAAACTGGTCGACGTGATCCATGCTGCCTGGGCACTCAGCGCCCCCGATGGGGATACGCCGCCTGCCATTGCGCCTGGTGTGTTTGCGCGCCTGGGACTCGACCAGACGGAAGGCTCTGCTGCGCTGGAAGGCGCCATCGAGGCTGCCCGGGAGAGCCAAAACGCCTTGTAGCCGCTTCAGTTTGCCCTGAAAACACCGTATTCCCCTGTGGGGAGCCTTTGAGCGGAGACTTGAAGCGCCCACCCTTCATGCCGCAAGCCCGATCGTCGCGGCTTCGGAGCATGGCCCTTGGGGCGGTTGGACATGGAAAACACGACATGGGAGTGAGCAACAATCAGGATTGTGCGCTCGAGGACGAGGCGCCCGACACGGCCGCAGGCGGCCCGCGCGAAACTGATCACGCCTGGCAGAAGGCGGTGATCGATGCCCTGCCGTCCCATCTGGCCGTGCTGGATCGAAACGGTCGCATCGTCGCGCACAACCAGGCATGGGAATGCCGCGTCCTGCAGTCCCCGCACAAGTCGGGCTACCGGATGGGCGACAATTACCTGGACACCCTGCTTGCGCTGGCCGGACAGGGTGACAGCCTGGCCGCACAAGCGACCTCGGGACTCCGCTCGGTTCTCAATGGCCAGTGCCCCATATTCGATCTCGAGACCGCCTTTTGCAGCAGCGATGGCGATCAGCGATGCTACCTGATGCATGCCGCCCCGATCCGTGAGCATGACGGCTGCGTGGTGACCTACCTCGATATCACCGAATCGAAGCAGCAGGCCAAGTCGCTTCAGCAGGCCTTCGACGAGGTGAAGCGCACCCAGGAACAACTGGTCCAGTCCGAGAAAATGGCCTCGATCGGCCAGCTGACGGCGGGCGTGGCGCATGAAATCAACAATCCGATCGGCTACCTGAGTTCCAACCTGACCTCGATGGTCCAGTATTTCGACGATGTCCTGCGCATGGTGAATGCGTATGAGGAAGCCAGTGCAAGCCTCACCGACCCCGAACAGGTGAGCCGCCTGCAACAGGCGAAGCGGGACATCGACATCGATTTCGTGCTGGATGACATCCCCAAGCTGCTGGCGGAATCGCAGGAGGGCACGAAACGCGTACGCAAGATCGTGCAGGACCTCAAGGACTTCGCCCATGCGGGCAGCAGCGAGGACTGGGAGTGGGTGGATTTGCGCCACAGCCTGGCGCGCACGCTCAACATCGTGCACAACGAACTCAAATACAAGGCCGAGGTGGTTCAGGCCTACGAGGACATCCCCGAGATACGGTGCCTGCCGGGCCAGTTGAACCAGGTGTTCATGAACCTGCTGGTCAATGCGGCCCACGCGATCGAAAAGGACGGCCAGGTCAGCGTCAAGACCTGGCATGAAGGCGACCTGGTGTGGGTCGAGATCGCCGACACCGGCAGTGGCATGCCCCCCGAGGTCATCGGCCGGATATTCGAACCCTTCTTCACGACCAAGCCGGTGGGCAAGGGCACCGGTCTGGGGCTGTCGATTTCCTACGGCATCGTGAAAAAGCATGGCGGCCGGATCGAGGTGGAGAGCGAGGTCGGGCGCGGAACGCGCTTCCGCATCGCGCTGCCGGTCAACGGGCCAGACGGGGAGGACGAATGAGCAAAGTCGCTCAAGCTTCCGCTTCGGCGCAGGAGACTGCAGACACCCGGCCCGAGAACCTGACGCGCCCCCTGCTGGTAGGGCTGCTGGTCATGCTGCTGCTGATGTGCGTGGGGCTGGGCATCGGCATGATCGAGCTTCGCCAGATGGCGAAAACGCTGGAAAACGTGACGCAGAAAAACCAGAGCGCGAGAACGGCGATTTCCACGATGAATCGGGTTACGCGCGAACGAGCCTTGATGATGAGCGATATCCTGACCACCGCGGATCCGTTCGACCGTGACGCGAAATTGCTGGAATTCGACGGGCTTGCCAGAGGCGCCAATGAGGCGCTGAAGAAGCAGGGCGAGTTGACTGAAACCGAACAGGAGAAGGCATTGTTCGACAGTCAGATGCAGTTGATACGTCAACTGATCCAGCAGTTCGGAAAGATCGTTTCGCTGGCCCGACAGGGCGAACTGGATCACGCCTCGGACATTTTTCACAACGAGACCCTTCCTGCCCAGAGCCGGATGCTCGACACCCTGATGCGCTGGACCGAGGTGCATTACGAAGCGCACGCGAGGCTGGTGAAAGAGGCGCAGGAACAGCAGCAGGGTGTCATCCGCATGATGTTCCTGATGACCCTGGTGTCCATCGGGGTGGGATTCCTGGTGGCCGGCAGGATCTACCGCTGGAACAACCGCATGATCGGACAGTTCGTGCAGAACGAAGCGAACCTGAAGGCGACCCTTGGCGACCTGGCGTTCCGCCAGCAGGCCACGGATGCGCATTCGATCGCCAGCATCGCCGATGCCGCCGGCAACATCCTGTACGCCAACGACAAGTTCTGCGAGGTGAGCGGCTATGCGCGCGAAGAGCTGATCGGCCAGAATCATCGCATCGTCAAGTCGGATTCCCACCCGCCGGAGTTCTTCAGCGACATGTGGCAGACGATCAGTTCGGGCCAGGTCTGGCATGGGCGGATACGGAACCGGGCCAAGTCCGGCCACCACTACTGGGTGGAAACCACGATCGTGCCGATGATGAATGAGGACGGCGTGCCCGACCGCTACATTTCCCTGCGCACTGACATTACGCACATCATGGATATGGAAGAGGCCGTGCGAAAGGCCAATGTCCTGCTGGAGCAAAAAGTGGCCGAACGCACGCGCGATCTCGAACAAGCCAAGCTCCAGCTCGAGATGGACCTGGTCGACCGGGAGCGCAATCAGGAGGCGCTGCAGCAAAGCTACAACGAGCTGGAAAGCCTGCACCAACAGTTGAAAGATGCACAGCAATACCTGATGCAGTCTGAAAAACTCGCCGCCGTTGGCCAACTCGCTGCCGGCATGGCGCACGAGATCAACAATCCGATCGGATTCGTCACGTCCAACCTGACGTCGATGGAACGCTACCTGGCGACCTTGAAGTCGCTGCTGGCGCTCTATATCAAGCTCGAGGCACAGCTTTCCGAAGATACTCGCACCGAGATCGTGGCCGAACGCAAGCGGGCCGACCTGGACTTTGTGCTGGAAGACAGCCAGATCCTGCTGGACGAATGCCGGGGCGGACTCGACCGGGTCCGCAAGATCGTTCGCGATCTGCGCAATTTCGCCCGGATCGACACCCAGTCCGAGTGGCAGTTGGTCGATCTGTCGCAAAGCCTCGACAGCACGCTCGATCTGCTGGGAGAAGAGTACGCCAAGGGCGTCGAAATCAGGCGCGACTACGGCCTGCACACCCAGGTGGAATGCAATATCTCGGAACTCAACCAGGTGTTCGTCGGCTTGCTCAACAATGCGATCCAGGCCATGAAGTCAGGCGGCACGATCACCTTGCGCAGCGGGCAAACGGGCGACCAGGCCTGGGTGGAAATCGAGGATACCGGCGAAGGGATTCCGGACGAGGTCCTGCCTCACATTTTCGATCCGTTCTTCACGACCCGACCCGTCGGCAAGGGGTCCGGGCTGGGACTGTCCATGTCCTACGGCATCGTCCGCAAGCATGGCGGCAAGATCAGCGTCCGCAGCCGCGTCGGGGAGGGAACGGCATTCAGGGTGGAATTGCCCCTGCACCAGGACAAGGCCGTGGAGGCGCAGGACGAAAACGCGGCCCGCGGCAGCGGCGTAGAAGAGGCGACCCATGCCGATTAGCGCGCCTGGCTGCTTGCTGGTGCACAGGCATTCGCCTGGCGCGGTATCGGGCATGGCCAGCCAGGAGCAGGCCGGCAAGGACACGCAGTGCTTATCCAGGGAGGCATGACATGAAGGTCGACGTCTCGCAGGCTGCAAGGATACTCGAGGAATTGCGCCGGGAGTTTGTCGGCCACATACCGCAGCGCCTGGCTGCCATCGAACAGTGCTGGATCAATTGCAGCATGGATGCCGATCCGGCTCCGGCCTTGCGCGAACTCCTGAGGCTGGCGCACAGCCTTCGCGGCAGC
>JBFHQA010000181.1:0-4168 GCA_041592455.1 Thiobacillus sp. | reverse complement strand
GACCGCCACGCCGTCGGCGAAGATGCCGACGCGCTGCAGCGTGACGCGCTCCTTCTTGCACAGCGAGCGGGCCATCGCGTCGGCGTCTTCCGGCTCGACGCCGATGACCTTGATCTCGGGCCGCAGCCGCTTGATATAGGCCGCCATGCCGGCGATCAGGCCGCCGCCGCCGACGGGAATATAGACCGAGTGGATCGGTCCGGGGTGCTGGCGCAGCAGCTCCATCGCGACCGTCCCCTGCCCGGCGATCACGTCGGGATCGTCGTACGGGTGGACAAACGTCGCCTTGGCCTCCTTGGCGAGCTGGGTGGCATGCTCGCAGGCCTCGTCATAGTTGTCGCCGTGCAGGATCACCTGCGCGCCACGCGCCGCCACGGCATCGACCTTGATCCGCGGGGTAGTGGCCGGCATCACGATGGTCGCCATCACGCCGAGCTTTTGCGCCGCCAGCGCGACCCCCTGCGCATGGTTGCCGGCCGAGGCCGCCACGACGCCGCGCTCGAGCTGCGAAGGCTTGAGGCGCGCCATCTTGTTGTAAGCGCCGCGGCACTTGAAGGAAAACACCGGCTGCAGGTCCTCGCGCTTGAGCAGGATCGAATTATTGAAGCGGCGCGACAGGTTATGCGCAGCATCGAGCGGCGATTCCACCGCCACGTCGTAGACGCGCGAGGTCAGAATGCGTTCGAGGTAGTCATCGGGTTTGCTCATGGCGGCTTGGAACAGAATGTTTGTAAAAAGGGGGCGATGCGCTATCTTAGCGGGCTGCATTCAAAACGACGAAGACATCATGACACAGGACGAAATGAAGCAAGCCGTAGCACGTGCTGCGGTGGATTATGCCAAGGGCGGCATCATCGGAGTAGGCACCGGCTCGACGGCCAATTATTTCATCGACGCGCTGGCCGAGGTCAAGGGCCGCATCGACGGCGCCGTTGCCAGTTCCGAAGCCACGGCCGCACGCCTGAAGAGCCACGGCATCCAGGTGCTGGACCTCAACAGCGTGGGTGAACTCGAGATCTACGTCGACGGCGCAGATGAAATCACCGAGCACTTCGCGATGGTCAAGGGCGGTGGCGGCGCGCTGACGCGCGAGAAAATCGTGGCCGCGTGCAGCAAGCAGTTCATCTGCATCGCCGACGAAAGCAAGCTGGTGGGTGTGCTGGGACAGTTTCCGCTGCCGGTCGAGGTCATCCCGATGGCGCGCTCGTACGTCGCGCGCGAGCTGGTCAAGCTGGGCGGCCAGCCCCGCCTGCGCGAAGGCTTCACCACAGACAACGGCAACATCATTCTCGACGTGCACGGCCTGTCGATCGTCGACCCGGTTTCGCTGGAAACCGCGATCAATCATATCGTGGGCGTGGTCACCAACGGCCTGTTCGCGCGTCGCGGTGCCGATGTGCTGCTGCTGGGCACCCCGTCCGGCGTCAAGACCTACAAGAAGTAAGCCTTATTGCGGCGGCGGTGACTCGTCTTCGGGTTCCTGCTCGACCGCAGGCACCCGGTATTTTTCAGTGGCCCATTGCCCCAGGTCGATCAGCTTGCAGCGTTCGCTGCAGAAAGGCCGCCAGCGGCTCTCCGGCGTCCAGGCGACTTCGGCTTCGCAGATGGGGCACGCCACCACGGCGGGCTTGTCCGGAGGGGTCATAGGGTGCAGAACGTCAGGTCGAAGTCGATCGACTGGTTGGTACAGGCCCGCACCTGTCCCGACCCCGCATGCACGAAGCGGATGTTGAGCATGTACTTGTTGGCCGAGATCTCGGGCACGCAGGGCAGCGTGTCGACCAGCGTGATCCGGATCAGCTGAGGGTTGCGTGACTCCAGCATGCGCTGGTAGCTGCCATTGCTGGCGTGCTGCAGTTCAGGCTGGCCGCTGTCGCGCAACAGTCCGAGCACGATCTCGACTGCCGACCGGATGGACGAGAACGGTTCCTGCCATCGCTTGAGCTGGTGCATGCGATCCTCGGCAGGCCGATGCAGCCAGTAATGGTAGGACGGCAGGTCGAATTCGCACATGCCGCCGGGGATGGCAGCGCGCTGCTTGATGGCCATCAGCCACTCGTCGTCGCGCAGGTGCTGGCCGACCTTGCCGGGCAATAGATAGATCCCCTGGTGCGCCGCCTCGATGGCAGACAGAACGGTCTCCAGCGTCCCCCCCTCGACCTGAGGATTGCCACGCAAGGCAGCGAGGGTGTTTTTCTGCCTGTCCAGTTCCTGCAGCAGGTCGGACTTGAGGTCGGCGCGCGCAGCCACTTCGGCCATCTCGAACAGCGTCAGCAGGGCCGCATGGTGCGCATGCGCCTCGGCGGACGCCGTATAGGCATCGAAGCGATCGAACAGGTCTTCCAGCCGCAGCAGGGTGCGGATGCGTTCGCTCAGGGGATATTCGTAATGGATCACACCAGACGCACTTTTTGTAATCCTTCGATTCTCCCCGATTCATGCGGAAAATCAAGGTGACAAATGTGCAGACAGCGCCCGGTAGCGTGTATCCAGCTGCGCGACTGTGTCGTGCAGGGCGTCCGGCGAGCCCGAATTGGCGATCACATCGTCCGCTGCGTCCAGCCGCTCGCTTCGCCTCGCCTGCGAGTCGAGAATGGCTTGCACCTCCTCCCGGCTCAACCCGCTGCGCGCCATGACGCGCGCGATCTGCACGTCTTCTGGACAATCGACGACCAGAATGCGGTCCAGCAGGCCGCCGTATCCGTCCGTTTCAACCAGCAGGGGAATCACGACCACGACGTAGGGAGCATCCAGTGCGTCGAGCGCCTGCCTGACCGCCTGGCGGATCAGCGGATGCAGGATGGACTCGAGTTGCTTGCGGGCCGAAGCGTCAGCGAACACGCGTTTTCTCAGGGCAGCACGGTCGAGCGCGCCGCCTGCCTGCATCACGCTCTCGCCAAATGCCGCCCGTATGGCCTCCAGCGCGGGCATGCCCGGCTCCACCAATTGGCGTGCGATCAGGTCGGTATCGACGATGGGCACGCCCCGCTCGGAAAACAGATCGGCAACCGTCGACTTGCCCGTGCCGATGCCGCCCGTCAAACCGACCCTCAGCATCAGAACTGGGCGAGATAGGCCTGCGTCAGGTCCGCGCCGAAGAACAGCGCGACCAGGCCGCCGCCCGCCAGATAAGGTCCGAACGGAATCGGAACGCGACGATCATGCTTGACGAACACGATCATCGCCACGCCGATAGTTGCGCCCACCACGGACGACAGCAGCAGGGTCACAGGCAGCATCTGCCACCCCAGCCAGGCGCCGATCGCCGCCAGCAGCTTGAAATCGCCAAAGCCCATGCCTTCCTTGCCGGTCGCCAGCTTGAACAGCCAGTAGACCGACCACAGCACCCCGTAGCCCGCCATGGCGCCGATGACGGCATCCGGCAGCGCTGCGAAATGGCCGTTCAGGTTGAACAGCAGGCCCAGCCACAGCAGCGGCAGGGTGAGGCTGTCGGGCAGCAGGGTGGTATCGAGATCGATGAAAGCCAGCGCCACCAGCGTCCATACCAGCAGCAGCGCGCCGGCGGTCTGCAAGGTCAAGCCCCACTTCCAGGCCACCGCAGCCGACAGCACGGCCGTCAGCAGTTCCACCATCGGGTAACGGGCGCTGATCGGCGTGCCGCAGGCGGAGCATCGGCCGCGCAGCCACAGCCAGGACAGGACCGGAATGTTTTCCAGGGCGGTAATCATGTGCCCGCACTTGGGGCAGGCCGAACGCGGCAGCCACAAGTCGTAGCGCGGCAAGTCCGGCGGGGTATCGCCACGCAGTTCCGCGCACTGTGCGTGCCACTCGTTTTCCATCATCCGGGGCATCCGGTGGATGACGACGTTGAGGAAACTGCCGATCAGCAGGCTGAATAAAAAAACCAGCCCGGTGAACAGGGCTGGTTCGGTCGACAGAAACCCCATCAGACGACCTGACCCATCTTGAAAATAGGCAGGTACATCGCGACCACCATGCCACCGATCAGGGTACCCAGCACGACCATGATGATCGGCTCCATCAGGCTTGAGAGGGCTTCGACGGCATCATCGACTTCCGCTTCGTAAAAATCCGCGACCTTGCCCAGCATCGAGTCGAGCGAACCCGATTCCTCGCCGATCGCAGCCATCTGCAGCACCATGTTGGGAAAACGTCCGGAATTCTGCATCGCCACCGTCAGCGCGGT
>JBFHQA010000180.1:0-4212 GCA_041592455.1 Thiobacillus sp. | reverse complement strand
TCGGACGATGGCGGCGCTGCTTGATCGCACGTTCGAGCAGGCCCGTGCCGAGAATCGGCAGCGGACTCGCGGTCGAGGTGATGATGATGTCGTAGCTCGGCAGCTCGTCGGGCAGCGCCGTCAGCGGGATCACGCCGGCGCCGAAGCGCTCGGCCAGCGGGCGGGCGCGTTCGGTGGTGCGGTTGGCCACGGTCATCTTGCGCGGATGCTGCGCGGCGAAGTGGGTGATGCACAGTTCGATCATCTCGCCCGCGCCGATGAACAGGCAGGCCTGCTCCCTGACGCTGGGGAAGATGCGCTCGGCGAGCTTCACGGCGGCGGCGGCCATCGACACCGAGTTGGCGCCGATCTCGGTGCTGGTGCGCACTTCCTTGGCCACAGAGAAGGTGCGCTGGAACAGCTTGTGCAGCAACAGGCCGAGCGTGCCGGCTTTTTCCGCGGTGGCGACCGCCTGCTTCATCTGGCCCAGGATCTGGGTCTCGCCCAGCACCATCGAATCGAGGCCGGCCGCCACGCGGAAGGCGTGCTGGGCGGCCTTGTCGCGCGGCAGGGCATACAGATAGGGCGCCAGCTCGCGGCGTTCGATGTGGTGAAAATCGGCCAGCCACTGCGAGACCTCGTCCGGCGACGGCGTGTTGCAATACAGTTCGGTGCGGTTGCAGGTCGAGAGGATCGCGACTTCCGACGCGCGCTGGCTGCGGGTCAGCTCATGCAGCGCCTGCTCCAGCTTTTCGGGGCCGAACGCCACCTGCTCGCGGATCGCGAGCGGTGCGGTGTGATGGTTGACCCCCAGGGCAAGAAGCTGCATGACGGCAGATGGCCGGATTAATGAAGACCGCTATTTTACCCGCTCACGCTAGTTAGCGTGCGTGGGAGCTTTGTGTAAATCGAAGCGCAAGCGATCGTAATAACGGCCGCGATAGAGCAGGCGGCGATGCTCCGATGAATCGGCAAAGGCGGTGCGCGTGTGCAGCACGTTGTTGCAGATGAGCCCCATGCCGGGGCGCAGGCGGGCAGTCAGGATGTATTCCGAGTGAGCGAGGATGTCTGCCAGCGCCTGGACGGCCGTCTGCGTGAGCGGATCGTCCTTCCAGACGATCGAACGCGTGCGGGCGGTGTAGCGCATGGTAAGAAACCCCTTTTGCGGATCGACCGCGAATACGGGACCGCTCTGCTCGGCACGGGCGATATTGTCGTCATCCATGCGGGCAGGAATGGTCATCGCGTCCGGCTGCATCAGGGCCAGGATGAAATCCGGGTTGGCGTCGCGCAGCTGGATGTAGGCGATCTCGTGGTCGAGCAGCGCGTTCTCGCCGCCGGATTCGGCATCCTGGGCACAGTGCAGCGTCATGCCGAGGATGCGACGGTCGAGCGTGTTGTAGTAGCCGTCGGTATGCCAGTTGATCGACTTGTGGGTGTAGGGAATGAACTCGCCGCGTCCGCGGTTTTCATCGTCCGCAGGCGTGATGCTGGACAGTCCGTCTTCGTCGGCGAGGTAGTTGCCCTCCAGGCGTGTCAGGCCGAGTTGCCGGGCGAGCTGGTGAGGGAAGGACTTGTCGGCGGCGGGTTGGCCGGGCGCATGGTAGATGGCCATGTTGGCCCGCGCGCAGCGGGCTTCCAGCGCCTCGATCTCGGCCTGGGTGAGCTGCCGCGGATCGTCCAGCGTCACGACCAGTTCGTCGACGCTCCGCGGGTAGGCCGCGAGCCTGGCGTCGCGCCAGGCCCGGTAGGCCGATTCGTTGGCAAGGTCGAAAGGCGATGCGGACAAGGCGTTATTCGGGCGGCAGCATGTCGGGCGAACCGAAGCCGCGCTTGACCGGCGAATCGGACAGCAGGCCCATGAAGCTCTTCCGGACCGTGCCCATCATCTCGGGCATCTCGATGTCCATGATCTGGTCCATGATCCAGGTCTTGTCGTTGTCGCCCATTTCCTCGCGGATCTGCAGGCTCAGGAAGCGCAGGGCCGGAAAGCTGGCCTTTTCCTCATTGGGGAATTCGAATGCGGAATAGTCTTCGAAGCGACGGTTCAGGAAGTCGATGAATTCAGCCTTGAAATCGCGGTTGCCGTCCGGTCCGACCGTGCTGATAATGTTTTCCTGCATGATTTCCCCGAGCCGCTTGGATACCGCCTGCAGCACCGCGACGCGGCGTTCGGGCGACAGCGTGGCGTAGGCCATGCGGTCGCAGTAATGCGCGAGGAAGGCCACGAACTCGGCGATCAGCTTGAAGCCGCGCGCCGGCGTGATGATGTCGTAGTTCTCACGGCCGAGGTTGTCGACCGCCTTGTCGGCGACGCGCCAGGTCGTCGTGGCGACGGCCGTGGCGATTTCTTCGGGGCTGCGCTCGCCGTCCTTCTTGAACCAGACGGTGCGGACTTTGACGGGTTTGACCATGGGTGTACTCCTTTAGGTCGCTTAGGCGACGTCTCCTGTGGCGACCGGGCGATGCGGATCGCGGATCCACTCGCTCCATGAGCCTGGGTAAAGCCTGGAGCCGGACAGGCCGGCAATTTCCATTGCCAGGATGTTGTGGCAGGCGGTGACGCCTGAGCCGCAGGTGTGCACGACGTTTTGCGGCGGCACGTCGCCCAGCAGCCGGGCAAAGTTTTCGCGCAACTCGTCGGCCGGCAGATAGGTGCCGTCGAGGTCGAGGTTCTCCTCGAACACCCAGTTGATCGCGCCAGGAATGTGACCGGCCACGGTGTCGAGCGGTTCGCGTTCGCCGCTGAACCGCTGCTCGGGGCGGGCGTCGACGAGCTTGTGCGACGTGCTTTCGCGGATGCTGTCGACGACTGCCGCATCGACGCCCCACTCGGGGCGCTCAGGGCAGGGGTAGACGGTTGCGGTAACGGCGGGCGGCGCGTCGGTCATGGGGTGCTTTTCGCGCACCCATTTAGGCAGCACGCCGTCGAGCAGGGCGACCTTCTGGTGGCCCAGGCCGCGCAACAGCCACCACAGGCGGACGGCCATCGAGCCGAAGCTGTCGTCGTATACGACCACCTGCGAATCGGGCGTGATGCCCCACGCGCCCAGCTTCGAGCAGAACTCGGCCAGGTTGGGCAGGGGATGGCGTCCGCTGGTGGGCGTGATGGGCGAGGACAGGTCGTTGTCCAGGTGCGCATAGCGCGCGCCGGGAATGTGGCTCGCTTCATAGGCCTTGCGACCGGCTTCGGTGTCGGTGAGCGTGAAGCGGCAGTCGATCACCACCCAGTTCGGATTATCAAGCTGGCTGGCGAGAGATTCGGTGGATACAACAGTGCTGGACATATATCAGGTAGACGCTCTGTGAAGGGGGCGAAAGCACGCCAGTGATGCGCGTTCCCCGCCCCCGCGCTACTTAGTAGCCGCCTTTGCCGAAGGGCTTGGGCAGGCCGGCCACCTTGGCGGACTGGCGGTTGGGTTGCAGGGGGAAGAGTTCGTACAGAACTTTCTTCCAGTCCACGCTGTCGTCTTCATCCGTCAGCATCGACACCATGTTGCGGAAGTTGGGGGTTTGCCCGTCTTCCTGATAGCGCTCGCGCATGAAGCGGACAACCTGCCAGTGCTGGTCGGTCAGGGTGAGTTTTTCGGACTCGGCGATCACGGGTACGACGTCGTCGCTGAAATTGGCTTCAGTCAGAAAGCCTTCTTCGTCGGTTTCGAGCTCTTCGCCGTTTACAACATAAGACATGTTTTCTCCTTTCGGGTTGGTACTAAAGAATCGCCGGAACAACCGGCACAGTTTTACAAAATCGCCGGTGCGACCGGCGCGATGGATTTATGCGGAATGAAAATCCCGCAGCCTAACAAACGGTTGCGTCCCATGCCTTCGTCCTGCAGTTGCAGGGACTTGTGCGGCGGGACATCGTGCAGCATCAGACTGTAGCCATGGATCGGGCCGGATGCGCTTTGCAGGGTTTGCTGCTTGCCGCAGATGAATCCGCAGCGCAACTGGAAGTGACCGTCCAGTTCGCGCATCACATCCTGGACGAATTGTTCTTCAGTGACGCTTCCCGTGTCAACGAAGTGCGCGTAAATGTTGGGGAAGGGGCTGAATGCGCGGGTCTTGAAGCTGCCGATCTCGAGTGCGTGCCCGGCCAGTTTGATCTGGTGGCCGACCAGTTTTTGCATGTCGTCGACGCGCGCCTTCGGCACGCGCATGAACAGCTTCGTGCGACGGTTGATGTTGAGGACCGGATCGCCGCTGTTGGTTTCGGCGCCTTTCAGGTGCTGG
>JBFHQA010000179.1:0-4309 GCA_041592455.1 Thiobacillus sp. | reverse complement strand
ACTTCGCCTACTTCGCGGGCGCGGCAGGAGCGGCAGGCTTCTCTTCGGCCTCCTTGGCGGCAGGAGGAGGCGCCATCATTCCGCTCATCGGCGCCATCATCGGTCCCATCATGCCCATGGGCTGCTGCATCATCGGACCCATCATGTTCATCGGCTGGGCCATGGACCCCATCGGTGCCATCATCGGTCCCATCATGCCCATGGGCTGCTGCATCATCGGACCCATCATGCCCATTGGTGCCATCATCGAGCCCATCATCGGGGTCATGCCGCCCATCATCGGACCCATCATGCCCATGGGCGCCATCATCGGCCCCATCATGGCCATGGGGTTCATCATGTGTTCCATGCTCTGGGCATGAGCGGCGGGGGTTGCCAGCAGGGCGGCGACAAGAGCAAGTTTGCGTGAATTCATGGTGAACCTCCAAAAGGGAGCCGGTGTGCCGGCAAAGTGTGCTGAAAGTCAGCGGGCAATCGTGTTGTTGATTCTTTGTAGCTTCAATCCAGTCTAGTGCCTGGCCCGGCAAAGGCCAAGGCACCAGGCTGGATGCATTTCGACTTACAGGTCGCCGTTGGCACCGGCACGCATGACATTGTCCATCTTGTCGCGGATGTCCATGGCCATCTTGGCCAGCTCAGGCGTAATGCCCATCGAGCCGTTGATGCTGTCGAGCCAGGCGGTGTCCCAGTCGAGAGTCAGCACCCAGATGTTCTTCTTGTCATCTTCCATCACGGCAATGCGGCAAGGCAGGTAGACAATGGCCTCGGGCACCAACTTCATGATTTCGCGGCCGGCGGCGATGTCGCAGAAGTGGAACACTTCCATGCGCGGCGACGTGGTATCGCCCAGGACCGACTGGATGTCCTTCCACATGGGGGAATGTCCGACCAGCTTGAGGTTCAGCGCGTTGGCGCGCAGCTTCATCGACTCGACGGCGTCGTCGAAGCTGACGCCTTCCTTCACCTGATACTTGGTCGTCATGTAGTTCATGATGTCCCGGATGTTCAGGCCCATGTTGGCCAGATAGGGCAGCATGGTTTTCATCATCTGCTTTTTCTGGTCGGCCGAAGGCATCTTCGACATCGCCCAGGGGATCGGGTTTTTCAGTTCCCCGGTGCCCTTGGGCATCAGCATGATCGGGCTGGGTGCCGGCGGAGGCACGTTTCTCAGGTAGGGGTTGTTCGTGTTGGGGTTGGCGGGAGCTTGCGCGGCTGCGCTGGCCGAAAATCCTGCACTCAGGGCGAGAAAGAGGGCGACGAGGGTACGGGGCATGGGCATCTCCGGAAGGTGACCGACGGGTGTGGCCGGGGGTCGGATCGGTTATAAGTAAAATATTAGCTTTTAATTATAAACCATTAGCCGCATTTCTGGGGGCCGCCCGATGCCGAGCGGCCCCGGCCGGTCAAAGCTCGCCGTAGGAATGCAGGCCCGACAGGAACATGTTGACGCCGATGAAGGCAAAGGTCGTGACGAACAGGCCGACCACCGCCCACCAGGCGAGCATGGCGCCGCGCAGGCCCTTGACCAGGCGGATATGCAGCCAGGCCGCGTAGTTCAGCCACACGATCAGCGCCCAGGTCTCCTTCGGATCCCACGACCAGTAGCCGCCCCAGGCCTCGGCGGCCCACATGGCGCCGAGGATGGTCGCGATGGTGAAGAAGGCGAAGCCGATCGCGATCGCCTTGTACATGATGTCGTCGATCACCTCGAGCTTCGGCAGGCGGCTGGCCAGGATGCCGCGCTGCGCCAGCAGGTAGGCGCCGCCGAGCATCGCGGCAATCGAGAATGCGCCGTAGCCGACGAAGTTGGCGGGCACGTGCAGTTTCATCCACCACGACTTCAGCGCCGGAACCAGCGGCTGGATTTCGTGCGCGCCGCGGTCGAAGGTGTACCAGAGGATGAAGCCCACGGCCGCCGAGATCACCAGCAGCACGAAGGCACCGAGTTGCCGGGCCTGGTAGCGTGCCTCGTAATACAGGTACATCATCGCCGTGATCAGGCAGAACAGCACGAACACTTCATAGAGGTTGGACACCGGGATGTGGCCGACGTCGGGGCCGATCAGGTAGGACTCGTACCAGCGCACCATCAGGCCGATCCAGCCCAGCGCTACGGCCGACCACGTCAGCGCGCTGCCGGTTTTCAGCATGAATCCGGAGCGCGCCAGCACGCCGGCCCAGTAGCCCAGCGTGGCGAGCATGAACAGCGCGCACATCCACATGATCGCCGCCTGGCTGGAGATCAGGTATTTGAGGAAGAACGCCTCCTCCATGCGCGCCAGGGTGCCGTGGTACTGGCTGATGGCGAACAGGCTGATCGCGCCGACCACGAGGAACAGCGGGCGGAACGGCTTCCAGAACCAGCCGAACACGGCCAGCGAGGGAATCGAAGCCAGCAAGATGGCCTTGTCGTAGATGTCCATGTAGTCGCCGTACTGCGACAGGGCGAACAGGGCGCCGCCGGTGACGATGGCGGCGAACAGCCAGTCGAACCACGACAGGCGCTTCAGCAGCGGGGCGGGTTGGTTGAGTGCGAGTTCCATGTTGACGTCTCCGGAAGTTTTCTCAGTACGGAAGCTTATTTCGCCAGCGTATCCAGTGCCTCGGCATGCTGGGCGAATTCCTTCTCGAAATCGATAGTATGTTTGGCAGAGGACATCGCCAGCAGGGCGGATCCCTGTTTGACGCGTATCCAGACGCGGCGTTCACGCACATACAGCATGAAGAATACGCCGAGCGTCAGCAACAGCGAACCCAGATATACCACGTTCTGGCCGGGCGAGCGGGTCATCTGCAGGCCGCTTGCCTTGACTTCGTCGTACTGCAGCAGCTGCAGGTAGATGGGCGCGCCATAGACGAACATGTCGCTGATGCTGTTGAGCGAGTCGCGCACCAGCCAGCCGGTGGCGTCGTCCGGAGCCGGGGGGGGCAGGCCGGCCTGGCGGTTGGAGACCTGCAAGGCCTCGAAGGCGGCCAGTTCGAGAATGCGCAGGTAGGTGCCGGCGGCCTTTTCGCCCTCGGCCTTGGGCACCTTCTCCTCGATGAAGCGCCCCAGCGACTCGAAGCCACCTTCGGCAAACAGCGCCAGCACCTGCGTTGCGCTGAACTTCAGCTTGTCTTCGATCTCGGTGCCCCAGGCATTCTCCGGCAGCGCCTGGCGGGCGAAGCGGGCGGCAATCTCCGGGCGCAGCTCGGCATTCAGCAGCGCGCCGCGCAGGCGCATGAAGCTGTCGATGTTGCCGTCGGCGTCGAGCGGCATGCGCATGTAGCGGAAGGATTCGTTGGGCGAGGCACGCACGCCGGACATCAGGTACCAGCGACCGTCGAGCTCCAGCGGCAGCATGTAGTTGCTGAACTCCAGCGCCTGGCCGCGCGAGTCGCGCAGCTTGTACTGGAAGCTCGGGCCCACGTTGCGCAGGTGCCGGTTGTCGCTGACCGGGCTGCCGCCGAGCACGCTCATGGTGTCGCTCGAACTGACGATCTCGCCGCCCATGTTCTCGATGTTGAAGGGTCGGAAATCGATGAACTCGAGGGTGTGGTCGCCCGCCGCGCTGGCCAGCGTGGCGGTCTGGTGGACCGCACCGTCGACGTCGAACGACGACGCCGTCGGCGCGAACAGGTTCCAGCCGCGCAGCGTCAAACGGGTGCCGCCGTCGGCGAAGCTGGCCTGGTAAATGGCAATGCCGTCGTGGATCAGCGGATGGTTGACGGCGATCGTCGCCTCGCGGATTTTGTTGCCGGCGTGGTCGAACAATTCGAGGTCGCTTTCGAAGCTCTTCGGTTGCCCGGTCGAATAGTGCTCGATGCGGAACTGCTTGAGGCCGACGGTGAAGGGCAGATCCTGCACCAGATAGCCGTCGGCGACGTTCAGGAACACCACGTCGGCGCTGGAGCCTTCCGGGATCTGCACGCTGCCGCGGAACGACAGGTTGGCGGGCGAGAGCCGCGAAATCTCGGGCACCTGGCTTTGCGGGATGTCGCGCGTCTCGATCTTCTTGTATCCCAACAGTTGCTGGGCCTTGAACACCAGGTTGCCGTCCATCAGGCCGCCGACGCAGATCAGCACGATGGCCGAGTGCGCCAGGAAATATCCGAGGCGATTCCAGCTGCCGGCCTTGGCGGCGAGCAGCACGCCGTCTTCGCGCGGCACGCTCCTGACCTTGTAGCCCTGGCCTTCCAGGTAGCGTTGCGCGGTGGCGGCCAGCGCGTCGGGGGCGTGCGCGGTGCTGGCGGTGTGCTGGTGCTTGAAGGCGTTCAGCGACTGCTCGCTGACGTGCTCGCGAAAGCTTTTCATTTCGCGGGTGAAGTT
>JBFHQA010000178.1:0-4398 GCA_041592455.1 Thiobacillus sp. | reverse complement strand
TCGCGGATGAAAAAGATTTACTCCAGCCCCTTCGAATGCAGGTATTCGTCGTAGGTGCCCATGTAGAACTCGACGCCGTCAGGCGTGATTTCAAGGATGCGCGTGGCGAGGCTGGAAACGAACTGGCGGTCGTGCGAGACGAAGATCAGCGTGCCCTTGAACAGCTCGAGCGCGAGGTTGAGCGACTCGATCGATTCCATATCCATGTGGTTGGTCGGCTCGTCCATCACCAGCACGTTGTGGCGGCCGAGCATCAGCTTGCCGTAGAGCATGCGCCCCTTCTCGCCGCCGGACAGCACGCGCACCGATTTCTTGACGTCGTCGCCGGAGAACAGCAGGCGTCCGAGGATGCCGCGCAGCACCTGCTCGTCGTCGCTGGGCTGCGTCCACTGGTGCATCCAGTCGGTCAGGTTCTTGTCGCTGTCGAAATCGGCGACGTGGTCCTGCGAGAAGTAGCCGATGTTGGCGTTCTCGCTCCACTTCACCTCGCCGAACTGCGGCGCCAGTTCGCTCATCAAAAGCTTCATCAGCGTCGATTTGCCGACGCCGTTGCCGCCGATGACGGCCATCTTCTCGCCGGCCTCGAGCGAAAAGTTCATGTTGGAGAACAGCGGGGTGTCGTCGTAGCCGAACTTCAGGTTCTCGACCTCGAGCGCGCGGCGGTGCAGGACCTTCTCGGGCTCGAAGCGGATATAGGGGTTCTGGCGCGAGCTCGGCTTGAAGTCCTCGATCTTGATCTTGTCGATCATCTTCATGCGGCTGGTGGCCTGGCGCGCCTTCGACTTGTTGGCCGAGAAGCGGCGCACGAATTCCTGCAGTTCGGCCACCTTGTCCTTGGCGCGGGCATTGGCCGCGGCCTGGCGCGCCTTCGCTTCGCTGGAGGCCAGCATGTAGTCGTCGTAGTTGCCCGGGTAGACCTTGATGGTGCCGTAGTCGAGGTCGGCCATGTGGGTACAGACCTGGTTCAGGAAATGGCGGTCGTGCGAGATGACGATGATCGTCGCCTTGCTCTCGTTCAGCACGTTCTCCAGCCAGCGGATCGTGTTGATGTCGAGGTTGTTGGTCGGTTCATCGAGCAGCAGGATGTCGGGGTTGGAGAACAGTGCCTGCGTCAGCAGCACGCGCAGCTTGAAGCCCGGCGCGATTTCGCTCATCGGGCCGCTGTGCTGCTCGGTGGGGATGCCGACACCCAGCAGCAGCTGGCCGGCGCGTGCCTCGGCATCGTAACCGCCCATTTCGCCGAACTTGGCCTCGAGTTCGGCGGCGTGCAGATAGTCTTCCTCGCTCGCCTCCGGGTTCATGTAGATGGCGTCCTTTTCCTGCATCACGCGCCACATCTCGGCGTGGCCCTGCATCACCACGTCGAGCACGCGCTGGTCCTCGTAGGCGAACTGGTCCTGACGCAGCCAGGCCATGCGCTCGCCGGGGTCGAGCGCGACGTTGCCGGCAGTCGGCTCGAGTTCGCCGGCGAGGATCTTCATGAAGGTCGACTTGCCGCAGCCGTTGGCGCCGATCAGGCCGTAGCGGTTGCCGTCGCCGAACTTGACGTTGACGTTCTCGAACAGGGGTTTGGCTGCGAATTGAAGGGTGATGCTGGAAGCGGTAAGCACGGCAGTGAACCTGGGGAGCTGGAAAAACCCGGCATTTTAGCATCGTGGTCTGTCCGGGCGGGCGGTGCAGCGCTCACCCATGCGTATTGCGGCCGGCACGCGCAAACAGGCGCACGTGCCGGCCGCATCGCGGTCCCCTACAGCGTTTTCCTGAGGACCTTGGATTTCCGCTTGTAGTTGTAGAGCGCCTGCTTGCTCTTGGGCAGGTGGTCGGGGCTGCTGTCGACAAAGCCGCGTTCCTCGAACCAGTGCTCGGTGCGCGTGGTCAGCACGAACAGCTGTTTGAAGCCTGCTTTTTTGCCGATTTTCTCGGCCTCGGTCAGCAACAGGTCGCCGAATCCGCGCCCGCGGAAGTCCTGCGACACCGCCAGGCAGGCGAGTTCGGCCGCGCGCTCTTCGGGAAACGGGTAAAGTGCGGCGCAGCCGGCGATGACGCCGTCCGATTCGAGCACCAGAAAGCGTTCGACTTCCATTTCCAGCAACTCGCGCGAGCGCCGTACCAGGATGCCGTCGCGCTCCAGCGGTTCGATCAGGCCGAGGATGCCGCCGACATCGTCGATGGTGGCGGGGCGCAGGGTTTCCAGCGGCGCCGGCGTGATCAGCGTGCCCACCCCCTCGCGGGTAAACAGTTCGGACAGCAGTGCGCCGTCGCGATGGCGGCTGATGAGGTGCGCGCGTTTGACGCCCTGGGTGCAGGCGGCAATCGCGCAGGGCAGGTAGTAGGCCACGTCTTCCGGCAGCGCGCGTGCCCTGCCGCGCCCTGATTTCTCGAGCACCTGGCGTGCCTCGTTGACGGTAAGCGCGTTGTGGATGGTGCGCCCTTTTCCCGGCACGCCCTCGGTTTCCATCAGGAAAATCAGCTTGTTCGCCGCCAGTTCGATCGCAGCCTGCGTGGCCACGTCTTCCAGACTGAGGTTGAAAATCTCGCCGGTCGGCGAATAGCCGATGGGTGACAGCAGCACGATGTCGTGCTGGTCGAGACGCCGCCGGATCGCGGCAGCATCGATCTTGCGCACCTCGCCGGTGTGCAGCAGGTCCACGCCGTCACGCACGCCCAGCGGTTGCGCGGTGACGAAATTGCCCGAGGCCACCCGGATATCGGCGCCAGCCATCGGTGTGTTGGCGAGTCCCAGCGACAACAGGGCTTCGATCTCGACCCGTACCGTGCCGGCCGCTTCCTTGACGCACGCCAGCGCCGCATCGTCGGTGACGCGCAGGCCGCCGACATAGTTGAGCGCGGTGCCGTTTTCGGTCAGCCGCGCTTCCACCTGCGGCCGCACGCCATGGATCAGCACCAGCCGTACGCCCAGGCTGTTGAGCAGGTTGACGTCGTGCGCCAGCTGGACAAAGTCGCCGTCCGCCACCAGTTCGCCACCAAAGGCGATGACGAAGGTTTTGCCGCGAAATCCGTGGATGTATGGTGCGGCGGAGCGAAACCAGTGAACGAAATGGGTGGTGTCTTTCAATGGAGTGACCTGATCAGGGCGGAGGTATCCGAAGGATACCGAAAAAACCTCGCCTCACGCAGGCGTCCTGTCCAGGATGCCGAGAAAAAATGGAAACCTGTTGCATCGCTGAAATGCCGCGGGCCGGTGACCGGAATAGGTTGCTGCGCCCTCAGAAATCGCCCCACAGGGTTTGCATCGCCGCCAGCGCGGCGAGCGCTGCCGTCTCGGTGCGCAGCACGCGCGCGCCCAGCCGAACCGGGATGGCGGCGGCTGCGAGCAGTGCGGCGATCTCGTCGGCTTCGAATCCGCCCTCGGGTCCGGCCACCAGACAATCCGTTGCGGTGGGCGCGGGCAGATCAGCCAGTCGTGACTCGGCCTGTGGCGACAGAAACAATAGCCGTCCGGCACCATGCTGGCCGAGCCACGCAGCCAGCGTCAGCGGGGCGGCCACGATGGGCACCTGGTTGCGCCCGCATTGTTCGCAGGCGCTGGCGACCACCCCTTGCCAGTGCGCCACGCGACGGTCGGCCCGCTCGCCCACCAGCTTGACCACGCTGCGTTTGGCGGCAATCGGCTGTATCGTCGTGATGCCGAGTTCGACCGCTTTCTGCAGCGTGTAATCCATGCGTTCGCCGCTCGATATCCCCTGCGCCAGCATCACGCGCAGGGGCGATTCGCATTCGCTATCGACAAAGCCGCTGATGCTGACCGCAACTTCGTCCTTGTGGATACGCTCGATGCGTGCGGCATATTCGCCGCCCCGGCCGTTGAACAGGGTGATGGCGTCGTCAACTGCCAGGCGCAAGGCGCGCGCGGCATGTCGCGCCGGACCGGGCGGCAGGCTGAAGCGGGCGCCCGGCGCGAGCGGCCGGTCGAGATAGAAGCGTGGGGCAGACATCTTGCTATTATGCAGCGGATATTCTGTGTTTTTGCGGAGGGTGTGCCATGGTTTCCCTTACCACCCCGGTGTGCGATTTTGGCTGGAAAGCCCCTGATTTCAGCCTGCCCGGCGTCGACGGCAAGGTCTGGTCCTTGCGCGAGGCAATGGGACCGAACGGCCTGCTGGTAATGTTCATCTGCAACCATTGCCCGTATGTGAAGGCCATCCGCCCGCGTCTGGTGCGTGATCTGGCCGAACTCAAGGCGCATGGCATTCATGCCATTGCCATCATGTCGAACGATCCGACTGAATACGCCGAAGACTCCTTCGACAACATGAAAAACATAGCCACGGAGTTTGGTTTCCCGTTCCCCTACGTGCTCGACGAAACGCAGCAGGTCGCCAAGGCGTATGGAGCCGTGTGCACCCCGGATTTTTTCGGGTTCAATCGTGAGGGTGA
>JBFHQA010000177.1:0-4462 GCA_041592455.1 Thiobacillus sp. | reverse complement strand
GGTACGCGCCCTGAAGCCAGGGCAGCGCATGCAAGTCCTTAACGACCCAAAGCAGCGGAACTTGAGAGAAAATCGAGTCTGTTGTCTCGATTCACTGGATGGCGGCCTTGCCCAGGTCCCACATCGGCAGGAACACGCCGAGCGCCAGCACCAGCACGATGCCGCCCATGGCGACAATGATCAGCGGTTCGATGCGGGCAGCCAGCGTCTTGATCTCGTAGTCCACCTCGCGGTCGTACATGTCGGCCACTTCCTGCATCAGGTCGTCGATGCTGCCGGTTTCCTCGCCCACGGCGATCATCTGCAGCACCACGGGGTTGAACACGCCGGCAGAATTGGCAGTGCGCAGGATCGATTCGCCGCGCTCGATGCCGTTGCGCATCTGCTCGACTCGCGCGGCGACCCAGGCGTTGTCGGTGACCTCGGCCACGACCGACAGCGCCTGCGCGACCGGGATGCCGCTTTTGAGCGACAGCGAGAACGTGCGCGCAAAGCGCGCCAGCGTGCTCTTCAGCACGATCGTCCCGGTGATCGGCACGCGCAGCCTGAAACGGTCCCAGACCATGCGCCCGTCGTCCGTCGCCCGCCACAGCCTGAAGCCGGCGATCGCCAGCACGATGCCGGCCAATATGAACCAGCCGTATTCGATGGTGAAGCGCGACGAACCGATGAGGATTTTCGTCATCAGCGGCAGTTCGGCGTTCATGCCGGCATACACCTTGGCAAACGCCGGGATGACCCATACGTTGATGACAGCGATCGCCGCCACCATGGCAATCAGCACGAAGGTCGGGTAGCGCAGGGCCTCCTTGATCCGTGCGCGGGTTTCGCGCTCGAGTTCGAGGTAGTTGAACATCTGCAGGAACACCGCGTCGAGACGGCCGGTCGCCTCGCCCACCCGCACCATCGCGACATAGAACGGCGAGAAGGCCTCCGGGTGCTGGCGCATCGCGGTCGACAGGTCGCGGCCGGCTTCGAGCGATTCCTTGAGCGACTGGATGACGCGCGCAAACGTGGCATTGGTCGAGGATTCGATCAGGCCCGCCAGCGAGCGCAGGATGGGCACGCCTGCCCGCATCAGCGTGTAGAGCTGGCGCGAAAACAGCTGCACGTCGATCGGCCTGATCCGCGGGGCAAACAGGTCCAGTTGAACGGACTTCGAGTCACGCCGCTCGGCCTGGGCGGTTTCACGGATATTGACCGGCGACACGCCCGACTGCAGCAGCCGGCTGGCGCAGTCGGTGGCGCTGTCCGCTTCCAGGAAACCCTGCGCCGGGTCGCCCGCCTTGGTGCGGCCGGTATAGGCAAAGCGCGCCATCAGCTGCCTTCATCCTGCGTGCTCACGCGCATGGCTTCGGCGAGCGAGGTCGAGCCGGCGCGCGCCGCGGCGATCGCCTGGTCGCGCAGGGTCTGGCCTGCCAGCGAAGCGCGCGCGGCCAGCACGAACTGGGCGGGATCGTTGCGCGCCAGCGTCTCGGCCAGCGTGGAGTTGATTTCCAGCAATTCATGGATGGCCTGGCGTCCGGCATAGCCGGTGCCATGGCACCGATCGCAGCCTGCTCCGGAGACAAGCCCCTCCCCGGAAGCATCGCCGCCGGTTGCCCGGCTGAGCCAGACCTGTTCTTGCGGCGTGAGTCTGTGCGGCGTCTTGCAATGACTGCACACCTTGCGCACCAGCCGCTGGGCAAGCACGCCCTGTACCGATGTGGCCACCATGAAGGCAGGCACGCCCATGTCGAGCAGGCGCACCGGAGTGGACGCCGCATCGTTGGTGTGCAGGGTCGACAGCACGAGGTGGCCGGTCATGGCCGCGCGGAGCGCGATCTGCGCGGTTTCCGAGTCGCGCATCTCGCCGACCAGGATCACGTCCGGATCCTGGCGCAGGATCGAGCGCAGCACGCGGGAAAACGTCAGGTCGATCTTGTCGTTGGCCTGCACCTGATTGATTCCGGGCAAGCGATATTCGACCGGGTCCTCGACGGTGATGATCTTGGTGCCGGGATCGTTGAGCTCGCCCAGTGCCGCATAGAGCGTGGTGGTCTTGCCGCTGCCGGTGGGGCCGGTCACCAGCACCAGGCCGTTGGGCCGATGCAGGATGGTGCGGAAGCGATCCAGCATGCCGGGCGGCATGCCCAGGCCGTCGATCGTGATCGGGTCGTCGCCCTGGCTCAGCAGGCGCATCACCACCGATTCGCCGTACTGCGTCGGCATCGTGGACAGGCGCACATCGACGGTCTTGCCGCGCACCTTGACCGCAAAGCGGCCGTCCTGCGGCAGGCGCTTTTCGGAAATATCGAGGCCGGACACGATCTTGAGGCGCAGGGCCAGCGCCGGGGCAATCTTCAGGTCGGCCTGCGTCTGCGGATGCAGCACGCCATCGATGCGGAAGCGAATCGCCAGGTGCTTTTCCTGCGGCTCGATGTGCATGTCGGAGGCATTCACCTGCAAGGCATCTTCGAACAGCGTTTGCAGCAATCGCACCACCGGTGCATCGGCCTGGCCCTCGCCCAGCGCTTCCAGTCCGATAATGCTGGCCTGGGTCTCGCCCATGTCGCGTGCCAGTTCCTCGGTCAGGCCGTGGATGTCGTCGGTGCGGCGGTACACGCGGTCGATCGCGGCCAGCAGGTCGCCCTCCGCCACCACGGCCAGCTGGATGCCGCCCTGGAACAGGCGCGACACCTCGTCGTAGGCGGTCAGGTCGGTGGGATCGGCCATGCCGACGAAGACCTCGCCGTCCTTGCGCGCCAACGGAATGGCACGGAAGCGGCGGGCCTGTGTTTCCGGCATCATCTGCAGCACGCTGGCATCCGGGCTGATCTTGCGCAGGTCGACGAAGGGAATGGCCAGCTGGCGCGCCAGGGCCTGCGCGATATCATTCTCGCCGGCCATGCCGCTGTCGACGATGACCCGACCCAGGCGCCGTCCGCTCTTTTTCTGCGTGGCGAGCGCGATTTCCAGGTCTGCGCTGGAAATCACCTTCTGTTCGACGAGCAGGTCGCCGAGCCGGATTTTCTGGGGAGCGGAGCGCGGCTTGGCAGCGGAGGCGGGCGTATCTGTCAGCATGAAGAGTTCAGGTGGGCGTGTCGGTTGGCCTGATCGGCATATGCACCTATCGGCACGGATCGGGGCAGTCTTAAATGCAACCGCGGCACAATCGCCCTTGGGGCGCCCTACCGGACGCCCCAGGCAGGCGAGCAGAGCCTACCTGGCCTGCTGATCGATCACTTGCCCGGGTTCGCTTCCCGGCCGCAACCTGCCCTGATAGATGAAGCCCGACCCATAGCGCCGACGCCCGTCTGGCGCAGTGATCAGCTCGTTCTCGCTCCAGATCCAGACATGGCCCTCGCGCGTATCGAGGATGAATGCGCGCCCGCCGCCTCGTCCGCTCTCACCGCCCGCCAGCGGCAAGGCCTGGTAGCGCTCGCCGTCGGCCAGCGCGCTGCCCGCCATGGCCAGCACGCCCAACATCATCCATCCTGCTCGCATCGGCTTCCTTTCAGTGTGATTTGAAAAGTGCGGCCACGTCGGCCGCATCCAGCACGTATTCATGGTTGCAGATATCGTCGTGCACCCGGATCTCGCCCTGCTCGGCGATGATCGACTCGCATTCGGCCTGGCCGACGCTTTTCAGCATCGAATAGATCTTGGCCGGGTCGTACGGACAATGGTAGCTGACCGGGCGCGGGTCATACACCCGCACGTCCTCTTCCGGAAACAGGCGTTCGATCAGCTTGATCGAGCCGAGTCCGAGCAGTTCTTCGGGCCGCACCGTGTCGGCCAGGATCTGCACGCGGTTCCAGCCGTCGGCGTCGCGCAGGGACGCGCCCGGAAGCGCCTGCAGGAAAAGTCCCGCGGCCATGTCCTGGCTGGCCGCCAGCCACAGGCGGGTGGGCGACTGCTCGGACTGGGCCAGGTAATGCTCGAAGACATCGGCCAGGGTGTCGCCCTGCAGGGGCACGTGGCTCTGGTAGGGCTGGCGCATGTCGGCCGTATCGAGCGTGAGGGTCATGGCGCCCTCGCCCAGCAGGGCGGGCACATTGCCCGCGACGAGATCGGGCTCGGCCCGGGCCATGCCGCGCAGGCGCAGCTGTTCGTCGCAGTCCATCACCAGCAGCGATACGGCACCCTCGCCGCGCAGCTGGAAGGTCAGCCGCCCGGCCTGCTTGAGATTGGCCGTGATCATCGTCGTCACCACGGCAAGCTGGCCCAGCAGCTCGAGGGCGGGCTCGGCGTAATGGCGACCTGCCGTCATCTCGCGCCAGGCGGGCCCGAGCTGGACCCAGGCGCCGCGGATGTCGAGCTGCTCGAACAGAAAACTGCGTACCCGGCTGGATGAAATGTCTGCGTCGTTCAATTCAGTTGCACCCGCTCGCCCCACGGCACCTCGCCCTTGCCCTTGACCAGCCAGATCACGGGGTAGTTGGGCGGCATCTTGGGGAAATCGCCTTCGGCGTCGGTAAAG
>JBFHQA010000176.1:0-4519 GCA_041592455.1 Thiobacillus sp. | reverse complement strand
CGACGCCTTCGTGCCGCATCCTTCAACCGGCACCGCCTCCAAATGGCTGGCTGATATGTACCTGCTTGCGCGCATTCGCCTGGGACACGCCGGCGTGCACGCGACGTTCGGTGGTGGCCGCTGCACGTTTAGTGAGGCAGACAGCTTCTATTCCTATCGTCGTGACGGCGTGACCGGACGCATGGCTTCGCTGATCTGGCTGGCTGACGCCTAAAAGTCTTCCCGTATACGCAGATAACGCGCAAAGCGCGGCAGGCCGTTTTTGGTCAGATGTTGATAGCGATAGGTGATACGCGTGCCGATGGGGGGCGGCTGGCGGCGCACGGTATCGCTCAGGCCGCTGCCTATCCGGAAGCGCTTCCCGTCCGGCCTTTCCACCGTCAGCGCACCGGTCATGCCCTGATACTTTCCCTTGCCCGGCGTGACCCCCACGACGACCGCTTCGGCATCCAGCCAGGGTTTCAGCTTCAACAGGACGTCGCTGCGGCCAGTCACATAGGGTGCGTCGGCGCGATGCAGCATCAAACCTTCTCCGCCAGCACGCACGATGGCATCGAGCCGTGTTTTCAGTTCGGCGTGGCTGGCTACGCGCGTTTGTTCGACCCCCTGCAGCCAGGGCACATTGGCCTGCGAAATGTACGCCTGCATCTGCTGAATTCGGGTGCTGAAGTCACCCGCTGCGTCCGGCAATTCAAAAACCAGATAGCGTACCTGCCGCCATTCGGCATCCACCGGCTCGATCCGGCGCACCGTGCCCGACAGCCGATCAAACTGGTCGCGTGCGATCCACAATTCACCGTCCAACGGCACGGCCGGAAAATCTGCGGTGAACCATGTCGGCGCCGGCACCACACCGCCGCTGCGAAAGCGCAGTGTGTGGCCGTCCCACTGCGCACGCACACCGTCGAACTTCTCGCTGACCCAGTAGCGGGTGACGTCGATATGCGCTTCATACACTTCGGCCAGTACCATCGCCGGGGCGATGGCGGGAGATTCGGCCCATGCTGGGTGTAAGCCAAGCAGCCATGCGACCAGCCACAATCCGGATAAGAAGCGCTTCATTCCAACCATTTGTGCAGAAACTGCGCCTGCCCCATCGTCGGGTCGAGTTGATAGGCAGTGAAGCCCAGTCGTTGATACAGCGTCCGGGCCGCGGCATTGCCCTCCAGCACTTCCAGGGTGAGCTTGCAGGCACCGCGCTCGCGTGCAATGGCTTCGATTTCCGAAAACATCTGGGCCGCAATGCCGCGCCCACGGTGGCCGGGCAGGACCACCACGTCATGCACATTGACCAGCGGCTGGCAGGCAAAGGTGGAGAAGCCTTCGATGGCGTTGACGAGACCGATTGGCGTGCCATCGTCGAACGCCAGCACGCTGAAGACAAAGGGCCGGGCGGCGAGGGCAGCAATCAGATTGCCGCGGGCAAAATCGCTCAGCGGCTCGCCGCCGCCAGCCGGGTCGCGTGCATACGCGTCCAGCAGGGCGATCAGAGCGTCCGCGTGCCGTGCATCGTCATAACGCACCCGAACGATTTCAGGCATGGGTATCGATGCGCATCGACAAATCCACGGCGCGGATGTGCTTGGTCAGGCCGCCGATGGAAATCCGGTCCACTCCGGTGTCGGCGACCGCACGCACCGTGTCCAGCGTGATATTGCCGGAGGCTTCGAGCAGGGCGCGCCCGTGGGCGAGTTGAACCGCGCGGCGCATGTCATCCAGGCTGAAATTGTCGAGCAGGATGAGAGTCGCACCCGCAGCGAGCGCCTGTTCGAGTTCGTCCTGGTTTTCCACCTCGATCTGCACGCTGACCTTGCCTTCTGCCAGTGCCTGCGCCGCCGCCAGTACCTGCGCAATGCCGCCTGCCGCCATGATGTGGTTCTCCTTGATCAGAATGCCGTCATATAGCCCCACCCGCTGGTTTTGCCCGCCCCCCACCCGCACCGCGTATTTTTCGGCGATACGCAGGCCAGGCAGGGTCTTGCGGGTGTCGAGGATGGTGGCACGGGTGCCGCGCACGGCCTCGACATAGGGCCGGGTGGCCGTTGCCACGGCCGACAGGGTTTGCAGGAAATTCAGCGCCGGGCGCTCGGCAGTCAGCAAGGCGCGGGCATTGCCCGAGATTTCGACCAGCACGCTGCCGGCTTCGACGGTATCGCCTTCCTTGACCTGCCAGTCGAGGGTGCAGCCCAGGTCGAGCGCGCGGAAACAGGCATCGAACCAGGGCCGCCCCGCGATGACAGCAGTTTCACGGGTGATGACGCGGGCGTGGGCGGTTTGCGTGGCGGGTATCAGCCGGGCAGTGAGGTCGCCGCTGCCGACATCCTCGTCCAGTGCGCGGGCGACATCGAGTTCAACGGCGGAATCTATCAATTCAGACATGGCGGGCTAAATTAAGGTGCAGCGTTAAATTAAGACACGGTGGGTTGAAATCAACCGAAATGCCACTACTTGGATGTCAACGAATATACCTTAAGCACGAGGCCCCACTATGCGATTTGACAAGCTCACCACCCAGTTTCAACAGGCGTTTTCCGATGCGCAAAGCTTGGCCGTCGGCGGCGACCATGCCTATATTGAACCGCAGCACCTGTTGCTGGCCCTGCTGAATCAGGAGGGCGGCGGTGCAGCGTCGATCCTGTCGCGCGCGGGCGTGCAGGTGCCTGCCCTCAAAGCCTCGCTCACCCAGGCGCTGGATCGCCTGCACAAGGTGGAAGGGCAGGGCGGCGAGGTCACCATTTCGCGCGATCTCAACAACCTGTTGAACCTGACCGACAAGGAGGCGATGAAGCGCAACGACGCCTACATCGCCTCAGAGCTGTTTTTGCTGGCGGCGCTGGACGACAAGGGCGAGACCGGGCGCTTGCTGAAGCAGCATGGCGCACAGAAAGCCGCACTGGAGCAGGCCATCCAGTCAGTGCGTGGTGGCGAGAACGTGCAGTCGCAGGAGGCCGAAGGCCAGCGCGAGGCGCTCGCCAAATACACCCTGGATCTCACCGAGCGTGCGCGCGACGGCAAGCTCGACCCGGTGATCGGGCGCGACGATGAAATCCGCCGCTCGATCCAGATCCTGCAGCGCCGCACCAAGAACAATCCGGTGCTGATCGGTGAGCCGGGCGTCGGCAAGACCGCCATCGTCGAAGGCCTGGCGCAGCGCATCATCAACGACGAAGTGCCCGAGACGCTCAAGGGCAAGAAGGTGCTGGTGCTCGATCTGGCTGCCTTGCTGGCCGGCGCCAAGTATCGCGGCGAGTTCGAGGAGCGGCTCAAGGCCGTGTTGAAGGAACTGGCGATGGATCCGGGCCGCTACATCGTCTTTCTCGACGAACTGCATACCCTCGTCGGTGCTGGCAAGGCCGAAGGCGCGATGGATGCCGGCAACATGCTGAAGCCGGCGCTGGCGCGCGGCGAGCTGCATCTGATCGGCGCGACCACGCTCGACGAATACCGCAAGCACATCGAAAAGGACGCGGCGCTGGAACGCCGCTTCCAGAAGGTGCTGGTCGACGAACCCAGTGTCGAATCGACCATCGCCATCCTGCGCGGACTGCAGGAACGCTACGAACTGCACCACGGCGTCGAGATCACCGATCCGGCGATCATCGCTGCCGCCGAGCTGAGCCATCGCTACATCACCGACCGTTTCCTGCCGGACAAGGCCATCGACCTGATCGACGAAGCTGCGGCGCGCATCAAGATGGAAATCGACTCCAAGCCCGAGGTGATGGACAAGCTCGACCGCCGCATCATCCAGCTCAAGATCGAACGCGAAGCCGTCAAGCGGGAAACCGACGAAGCCTCGAAAAAGCGCCTGGGCCTGCTGGAAGACGAGATCGAGAAACTTGGCCGTGAATACGCCGACCTGGAAGAAGTCTGGAAATCCGAAAAGGCCCAGGTGCAGGGCAGCGCCCACATCAAGGAAGAAATCGACAAGCTGCGCGGCGAGATGGTCGAACTGCAACGCCAGGGCAAGCTCGACAAGGTTGCCGAGATTCAATACGGCAAGTTGCCGCAACTCGAAGCGCAGTTGAAGCATGCAGAAACGACCGACACGAAGTCGACTTTCAAGCTGTTGCGCACCGAAGTGGGTGCCGAAGAAATTGCCGAGGTCATCTCGCGCGCCACCGGTATTCCTGTTTCCAAGATGCTGCAGGGCGAGCGCGACAAGCTCTTGCACATGGAAGAGAAGCTGCACAGCCGCGTGGTAGGGCAGGACGAAGCCGTGCGCGTGGTGTCGGATGCCATCCGTCGCTCACGTGCCGGCCTGTCCGACCCCAACCGGCCGCTCGGCTCCTTCCTGTTCCTTGGCCCGACGGGTGTCGGCAAGACCGAACTGTGCAAAACCCTGGCCGAATACCTGTTCGATTCCGCCGACCACATGGTCCGCATCGACATGAGCGAATTCATGGAGAAACATTCCGTGGCGCGCCTCATCGGTGCGCCCCCCGGCTACGTCGGCTATGAGGAAGGCGGGTATCTGACCGAGGCGGTGCGCCGCAAGCCGTACTCCGTCATCCTGATG
>JBFHQA010000175.1:0-4586 GCA_041592455.1 Thiobacillus sp. | reverse complement strand
GACGGCGCGAAAGCCGCCCCCCGAAATCGGTGCATTGGCGATTTCGATGGATCCGGAGGTCGCCGGTATCAGCCCCAGCATCATCTTGAAGAGGGTGGTCTTGCCGGCCCCGTTGTGGCCGATCAGGCCGAAGACTTCGCCCCGCTGCACGTCAAGATCGACACCGTCGACCGCATGCACGGCGCCGTAGCGCCTGGTGACGGCGCGCGCGCGTATCATCGCCCGGGATGATTGCGACGGCTGCATCTCAGCGGGATCCGGGGTAGTGCTTACCAAGCCAGTCTCTCCAATTAGCGGTGTCGGGGTGCATCCTCGGCTTGGGGTCGACGATGCTCGGGGCACGCAGCAAGGGGAACTGCTGGCCGATCACTCGCAGCGTCTGCACCGCCGGGCTGGCGAGCAGCAATTTCACCAGCGGGTGGCGCCACGCCAGGCGGTCCACCATGTCGTTCGCCTCGTAAACGACGTCGCCCACGCCATCGCCGTTGCGGTCCCAGCCGAGGTAATTGCTCCAGTAGTTGCCATCGCGAACGCCCCATTGCTCGTCGCGCGACGCGACGTAGCGGACCTGTTCGCGGTTGGCGATGAACTGGTTGCGTTCGACCTCGTTGTTCTTCGAGCCCGCCCACACGTGCATGCCGACCACGTTGTCGACGACGAGGTTGCCGCGCAGCGCATTGTATTCGGCGTCGTAAATGAAGAACCCTCGTGCGTTGCCTGCAACCACGTTGTTCTCGGCAACCGAGTCCTGGATAGTGCGCAGCATGATGCCGTGGTCGGAATTGCCCCAGACGATGTTGTTGCGCACGATCTGGTCGCGCACCTCCATCAGCGCGAGGCCGCCGCGATTGCGGTAGACCTCGTTGTTTTCCCACAGGTTGTAGTAGGAGTTCATGTAGTGCGTGCCATAGCGGCTGTGATGCAGCCGGTTGCCGCGAAAAATCGCGTGGTGGCTGACGTCGACGTAGATCGCATCGCGCACGAAGCTGATGCGGTTGTTAAGGATGCGGGCGCCGGTCGTGTTGTAGAGCTGGATGCCGTTGCCGCGCTGCGATGACTGGTAGTCCCGCTTGCCGGTGATCGTGCAGTTTTCGACGCGCACGTCGTTGGCCTTTTCGATCCAGAGCCCGAACAGGTTGTAGCTCAGCGCGCAGTTCTTCACCACCGCACGGTGCGCGCCCGGCTGGACGTAGATGCCGGCATTCTGCTCCAGCAGGCTGTCTCCCGAGTCGCGCACGTTGAGGCCGTCGATGACGACGTCCTCGGCCTCGATGGAAATCGTGTTGCCCACGCCGCTGCCGCTCACCGTCGGCCGGTCGATGCCCTTGACCGTAAGGGGCTTGTCGATGATCAGGCGCTCACGATAGAGGCCGCGCTCGACGCGGATCAGGTCGCCCGCCTGCGCCTGCGAAATGGCCGCTGCGATCGATTCGCCGGACCGCACGGTATGCTCCGCGGCCCAGGCCGGGCCTGCCGCGAGCAGGACTACGAGCACTAGTACAGCCATTGCAGCGACGGCACCCCTTGCAGGAACTCGAGCACACCGGCTCCTTTCATGATCATGAACAACACGGCCGCGATCAGCAGGTTCTTGAAGGCGACATAGGACGCCATGTCGGCCCAGGACGCCTGCCGGAACACGCGGCCCCACCATGGGCCCTCCTTGACGTAGGGCTTGCAGCGCATCCGCACGACAAGCTCATACACGCTCCAGGCGAGCCACCAGCCAAGGATGATACCCGGCCCGATCTGGCCGGCGATACCCAACAGCCATACCCAGGTCATCAGGACGGCGAGCGCGAGACCCGTCGCCTTGAGGAAGAAAGGCTGCGTCATCGCCTGGCTGCTCCAGGGGAACAGATGGTCGAGCGTTTCCTTCCAGATGAAGCGCGCCAGCCCGAGGCGCGCCGCAGCAGCGGCTGGCTGGGTTGTCGAGACCGGCCGGATCGGGATGAAGTAGCCATCCGCGCCGATCGAGGTCAGGGGTTCTCTCGCCTTGGTGCGGCGCTTGCGCTCCTGTGCCAGCGGCGGGCAGGCGTGGTCGTCGTAATAAAGCACCTGACAGTCGAGGCACAGCAGGCATTCGCGCTGGTCGATGCGGCCACTCTCGTCGATGGCCTGCGAACCGCAGCCGACCGCGCACGCAGCGCAGGGCCCGCATTCCTTTTTGCGTTTCAGCCCCCACCAGCGGAAGGTCGAAGGTACCGCCAGCGCCGCGCCGAGCGGGCACAGGTACTTGCAGAACGGGCGCTCGAAAAACATCGAGGCGACGAACAGGAACACCCAGAAGGTGACGAAAGGCCAGGTGCGGTTCCACACACCGACGAGGAAGGTCGTCTTGAACGGCTCGACCTCGGCCAGCTTCTCGGCCAGCCCCATCGAGTAGAACGACACCGCGATCAGGGTCGCGAAGATGCCGTACTTGAGCCACTTCAGGCGATCGTGCACGGCCTGCGGCAGCAGATGGCGCTGAAAGCGCTTGAGGCCGATGGCGCCCGTGATGTGATAGACGAGTTCCGAGAGCGAACCGTACGGGCACATCCAGCCGCAGAACATGCCGCGGCCCCAGAAGAACACGGAGACGATGATGAAGATCCAGAACAGGAAGATGAACGGGTCGGACAGGAACAGCTCCCACCGCCACTCGAATATGATCGCGTGGAACCAGGTCAGCACCTGGGTGATCGACGGCGTCGCCAGCAGGTAGAAGCCGACGAAGCCGATCGAGGTCACCCAGAGGAAATACTTGGGGATGTCCTTCCAGCGCAGGTCCTTGTGGTTGGCGCGCCGCACCAGCTTGTCGCGCAGCGCATACACCGTGCCGGCGAGTGCAAGCCACAGCAGGAACAGCACGACTTCGACCTTGCGGGTCTTCCATACCGTCACCCAGGCCGCTTCCGGCTCGATGATTTCCGGGCGGCCGCCCTGCAGGTAACGGCCCGGAAGCCAGTATTCGCGGTCGAAATTGACGAAGGTGCGGGCGCCGGTCTGGCGATCCATCTTGTTGGCCAGGAACACCAGGCTCCACGGATAGGCTCCGCTGAAGCTTCCACTGCGGATGATGAAGATCGCGGATTCCCGGTAGGACGGGACGCCTGCTGCCTCGACGCCATACAGGTTAAGATAATCGAGGTCGCGGAAAGTGTACGTGTCCCTGTCCTGCGCGACCTGCACGCGGTCATAGATGCCGCCGCGTACGAAGCCAGACCCCTTGAACGACTCGATGCCGTTGGCGATCACGAAGATGGCATGCTCGCCCGGTTCGAGACGCGACATCAGGCTCGCGTAGCCGGCGTCGCCAAGAATGCTGCGCCCCACCGCTGGCGCATTGAGATAACCAAAGTACATGTCGATGTAGGGATGCTCGGCGCGGGGCATGCCGACCTCGGTCGCTTCGACCTTCAGGCGCTGAACGCTGCCTTCCTCGACGAGTGCATTCCAGTCGAGCCGGGCGTCAGTCTGCCGATAGACCGCCTGCGGTCGAACGGTCGGCTCGATGATGCCGACCTGCTTGGCTACCTCCATGCCGCTGCGCAGGATGACCTGGTTTTGCGCAATCACCGTGACGGTTGCGCCGGTGATGGCGTCGACCCCGATCACCCCGTGTCCCGGCTTGGCCGCACCGACTTCGATCTTCGAGCCGACGAACTTGCCGAGGTACTGCTTCACGAACCGGGTCAGCTCCGACTCGGGAATTCCGAGCAGCAGGATCGGTTCAGAGTGCCTGAGAATGCGCACGCCGGTGACGATGCCCTGCGTATCCATGCCGATCAGCGTCACCACCGGCTTGCCCGAATAGGCCGGGATGTCGACGATGTCGGTGGAGAGAAAGACATAGCCGATCAACTCGCGATCGGTTTTATCGCCTGCATCGTGTTTCTCGTCGTGGTCTTCCTCCTTTTCGGCTTCTGCTTCCCTGTTCCGATAGGCCTCGACATACGCTGGCTTGCCCATGCGGTGCGAGAAACTGGTGGCGCCCGGGACAACATCCTTGCAGGGCACATAGGCGCACAGATCAGGGTCGGTGGACAGCTGCGCCGGCAAGGGCGCTTCGTAAGACTGACCGGACTCGGATGCGACGGACAGCCCCGCAAACAGCCACAGGGCGATAAGTGCCAGAAACCCCATGCAGGAACGGGCCAGACGTTTCATGAAGGAACCCGCATGCCACTGAAGGGAAGGATTCCCCAGGCGTCCGGCAGCCTGCAGAAAGCCAGGTTTAGGGAGGGCGACAGCCTCACTGGGGAAAAAAGGAAAACCTCCCCAGCGCCCTCGTGGCGAGGGGAGGGCACGGCTCAAGCCTCAACGATCATGCGGCCACGCATCTCCAGATGGAGCGCGTGACAGAAGTGGGTGCAGTAATACCAGTACACCCCCGCCTTGTCGGCCTTGAAGGTCACCGAGGCGGTCTCCTGCGGATTCACGACGAAGTTGATGTTGTGCTTCGGGATGGCCAATCCGTGGGCCAGATCCTCGACCTTGTCGTGGTTGGTGAGGATCATGGTCACTTCGTCGCCGACCTTGACCTTGAACTCGCGCGGGGTGAAGGCAGGCGCCTGCGAGGTCATCTTCACCGTCACCTTCCG
>JBFHQA010000174.1:0-4605 GCA_041592455.1 Thiobacillus sp. | reverse complement strand
GACGGCGAGCCTTATACCGGCATCGCCCGGCTCGAAGGCTACCGGCTGGCGCAGGAGGGCAAGGTGCGCGGCACCCGGCAGCCTCCCGGCGGATTGCTGCCGCTGGAGCAGGTCGACCTGCGGCTGGTCGGCTCGAACATCCGGCTGCCGCCGGCCGACCCCGAGTTCAGCCGCGAGGTGGCCGACCTGATGGGAGCCGACGACGTCTATTACTCGGTGGCCGTGCTCGACCTGACCGATCCCGATCATCCGGTCTATGCCGAGCATAAGGCCGATGACCGCTTCAATCCGGGCAGCGTCGGCAAGGTGCTGGTGGCTACGGCCGTTTTCCAGTTGCTCGCAGATCTGTATCCCAACGACATCGCCGCGCGCGAACGCGTGCTGAGGGAATCGCGGGTGGTGGCAGACGACTTCATCGTCTACGATAGCCACGTGGTGCCCTTCTGGGATGGCCGGCGGTTGTCCTATCGGCCGTTGCGCAAAGGTGATGCGGCCAGCCTGTGGACCTATCTCGACTGGATGCTGTCGGCGAGCTCGAATGCGGCCGGCTCCATGGTCATGCGCGACATGCTGCTGCTTGCGCACTTTGGCCGCGCCTATCCGGTGAGCGAGCAGCAGATCGACGCGTTCTTCCGCACGACGCCGAAATCGAAGCTGTCCGCCCTGCTGGGGAACGTGATGCGCGCAGCGGTCGAGCGCAGCGGCCTCGACCCGAAGGCCCTGCAGCAGGGCAGTTTCTTTACCCGCACCGGCAAGGCCCGCGTGCCGGGCGCACGCAGTTGGGCCACCCCGCGCGAACTGACGCGCTGGCTGCTCGCGCTGGAGCAGGGCTGGGTCGTGGACGCCTGGTCGAGCCGGGAGATCAAGCGCCTGCTCTATATCACCCAGCATCGCATCCGCTACGGATCATCGCCCGCGCTCGACGATGCGGCGCTGTACTTCAAGTCAGGGTCGCTGTATCGCTGCAGGCCGGAACAGAACTTCACCTGCGGCAAGTATCGGGGCAACGTCGAGAACCTGCTGAATTCGGCGGCCATCGTGGAACAGCCGGCCGGTGCGCGCCGGCTGCATTACATGGTGGTGGTCAGCTCGAACAAGCTGAGGGTGAATTCGGCGGTGGCCCACCAGACGCTGGGCACTCGCCTGCAGCGCTTACTTGAGCAGCGCCACGCGGCCGATGGGCGCGGTGTCGAACACGGCCTCGTCCATCCGCACGATCAGGCGGCTCATCCACTCGCCGCCCTGGGGGTCTTCCGCCAGGGCCACGGCGATGTAGCGGCGCCCGTTGCGCTCGACGATGGCGCTGTCGGCATGCCAGTTCCGCCAGCTGCCGGACTTGCGGTAGACCACCGAAGCGGGGCGCTCGGCTTCTAGTCCCTTGACGAACTTGTGGTGGATGCCGGGATCGCCGAGGATGGCCTTCATTTCGCCGACCAGGCGGGGCGAGACCAGACGGCCGGTTTCAAGCAGATAGTAAAAGCGGGCGACCTGCAGCGCCGTGGCGCCGTGCGAGAGGTTGTGCATGGGGTCGCGCATCGTCTCGCCGCCCTTGCCGTAGGGACGGCCGACCCACAGGCCGCCGTTGTGCCTGGGATCGTAGAGCCGGAGGCGGGGCGACTGGAGCTGGTTGGCCAGGTAGCGCATGCCCACGCGGTCCAGCATTTCGGTGGCGGCGGTGTTGGACGAGACGCGGATCATGCGCGTGAGGGTGTCGCGGGTGGCCGTGTCGAGCTGCATGTCGCCGGCTTCGATGCGTGAGAACGCGCCGTAGAGAATCGCGATCTTGGGCAGGCTCGCGGCGTACACCATGTTGTCGGGATTGAGCGCCGCGAAGCGGGGATGCTCGGGATCGGTGATGTCGGCCAGCGCCATCGACAGGCGCTTCTGGCGCACCGCGCTGTCGAGGCCCAGGGCTTCGACCTTGTTTTCCAGCTGGGATTGCAGGCGAGCGTCAACGGATCGCTCGAGTTCGGGATACGATGCCCCGGCGTGGACGGAAACCGAGGATACAATCAGGGCAACGCTCAGGAAGAGTTTTCTAAGGGACAAACCAGGCCTCCCGGGGTAGGGTTGAACGGTGGCGATAAGGTCGCCGTAGAACTCCACCCCCCCATTAAGGCCCGAATACGCCAGGTATCGAGAGGGCAAACAGCGTATATGACGAATCATTCGCCGAGAAGTTCCCAACGCCCCTCGTTTTTGCAGGCGGGGCTCCTGCGGTCGTTCGTGTTCTCGCTGGACTTTTTCCTCATCATCACCGCGCTTTACCAGCTGAAGCCGGCCAGCCGTTCGCTGCTGATCGAGGCGCTGGGTGCCGATTCCCTGCCCTATGTCTGGATCGGATCGGCGCTTGCCCTGCTGATCACCATTGCAGTTTACCGAAAAATGCTGATCCGGTTCGGACGAATACGGGTGGTTTTGGCGGGTTGTTTGTTTTTTGTCGCTGCGCTGGTCGCTTTCAGGCTGCTGGCGGTCACCCCGGCGGCCTGGGTGGCCGTGGCGTTCTACATCTTCGTCGACATCTTCGGCGTGGTGCTGGCCGAGCAGTTCTGGAGCCTGGCCGACGGCACCTACCGCTCGGACGAGGGACGGCACTGGTATGGCTTCGTCGGCACCGGCGGGCTGGTGGGCGGGATAGCCGGCGGCCTGCTGGCGGCGTTCCTGATCCGCTACACGCCCCTGCAGACGCCCGACCTCATGCTGGTGGCGGCCGCGCTGGTCGGCCTCATCTTCGCACTGACCTGGGCGATGGACCGCTGGGGCCTGCTGCACCGCAACGGCGAAGACGAGCATGCCAAGCATCCCGTCGTGGCGATGCATGCTGGCGGCTGGCGCCTTATTGCCGGAAGCCGCTACCTGGTGCTGATCGCGGCCGCCCTGCTGCTGGCCCAGGCGATTTCGCCGCTGGTGGAATACCAGTTCCTGCACATCATCGAAGCGACGTATCCGGAGCGGGAGGCGCGAACGGCCGCGCTTTCGCTCTTCTTCAGCGTCATGGGCGGCGTTTCGGTCGCGGTCAACCTGGTGCTCACGCCACTCATCCTCAACTACATGGGCGTGCTCTCGGGGCTGCTGGTGCAACCGCTGGCGCTGGCCGTCTCGGCCGGCGGATTCATGATGCATCCGACCCTGATCCCGGCCGCGATCATGAAAATCAGCGACCGCGGCCTGTCCTACTCGATCAACCGCGCCGCCAAGGAACTGCTCTACATCCCGGTCGAGCCGGTGGTGATGTACCAGGCCAAGGCCTGGATCGACATGTTCGGCTATCGCCTGTTCAAGGCCTTCGGGTCGCTGATCATCATCGGCCTCGGCCACTGGTCGCTGTTCGGCAACGGCGTGGCGGACCTGGGCTGGGTCGTGCTGGCGGGTTGCGGCCTCTGGGCCTGGGTGCTGGTCACGCTGAACCGGGAATACCGGGTGCTGGTGCGGCGCGACAATCTGCCCAACGAGCCCTGAAGGCTGGCCGCCACGTTTTTGCTCTTCAGCCCCTGTCGGGGCTGTTTTTTTCGCTTTTTTTCTGACTGAGCGGAGGATACGCCGCGCTTTCACATGCGCTTCATCTAGGACCGCTACAGTGCCTGAAGCCTGCCGACCGGGTCGACGTTGAATCCTGAGGTGGCTCGTTTTTTTATGCCAGGACGCAAGTCTTTCTGGCAATCCATACAGGCATAACGCGGAGAAAACATGTCCTTTTCAAAAATGAAAATTGGCACCCGAATGGGGCTTGGGTTCGGTCTGGTCCTTTTTTTGACCTTTCTGGTGGCGGTATTCGGATTGAACCGCATGGCGGAAATCCATCGCCATCTGGAAGAGGTCGCTGGTGAGCGCATGGCCAAGCTCACACTGGTCGGCAGCTTGAGGGACGCTATGCAGATGGGAGCGATATCTGTTCGCAACCTGGTGCTTTTGACCGATGAGAATGCCATGGCGGAGGAAACGCAGCGTATTCATGAGCAGCGCCGGCTTTACGACAGCAAGATCAAACTACTTGCCGGCATGGCGACGAGCCAGGAGGAAAAGCGCCTGCTGGCCAATATGGAGGCTTCGCGCATAGAGACCGAGCCCCTACTCGACAAGGCAATGGATTTTGCTCTGGGCAACCCGATCGCGGCGACCCAGGTGCTGGTGGACGAAGCCCGTCCGGCACAATCCGATTGGCTCGCGCGTCTTGAAGACATGATTCAGCTTCAGGAGAAGGCTTCCATCCAGGCCGTCACGAATGCGGAGACCGCCTATGACGGAGCATTTGCCCTGATGAGCGCTTTGGCTGCCCTCGCGCTGGGGCTGGGCGCGGTCATTTCCTGGCAGATTACCCGATCCATCACGAAACCGATCGATCAGGCCGTGAAGATTGCTCAAAAGGTTGCATCCGGTGACCTGACCAGCCGCATTGACGCGCATTCGCACAATGAACTGGGTCAATTGCAAATGGCGCTGCAGGCCATGAATACCAGCCTCGCAAACATCGTCAGCCAGGTTCGCACCGGTACCGAAACCATCTCGGTGGCCTCTCGCGAGATTGCCTCGGGCAATCAGGACCTGTCGAACCGCACCGAATCGCAGGCCTCGAGCCTGGAAGAGACGGCCAGCTCGATGGAAGAG
>JBFHQA010000173.1:0-4659 GCA_041592455.1 Thiobacillus sp. | reverse complement strand
GCCACGGCCTTGCTGCTGATGGCGGCCTCATGGCAACTCGCAAAGGAAAACCGGACAGGCGACCTGATCGCCCTGTGGGCCGTCACGCTGTTCATGGTCGGGACCATCGCCTGGAGCGCCTGGAAGCCCGAAGCGAAGCCGTCCAGCCCCCACCCCTCGCGCAGGCACGGCGCGCCTCCCAATATCCTGATGATCGGATCCGACACGCTGAGGGCCGACCGGCTGGGCGCATTGGGCTACCACCGCACACTCACGCCCAACATCGATCGCCTGGCCAGCCAGGGGACGCTGTTTTCCAACTGCTACGTGCCCTGCGCCCGGACCGCGCCCAGCCTGATATCGATGCTGACCGGCACCTGGCCGCACACGCACGGGATCCGCGACAATTTCATCGCCGACGACGAAACCCGGCTCAAGGTCGACGCCCTGCCCCACCTGCTGAAAGCCCGCGGCTACCATACCGCCGCCCTGTCGGACTGGTGCGGGGGCGACATGGGCAAGTTCTCGCTCGGGTTCGACTACACCGACCTGCCCGAGGACCAGTGGAACCTCAAGTACCTGATACGCCAGGGCCCCAAGGACCTGCGGCTGTTCGTGTCGCTGTTCACGCATAACCGCCTCGGGCGCCTGCTGCTTCCTGAGCTGTACTATCTGGGCGGCGTTCCGCTGACCCAGCCCCTGGGCAAGCGCGCACGCCGGCTGGTCTCGCGGCTGTCGGGCAGCAGCCAGCCGTTTTTCCTGAATATTTTCTATTCCACGACCCATCCGCCGTTCGCGTCGGAATGGCCCTGGTATACCCGCTTCTCCGACCCCGCCTATGCAGGCGAATCGAAGTTCGCCATGGCACGGCTGACCGATCCGTTCGACATCCTCCGGCGCCAGGGCGCCCCCAAGGAGGAATTCGACCTCGACCAGATCGTCGACCTTTACGACGGCTGCGTGGCCGAATTCGACGACGAGGTCGGCAAGATGCTCGCCCACCTGGAGGCCTGCGGGCAGGCCGACAACACGATAGTCGTCGTCTATTCCGACCATGGAATGGAGTTTTTCGAACACGACAGCTGGGGCCAGGGCAACTCCGCCGTGGGCGAGGCCAGCCCGCGCATCCCGCTGGTCATCCGCGATCCGCGCCTGCCTGCGAACGGACGGGTCGACAGCGTGGTTCGCTCGATCGACCTGGCGCCCACCCTCCTGGACCTGGTCGATGCCCCGCAAGCGCCAGGCATGGACGGCGTGTCCCTCGCCGCGTGCCTTGCGCGCGAGGGGGATTGCCCCGACCTCGACGCCTTCAATGAAACCGGCATCTGGATCGCCGATATTCCCGGGCTCCCCGGGGACCACCTCCGGTATCCGGATTTGCTAGAACTAATGGAGGTGCCGGACCGCGAGAGCGGCACCCTGGCCATCAAGCCGGAATATTGCAAAACAATCATGTCAGCCAAGGATCGCATGATCAGGAGAGGGCGCTGGAAACTGGTATATCAACCCCTGACCGGGGGAGCGCTGCTGCGCCTGTTCGACCTGGAGTCCGACCCTGACTGCAAGACGGATGTCAGCGACCGGCACCCCGATCTGACGCAGGACCTGTACGCGGCACTGACCCACTGGATCACCTCCCCACCCCAACCATGAATCCGTCCGTGCCCCCCAAAGTCTCCGTCATCCTGCCCACGCACAACCGGCCGGCCCTGCTGGCCGAAGCCATCGGCAGCCTACAGGCCCAGACCCTGCCCGACTGGGAGGCGATCATCGTGGATGACGCCTCGTCACCGCCGGTGCTTGCTGACGTGACGGACGCGCGCATTCGGGTGATCCGCCACGAGCAGGCGCAGGGCGGGGCCGCCGCCAAGAACAGCGGCATCCAGCACGCCCGGAGCGACATCCTCGCGTTTCTGGACGACGACGATTGCTATGACCCGCTCTATCTCGAGCGGGCGGTCGGCATACTCGAACAGCACCCAGACGTCGAAGTGGTGTTCATGGGGGTCACATGGTTCGGGAGCAACGGCGAGTGGGGCCAGCAGAACTACGACCAGGCCATGGCCAATTTTCTTGCCATAGCGGGTGGCAGCATGCTCGGGACCCTCACCCTGTTCGATGAAAGCGTGCTGCTGGCCTTGCTGAAATCCGTGCCCATGGCGCTGCAACGCCCAGTCGTTCGAGCGTCTGCCCTGACCCGGATCGGATTGTATCGGCCCGACTGCCTGCTCTGGGATTGCGATTGGGCGATTGAGGCTGCTCTGAAGGCCAGAACGGCACTGCTCTCCGAAGGGCTGTACCGCCAGCGCGCCGAGGGACAGGGCTATTCGTCCCGGCGCAATCGCACGGTGGAGCACTTGCAGTCGGGCATCGCCATCAAGGACAGGCTATGGAGCCAGTCTCTTGCCGGCAGCCACCCCCAGCACCTCGCCACGTTCCGGCGTGCCGCTGCCGATGGCTGGTTCAACCTGGCCTGGCATCATTATCAGAATGAGTGCCGTCTGCTGGCTTTGGCGGCCTTGCTGCAGAGCTCGCGCCGCCAGCGATACCTGGCCCAGATCAAGCTGCTTGCCAGGCTGGCCTGGCCGGCCTTTTTATCATCGAGTTCAAAGGGAGTGCCGTAATGCTCAAGACCGCCATCAAGCAAGGACTTCACGCAATCGGCTACAGAATCGAGAAAATCGACCCACTGGAGGAAAGCATCCCCGCCGATTACAACCATTCGCCGTTTCTGCCGCGCGTCTATCGCGGCTCGCTGGACCGCTACCTGTATTTCAAGGACATGGTGGAGAAAGTGCGGCCTGTCGAGGGCGACATCGTCGAATGCGGCGTGTCGATCGGTTACGGCGCCCTTCTGTTCACCCTGTTCAGCGACTACATCGACAAACCGCGGATCTACCACGGCTTCGATTCTTTCGAGGGCTTCCCCGACCCGGTCGAAAAGGATGAAAACACCCCGATCCCGGGAAGAGGCTTCTGGGCCAGTCCACCCGATACCGTCATCAAGGTCCTGCGTGACGGCCGCTTGCCGGAACAGACGATTCGCGAGCGCATCCGGCTGCACAAGGGCTGGTTCGACCAGACCCTGCCCACCTACGAAGGCAGGATCGCCCTGCTGCATCTGGACTGCGACCTGTATGATTCCTACAAGCTGTCGCTCGAGACGCTGTATGACAAGGTCCAGCCAGGCGGCGTGATCATGTTCGACGAATACGGCGACGACCGCTGGCCAGGCGCCACCAAGGCCATCGACGCATTTTTCTCGGACAAGCCGGAGCAACCGCGTCCGCATCCGAAATGCGACTGGAAATACCACGTCGTCAAGACATGAATTCAATCGGCATGCCGGCCAGGCCAGCGTCATATGCCCGGCCACACTGCTTTACCTGTCCATGAACAAGAACAAACCTGTCGTAGCCATCATCACGGGAAGTGCAGGAGACTGGGGCGGCGCCAGCCGCGTGCTCTACACCAACCTCCGTCTTCTCGACCGGGACCGCATCCAGCCCGTGCTGCTGCTTCCCGGCGAAGGCCCCATCGTTGCCGAACTGCAGGAGCGGCAAATCGATTTCACGATCTGGGGGCCCCTGACCGAATTCGTGAATCCAGTGCAATACCTCAAGGCCATGTGGCGCATGATGCGCTTCCTGCGCCGTCACCGCGTCGACCTCCTGCACATCAACCACTCGAACGCCTGGCGGCCCGCCGAGATCTGGGCAGCGATCCTGATGCGCGTCCCCATCCTGACCCACTATCACACGGTAAACGTCGACCCCAGTCCTGCCGTGGCCCGCTCCAGCGCCATCATCGCCGTATCGGATTACGTGGCCCGGCACTCCCTGCCTGCCTCGATGGCCAGGCATGTCGTCTACAACCCGGTGGACCTGGCGCGCTTTGACGCGGCCAGAAACATTCGCGGCGAACTCGGGTTCGAGGATCACCATGTGCTCGTGACCTTTCTGGGCCAGATTCGCGACATCAAGGGCGTCGGCGATTTCATCGAGATGGCGAAACGCCTGCCCCACCCGGATGCGCGCTTCCTGATCGCAGGCGAATGCCGCGATCCTGACAAGTTCGAGGGTTCCTATTCCGAAGAAGGCTTGAAGGCCGCCTTCGGAAACGACGACCGGTTGCGCTACCTCGGCTATCTGGAGCGCGTGGAAGACCTCTATCGCTCTTCCGACATCGTCGTGGTGCCGTCACGCTGGCAGGAGCCGCTCGGCCTGATCAACCTGGAGGCAGGAGCCTGCCGCAAGCCCGTCGTCGCCACGCGCTCGGGGGGCATACCGGAAATCATCACCGATGGCGAGAATGGCTTCCTGGTCGACATCGGCGACGTCGATGCCCTAGCCGAACGAACGGCACGGCTGATCGACGACCAGGACCTGCGGCAACGCATGGGCGAGGCCGCACGCGCGCGTGTCGAGACGGATTTCACCACCGCGCCGGTGCGCAGCCTCGAATCCCTGTACGAGCGCATGGGCGGCAAGCACGCATGACCGGCCTGTCCGCCCTGCCTGGTCGACGCGAGTGGCGCGACCTCCTGCTGCTGTCCCTGGCGGGGTTGCTGCTGCTCGGATGGGCCATCAGCCTGATGCTGCCCGTGATCTACCCGTTTGCGAACGACTCCGCGGGTTACCTGCAGGAGGCCCGGAACTGGCTGCGCGGACAGGGCCTCCT
>JBFHQA010000172.1:0-4768 GCA_041592455.1 Thiobacillus sp. | reverse complement strand
GCACTGCCAGCGCCGCCCGGCAGGCGAGCGGGTTGCCGGTGTAGGAATGCGAATGCAGGAAGCCCTTGGCCGCGGCGTCACCGTAAAAGGCGCCATAAATTCCGTCGGTCGTCAGCACCGCCGACAGCGGCAGATAGCCGCCGGTGATGCCCTTCGACAGGCAGATGAAGTCAGGCTTGATGGCCGCCTGTTCGCAGGCGAACATCGTGCCGGTGCGGCCGAAGCCGACGGCGATCTCGTCGGCGATCAGATGCACGCCGTAGCGGTCGCACAGTTCGCGTGCCCGGCCCAGGTATACCGGGTGGAACATCGCCATCCCGGCCGCGCCCTGCACCAGCGGCTCGACGATGAAGGCGGCCGTCGTCGCCGCATGCTCGGCCAGATGCGCTTCCAGCGCGTCGGCGCAGCGCAGGGCGAATGCCTCGGCCGATTCGCCCGGCTCGGCGAGGCGCGCATCGGGCGTGGGCACCTGCGCCGAAGGGCGCAGCAGGGGTTCATAGGTGCGCTTGAACAGCGGGATGTCGGTCACCGACAGCGCGCCGACGGTTTCGCCGTGGTAGCCGTTTTTCAGGCTGATGAAACCGTTCTTCTCAGGCTGGCCTGCGTTCCGCCAGAAGTGAGCACTCATTTTCAGCGCGATCTCGGTGGCCGAAGCGCCGTCCGAGCCGTAGAACGCATGCCCCAGACCGGTCAGTTTCCCCAGCCGCTCCGACAGTTCGACCACCGGCGCGTGGGTGGCGCCGGCCAGCATCACATGCTCGATCCTGCCGAGCTGGTCGATGATCGCGGCGTTGATGCGCGGATTGCAGTGCCCGAACAGGTTGACCCACCAGCTCGAGATCGCGTCGAGGTAGCGGTTGCCGTCGGGATCGATCAGCCAGGGCCCTTCGCCGCGTGCAACCGACAACGGCGGCGTGGATTCCAGGTGTTGCATCTGGGTGCAGGGGTGCCAGACGGCGGCGCGCGTACGATTAAAAAGATCGTCCATGGACTTGAAATTGAAACACTCCGCCCCTACCATTAGCACTCAACGGCGGCGAGTGCTAACAGCAAACTCGCCGCCTGCTTATTTTCGGGCAGCGACGCTGCCCGGTTTTCAACGTTACCGCAATGGAGACTTTGCAATGAAAATCCGTCCTCTGCACGACCGTGTGATTGTCAAACGCATGGAAGAAGAGCGCAAGACCGCTTCCGGAATCGTGATCCCCGACTCGGCCACCGAGAAGCCCGACCAGGGCGAAGTGATCGCCGTAGGCACGGGCAAGAAAGACGACCAGGGCAAACTGATCCCGATGGACGTGAAAGTCGGCGACCGCGTGCTGTTCGGCAAGTACGCCGGCCAGACCGTCAAGGTCGAGGGCGAAGAACTGCTGGTGATGCGCGAAGAAGACATCATGGGCGTGGTTGAGAAGTAATCGCTTCATAGCAAGCAAGCACTCACATCACTATCCCATCCCGTTCAAATATTAGGAGTTAAAACATGGCAGCAAAAGACGTACGTTTTGGTGATTCCGCGCGTCACCGCATGGTGGCCGGTGTCAATGTTCTGGCAGACGCCGTCAAGGTGACCCTGGGCCCGAAAGGCCGCAACGTGGTGCTCGACCGTTCCTTCGGCGCCCCCACCGTGACCAAGGACGGCGTGTCCGTCGCCAAGGAAATCGAGCTGAAGGACAAGCTCGAGAACATGGGCGCGCAGATGGTCAAGGAAGTCGCTTCCAAGACCTCTGACGTCGCCGGTGACGGCACCACCACCGCCACCGTGCTGGCCCAGGCCATCGTTAACGAAGGCATGAAGTTCGTCGCCGCCGGCATGAACCCGATGGACCTCAAGCGCGGCATCGACAAGGCCGTCGTCGCCATCACCGAAGAACTGCGCAAGATCTCCAAGCCCTGCACCACCAGCAAGGAAATCGCCCAGGTCGGCTCGATCTCGGCCAACTCCGATGCCCCCATCGGCCAGATCATCGCCGACGCGATGGACAAGGTCGGCAAGGAAGGCGTGATCACCGTTGAAGACGGCTCCGGCCTCGAGAACGAACTCGACGTCGTCGAGGGCATGCAGTTCGACCGCGGCTACCTGTCGCCCTACTTCATCAACAACCCCGACAAGCAGATGGCGATCATGGACGATCCGTTCATCCTGCTGTTCGACAAGAAGATCTCCAACATCCGCGACCTGCTGCCCGTGCTGGAGCAGGTGGCCAAGGCCGGCAAGCCGCTGATGATCGTCGCCGAAGACGTCGACGGCGAAGCGCTCGCCACGCTGGTGGTCAACAACATCCGCGGCATCCTCAAGACCGTCGCCGTCAAGGCCCCGGGCTTCGGCGACCGTCGCAAGGCGATGCTCGAAGACATGGCCATCCTGACCGGCGGCACCGTGATCGCCGAGGAAGTCGGCCTCACCCTCGAAAAGGCCACGCTGGATGACCTCGGCCGCGCCAAGCGCGTCGAGATCGGCAAGGAAAACAGCACCATCATCGACGGTGCCGGCAACGCCGACGCAATCAAGGGCCGCATCGCCCAGATCAACAAGCAGATCGACGAAGCCTCCAGCGACTACGACAAGGAGAAGCTGCAGGAGCGCAAGGCCAAGCTGGCTGGCGGCGTCGCGCTGATCAAGGTCGGTGCCGCGACCGAAGTCGAGATGAAAGAGAAGAAGGCCCGTGTCGAAGACGCGCTGCACGCCACCCGTGCCGCCGTTGAAGAAGGCATCGTTCCCGGCGGCGGCGTCGCACTGCTGCGTGCCAAGGCCGTCGCTGCCGCGATCAAGACCGACAACCACGACCAGGACGCCGGCGTGAAGATCGTGCTGCGCGCCATCGAAGAGCCGCTGCGCCAGATCGTCAAGAACTGCGGCGACGAGGCTTCGGTGGTCGTCAACAAGGTACTGGAAGGCACCGGCAACTTCGGCTACAACGCCGGCACCGGCGAGTACGGCGACATGGTGGCAATGGGCGTGCTCGACCCCACCAAGGTCACCCGCACCGCGCTGCAGAACGCCGCGTCGATCGCCGGCCTGATGCTGACCACCGACTGCATGGTCGCCGACCTGCCGGAAGACAAGGCCGCTGCAGCCCCGATGGGCGGTGGCGACATGGGCGGCATGGGCGGCATGGGCATGATGTGATTTCGCCTGCCCAGGCTGACGAAAAGCCCCGCTTCGGCGGGGCTTTTTTTCGCCCCTGCTGTCCCCGCTCCCCGTCCATATGTCGATTTTTCTTACATTGACACGACTGACATCCCCCAGCCACCGGGTCAATTGACTGTTTCGATGAGGTTTTTTCCCACCGGCATCTGCTGGCGCGAACCTTGCTTATTTGCTGCGCATTCAAAGCAGGATATCCATGAAGGAAACAACCATGACAATGCGCAAACAACTGACCGCCGCGGCTTGCTGCCTGGCACTGACCGCCCCTGCCGGCGCCGCCGTGATCAACTACGCCGACTTTTCCAGCGTGTCCGGCCTGACGCTGAACAATAACGCAGCACAGGTTGGCAACGTGCTGCGCGTCACCCCGGCCACTTTCGGGCAGTCGGGCAGCGCCTTCTCGACCAGCACGGTGTCGCTGGCGTCCAACGCCTCGTTCAGCACCTTCTTCCAGTTCCGCTTCACCAGTCCGGGCGGTGCCCATGACGGCCTGGGCCTGGGCGCGGACGGCCTGGTGTTCGTGGTGCAGACCGTGGGCAACAACGTGGGTGGCGCTGGCGGTGGCATCGGTTACGCCAACTTGCCGAACAGCGTCGGCATCGAGTTCGATACCTGGAACAACGGCGGCGGCGACAACTCCAGCAGCAACCACATCGGCATCGACGTGAATGGCAACATGAGTTCGGTCGTCCTGGCCGAAGTCACCGAGGCCGACATGAACAACGGTGACATCTGGAACGCCTGGGTCGATTACAACAGCGCCACCCAGTTGCTCGAGGCCCGCCTGACGCGCTCCGCCACGCGTCCCACGACCGCCATCCTGAGCCACACCCTGGACCTGGCCACGATACTCGGCACCACCAATGCCTACGTCGGATTCACCTCGGGTACCGGGGCAGCGTTTGCCAACCACGACGTGCTGTCGTGGACACTCGAAGACCGCTTCGCGCCGATCGGCGGCAACAACAACGTGCCCGAGCCGGGTTCGCTGCTGCTGCTGGGCACCGGCCTGCTGCTGACGCGCCTGATGCGCAAGCGTCAAGGCTGAAACCTGCACAAGCCTAAACACCCGCAATGAGTTCAAACGGTGGCATGGCCACCGTTTTTTTTCGCGCGCCTCGCCACAGGGGTCTCGCATCGCAGTCCGCCGTCCTTGCCGAACACGCTCCGCCCTGACGATAATGAGCCTGTCGCAAGTGATACCCAAGGGAGGGCCATGCCGGAAGCAGCCAACTCGCTGATCCAGGCGACGGTTGATCATCTGTCGCAGTTCGCCCCGTTCAGCCAGATGGAGCGCGAGCACATGCTGTGGCTGGCCCAGCGGTTGTCGCTCGCCTACTTCGAAAAGGACGAGATCATCCTCTCGCCCGGGCAAACCGTCCCCACCCCTTTTCTCATCATCAAGCAGGGCCAGGTACAGGGCGAGCAAGGCATCGCCCAGGCGTCGGACGACCAGGCCTGGCTCGTGCTGCACGAGGGCGAGTGCTTTCCACTGGGGGCGCTATTGGCCAAGCGGCCGGTCACCGGAACGTATCGCGCCAGCAGCGACGTCTTCTGCTATGCCTTGCCGGCCGACGACTTTCTGCAACTGACCCGGCTGTCGCCGGCCTTCCACGATTT
>JBFHQA010000171.1:0-4814 GCA_041592455.1 Thiobacillus sp. | reverse complement strand
ATCTCGTCCGCGCCGAAAATGCCCTCGAGCAGCATGAACGGCTGCTCCACGCCCATCAGCCGCAGGTTGGCAGCCTCTTCCAGCGTCAGGACGGCAAAGCCGTCCGCTGCCGAGAACGCGCGCCGGGCGCGCGACAGGCCATGCCCGTAAGCGTTGGCCTTGACCACCGCGAAGACATTCGCGTTGCCGGCATGGCAGCGTGCGACGCGCAGGTTGTGCGCCATCGCGCCGATGGAGATTTTCGCCTGGATAGGACGCATGTTAGCCCTGGTGTGCCTCGCATTCGCCTGATGATCGCGCCGAGTCTTGGCTGCCAGGGAAGTTTTGAGCGGGAGCGGCGTAGTGATTCATACGCCCGACCGAACAAAATCTTTCATGGCGGACAAGAATCCAGCGAGGGCATGTGAATGTGGGGTACATCAGGGCTGTTTAGTACGAGCCGGGCTGCGCCAGCGTTTCGAAGCGCGTGTATTCGCCGAGGAAGGCCAGCCGCACGGTGCCGATCGGGCCGTTACGCTGCTTGCTGATGATGATCTCGGCCGTGCCCTTGTCCTGCGTGTCGGGGTTGTAGACCTCGTCGCGATAGATGAACAGGATCACGTCGGCATCCTGTTCGATGGCGCCGGATTCGCGCAGGTCCGACATCACGGGGCGCTTGTTGGGACGCTGTTCGAGGCCGCGGTTCAGCTGCGACAGCGCGATCACCGGCACGTGCAGCTCCTTGGCCAGGCCCTTCAGCGCGCGCGAGATCTCGGAGATTTCAGTGGCGCGGTTCTCGCCGTTGCCGCTGCCTGCCATCAGCTGCAGGTAGTCGATCACGATCAGACCGAGCTTGCCGCACTGGCGCATCAGGCGGCGCGCGCGGGCGCGCAGTTCGAGCACGCTCAAGCCCGGCGTCTCGTCGATGAAGACGGGTGCTTCGTTGAGCTTGCCGAGCGCATAGGTGAGGCGCTGCCAGTCGTCCTCGCCCAGCTTGCCGGTACGCAGGCGATGCTGGTCGAGCTTGCCGACCGAACCGATCATACGCATCACCAGCTGGGCACCGCCCATTTCCATCGAGAACACCGCAACCGGCAGGCCGGTATCGAGCGCGACGTTCTCGGCCATGTTGATCGAAAACGCGGTCTTGCCCATCGACGGCCGGCCTGCGACGATGATGAGGTCACCCGGCTGCAGGCCCGAGGTTTTCTGGTCGAGATCGTGGAAACCCGTCGGCACGCCGGTGACGCCGGAATCGTTGTCGCGGTGATACAACTCGTCGATGCGCTCGACGACTTCCTTCAAAAGCGGCTTGATCTCGGTGAAGCCGGCCTGGCCGCGGTTGCCGGATTCGGCGATTTCAAACACCTTGGCTTCGGCTTCGTCGAGCAGCGTCTGCGCGCTCTTGCCAGCCGGCGAATAAGCGCTGTCGGCGATGCCGGTGGCGACTTCGGCCAGCCGCCGCAGCACCGAGCGCTCCCGCACGATCTCGGCGTAGCGCCGGATGTTGGCGGCCGACGGCGTATTGTTCGCCAGCGCGACGATGTAGGGCAGGCCGCCCACGCTCTCGAGCTGCCCCAGCGACTGCAGCGTCTCGGCGACCGTCACGGCGTCCGCTGGACGGTTGTCGGCGATCTGCTTGATGATCGCGCGCAGGATCTGGCGATGGTCCTGGCGATAGAAATCGCCCTCCGACACCACGTCGCCAATCCGGTCCCACGCGCCGTTATCCAGCAGTAAGCCCCCGAGGACAGCCTGCTCGGCCTCCAGCGAATGGGGCGGCAGGCGCATCTGCGCCAGTTGCGGGTCGGGGTTTGTCGTCAGCGAGTGAAGGGAAGCCATGCGGGGATTCTAGTCTCCTGGTCCGACGCGACCAAGGGATAAGCTTGTGGATAAGGCGTGCACAGACGGGTATATCCGCCTGCAAACAAAAAGGGGAGCCGGTGGCTCCCCTTTTGCGTGAAGCAGCAGGTCTTACTGCTCGGCAGCCACCACGACGGTGATGTTGGCCACCACGTCATGATGCAGACCCAGAACCACCGGGTACTCGCCGATGGCCTTGAACGGGCCTTCGGGCAGGCGCACTTCCGCCTTCGAGATCTCGTGGCCCTGCGCCTTCAGCGCATCGGCGATGTCGGCGTTGCCGATCGAGCCGAACAGGCGGCCGTCGACGCCAGCCTTCTGGCTGACCGTCACGCTGAAGCCTTCCAGCTTGGCGGCACGGCCCTGGGCCTCGGCCAGCTTCTCGGCGGCCACGCGCTCCAGTTCGGCTTTCTGCGCGGCAAAGGCTTCCATGTTGGCCGGCGTGGCACGACGTGCACGGCCGGTGGGGATCAGGAAGTTGCGGGCATAGCCGTCCTTGACCTTGACCACGTCACCCAGATTGCCCAGGTTGACGACTTTATCCATCAGAATCACTTGCATGGTCGTCTCCTAATCAATGCAGGTCGGTGTAGGGCATGAGCGCCAGGAAGCGCGCACGCTTGATTGCCGTACCCAACTGCCGCTGGTAGTGCGCCTTGGTGCCGGTGATGCGGGCCGGGATGATGCGGCCGTTCTCGGCGATGAATTCCTTCAGCACTTCGATGTCCTTGTAATCGACTTCAGCGACCTTCTCGGCCGTGAAGCGGCAGAACTTGCGACGCTTGAAGAGACCACGATTGCCGCTGTCGCGGCGCTTGCCGGCGAATTTGCCGCCGGACTTTCCACCCATGGGACGTGCCATGATTATTCCTTTTCGATTCGATTCAATATCAGGATCAATTGTTGGCTGTTCACACTGCGGCGATTCAACGCGCCTTCCAGCTTCACCTGCGTACCGGCTTGGAATCGGGCCAACTGTTCGGCAAGCGGTCCGCTTGCCTGCAGGGTCAATTCACACTCCACCTGCCGAGTCTGGGCTGCCACTTCCTGACTGCTGCGGTGTTGGATCACCGCTTCTGCAATGGGCACGCCCGCCGGGCTGTAACGCAATGGGTCTACCTGGATGAGGACTCCGCCGATGACCAGCCTATTCACTCATTCAGACCGGTCGCTCAGGCTGCGGGCTGCTCGGCCGCTTCCGGCTTGGCGTTGTCCAGCAGATCGCGCGACTTTTCTTCCTTCATCATCGGCGAGGCCGCGGTCACGGCATCGTCACGCTTGATGGTGAGGTGGCGCAGAACGGCGTCATTGAACTTGAAGCCGTGCTCGAGCTCTTCCAGGGTTTCCTGGTCGCACTCGATGTTCATCAGCACGTAGTGGGCCTTGTGGACCTTCTGGATCGGGTAGGCCATCTGGCGGCGGCCCCAGTCTTCCAGGCGGTGGATGTTGCCGCCGCGGCTGGTGATGTTGCCCTTGTAGCGCTCGATCATGGCGGGCACCTGCTCGCTCTGATCGGGATGGACGATAAATACGATTTCGTAATGCCGCATCAAGTTTCCTTTCGGTTCAGCCCCCCGCTGCGGTGCGGTGGAGCAAGGTTAAGAACGACCCGGATGAGGCCATCCAGGCCATAAACAACGATCCCCGGCAAACCGGGGATCGAGAATCATACGCTTTTTTGCTGGTAAATCAAGCACTCCCAGGCACGCCTGCCTCGGGCAGGCCGGGTTTCACTTCACGCAGTCGACGTAGTAGCGCGCCCTGCCGTCGACCTGCTCTTCGACTAGTCCGTGCACGTCGGTCTCGAAGCCCGGGAAGCGCTCGTTGAATTCGCGGGTGAACTGCAGGTAGCGAACGATTGTGGCATTGAAGCGCTCGCCCGGAATCAGCAGCGGGATGCCGGGCGGATACGGCGTCACCAGCATCGCCGTGATGCGCCCTTCGAGCTTGTCGATCTCGACGCGCTCGATCTCGCGGTGCGCCATCTTGGCGAAGGCGTCGGCCGGCTTCATCGCGGGCGCCATTTCCGACAGGTACATTTCCGTCGTCAGGCGCGCCACGTTGTTGGCCTTATAGATGCTGTGGATCTGGTCGCACAGGTCCTTCAGGCCGGTTTTCTCGTAGCGCGGGTATTTTTCGATGAACTCGGGCAGCACGCGCCACAAGGGCTGGTTCTCATCGTAGTCGGCCTTGAACTGCTGCAACGCGGTGACCAGCGTGTTCCAGCGGCCCTTGGTGATGCCGATCGTGAACATGATGAAGAACGAATAGAGGCCCGTCTTTTCGACGATGACGCCGTGCTCGGCCAGGTATTTGGTGACGATCGCGGCCGGGATACCCCAGTCGGCGAACTCGCCGTCCACATCCAGGCCGGGCGTGATCACGGTGGCCTTGATCGGATCGAGCATGTTGAAGCCCGGCGCGATCTTGCCGAACTCGTGCCAGCGCTCGCTGGCGCCGAGCATCCAGTCCTCGCGGTCGCCGACGCCCTCGTCGGCCAGCTTTTCCGGCCCCCACACCTTGAACCACCAGGAATCGCCGAACTCCTCGTCGACCTTGCGGATGGCGCGGCGGAAGTCGAGCGCCTCACGGATCGACTCCTCGACCAGCGCCGGACCGCCGGGCGGCTCCATCATCGCCGCGGCCACGTCGCACGACGCGATGATCGCGTACTGCGGCGACGTCGAGGTATGCATCAGGAAGGCTTCGTTGAAGCGGTGGAAATCGAGTTTGCGGGTCTCGGAATCCTGCACCAGGATCTGCGAGGCCTGGCTCAAGCCCGCCAGCAGCTTGTGCGTCGACTGGGTGGCGAACACCAGCGCATCCTTGGCGCGCGGGCGGTCCTTGCCGATCGCGTGCATGCCGCGATAGAAGTCATGGAAGGTGGCGTGCGGCAGCCAGGCCTCGTCGAAGTGCAGCGTGTCGATATAGTCGCCGAGCAGTTCCTTGATCATGTCGACGTTGTAGAGGAT
>JBFHQA010000170.1:0-4980 GCA_041592455.1 Thiobacillus sp. | reverse complement strand
CTGGGCGGGGCTGGCGGCGCGGCGATGACCGGTGGCGGCTCGGCGCGCTTGACGGGCGGCAGCGGAGCCGGCTGGATCGGGGTAGGCTGGATCGGGGCCACGGGCTCCGGCGGGGGGGCCGGGGCGGCGATCAGGCGGACGAACAGCGGGGCGGCCGGCGCGGTTTCCTCAGCGGTATCGGGCAGGCTGATGATCGCAGACAGCAGGACCGCATGCAGCAGGATAACGGCCGCCAGCACGCCTGGGGAAAGGCGTGGCGGCGAAATCCGGAAGTCGGGGCAAACCGTGTCCATCAGCTTGTATCGTTAGGGTAGGGCGATATTCTGTCATGCCCCGCTTGCCGGAGGCATGATTCGAATGGGGGGTTTGACAGCCCGGCCTGAATAAGTGCCCGAAAGTGCAGCAGAAGTTGGCGGGTCACCGGGCATAAAAAACGTCCCGCGCGGGGACGTTTGGCGGTCGAGTCTATGCCTCAGCTTTCGATCGGGCCGGCTGCGGTCTGCATGTAGTTCTGTTCGCCCATGCGCTTGAGCAAATCGAGCTGGGTTTCGAGGTAATCGATATGCTCTTCGGTATCGGACTGGATGCCGGTGAGGATCTCGCGCGAGACGTAGTCCTTGACCGACTCGCAGTGCGTGATGGCCTCGACGTAGAGGGCGCGGCCGGTCTGCTCCAGTTTGAGGTCGCACGCCAGGCATTCGGCGACGTTCTCGCCGATCATCAGCTTGTTCAGGTCCTGCAGGTTGGGCAAGCCTTCGAGGAAGAGGATGCGCTCGATCAGCTTGTCGGCGTGCTTCATTTCCTCGATCGATTCCTCGTACTCGTGCTTGCCGAGTGCGTTGAGGCCCCAGTTCTTGTACATGCGTGCGTGCAGGAAATACTGGTTGATCGCGGTGAGTTCGACGGTCAGCGCCTTGTTCAGGTACTGGATGGTTTTCTTGTCGCCTTTCATGGCTGGCTCCTGTTGTTGGCTGGGCCCGCGAGAAGCTGTTGGCTGGGCGGATGACTGGCTATTGGGCCGACGGGCTGTCTGTCATTGTATGAAAAAACCCGCACCGGACAAGCCGCGATGCGGGTTTTGAGAAAGCGGTCGGGAATGGGAACGACTTGCGTTCCCGGTCAGGTACGATCAGGCCGCGGCCATCAGGCCGGCGCAGGCAGCTTCGCAGCGCGCCTCGGAAACCGCCTCGCGCAGCACGTCCTTGGCACATTTGGCGCAGCGGCCGCACTGGGTGGCGACGCCCAGGTGCTCGCGCAACTCGCGCATCGAACTGATTCCTTCGGCGCGGACCAGCTGGTGGATGTGGGCGTCGGTGACCGAGTGGCAGAGGCAGATATACATGATCAGAACCTTCGGGTTATGGCATCGATGTGCGTATCATGAGGCGAATGAGAATGATTGTCAATAATAATCATTCTCATTCTGTTTGGGTTCCGGATACGGGCAGGGCGGGTGTCCCGATCGGTCCGAAACCCGCCCAGTCGCCTTTAGAACTGGTAGCCGACGCCGAGGTTGAAGCCGTTCTGGTTCTTGCCGTCGTCGTTGTCCTGCTTCTGGTAATCGGCCTTCAGCACGACGTCGGGATGGGGCTTCCAGCTCACGCCCGTATCGATCTGCTTTTTCTTGCTGCCGATGGAGTCGCCGGCCTTGTTGTCCCACAGGCTGTAGCGGGCGAACACGCCCCACTGCTCGGACAGTTTGAAGGAAGGCTCGACATACCAGCCGTACTGCTTGTCGGCGCCCTTGGACGCCGGTCCGCTACCGTCCAGGTCCCATTGCGCATACAGGGCGCGCAGGCCGAACGGCCCCTTGTTGAGCGCGCCGTGCAGTTCATACAGGTTGGCGCTGCCCGCGGTGGCGTCCAAACCCTGGGTGATGTCGGTCTGGTGCTGGATGGCGCCGCCGAGCTCGATGCCGGGCAGGCCGGTCCACTTCAGGCGGCCGGTGTAGGCCAGGTTCTTGGCGCGTGCCTCGCTGGTCTTCTGGCGGCCGTCGCGTGGCTTGTAGTCCTTGGCGGCCGTGGTGGCCAGGCCTTCGTGGATGGCGAGGTCGTAGCTGAAGCTGTCGCCCAGCTGGCCGGACAGCGCCGTACCGCCTGCCCACCAGGTCGCCGGAATGATGTCCTTCTCGACCGAGTTGCGCTCGACGCCGTAGAAGGTCGGCGGCTCGTGCGTCTCGTTGATCAGGCCGACCGGCACCAGGAACACGCCGGCCTTGCCGCGGAGGCTGGGCGTGAAGTCGTATTCGACGTAGGCCTGCTCGAGTTCGACTTCGCCCTTCTTGCCTTCGCCCGCAAGTGCGTGCTCGATCTCGAGTTCGGAGAAGAAGCGGGTGCGTTCGTTGAAGGTATGGCCGAAGAACAGCACGAAGCGGTGGAAGTCGATCTCGTCCTTGTCGGATGCGCCGCCCTTGCCTTCGAGATTGTTGTAGTGCAGTTCGCCGTAGCCTCCGATGCGGCTGCGTTCGGCCCACGAACCCATGCCGGACGAGGCCTTGTGGGCGACTTTTTCCACTTGCTCGGTGGTGGCTGCGACCTGCTGCTCGGTGGACTTGAGCTGGCCCTTGAGTGACTGGTTTTCGGCTTCCAGCGCGTTCATGCGGGCCTCCATGGCTTTCAGGCGCTCTTCCACGCTCAGGTTGGCCGAGGCGGGCGCGGCGAAAGTCGACAGGACGGCGGCCGCGAGCGCGGCGCGGATGAATGGGTGCTTCATGGTGATTCCCTTTAGTTCAGGTTGAAAAAAGGGCTGGCTGGGGCGGGCGCCCGTGGCTGGCGTTTGTAATCGTTTAGTCAGTCAGGCGGTGTGGGTCGTACTCCGCATGGCAGGGGGCCGGGCGCTGCGCCGGCGTCCGAGCCGGATGTGGCTCAGGGCGGCGAGCGGCAGCGCGAGACCCGGAATCCAGTGGGCGAGCGGCAGCCACGCTTCGCTGGACTCCGAGAGGAAGTAATAGAGCGCGTAGCCGGTCAGCGCGAGCCAGAGGAAATAGAGCTTCATCATCAGGCCAGAGCGGCGGTTCTTGTTGAGCTGCCAGGCGCGGCGGGCGTGGATCGGCAGGATCGAGCCGATCGCCACCAGCGCGGCGAAAGCCGCGAGGCCATGCAGGCGCAGCCACCAGGCTTCGAGCGGATGCGCCTCGGGGCCGAAGTCGCCTTCCACGCGCAGGAAATAGTGAAACAGCAGCCACAGCGCACCCGACGCCCACAAGGCGCCGATGACTGCATAGAGCAGGCGCTTGTGGCGATTGCCGAGGCGGATCGGCAGGGGAAGATGGCGGCTCATGCGGCGGCCACCTCGAGTTCGGACGAGAGTTCCCGCCAGCCGGCGCCTTCGGATTGCTTCGCGCGGCAACGGCCGGCTGCGTCGGTGTCGAGCAGCAATGCATAGGCTCCGAAGCCAGCCAGCACCGCCGGCGCATGCGCCGCGTCGGCGTAGACGACCTTGGTCAGCGCATCGGCCGTCATGCAATCGTCGGCGACCACACTCACGCTGCGCGCACCGGGGCACGGCGTGCGGCGGACGCCGTCGAACAGCGCCGATACGACCTGCTCGCCGGACTGCCGTGCCGAGAAATAGGGCGCCGAGGTGGCGACCGCGCCTTCGGTGAGCGCGCACAGCGGGAGCAGTTGAGTGGGCGCGAGCGGGTGGCGTACATGGATGGTTTCCGGAACATCGCCGAACATCCGCAGGTCGCCGCCCGCGTTGACACAGGCGGCATGCATGCCTGCGCGGCGCAGGCTGTCGAGCGCGCAGTCGACCGCGTAGCCCTTGGCGATACCGCCGAGGTCGATGTGCAGCGGACGCAGCAGCTCGACGCGATGCCCCGACCGCAGCACGACGTCGCGCCAGGTGGCGTTGGCTGCCGGTTCGGCGTGGCTTGCGTGGTGCGGAAGCAGGCCATGCGCGGCCAGCGCCGGCGCCACGGTGATGTCGAAAAGGCCGTCGCTGGCTTCTGACAGGCGGCGCGCGGCCGCCAGAACGTTCCAGGTGTGCGGGTCAATTTCGAGGGTGCCTGCGCCCGCACGGTTGATCCGCGACACGTCGGAGTCGGCGTCGTGATAGCTCATGCGGGCGTGGAGATGTGAGACGACCTCGAACGCCTGCGCGATGGCGGCGTCCGTGCTCGCTGTAGACGTACCGGCTGCGCGAATCGCCACCAGCGTGCCGAGCAGCGGGCGGGCGCGTCGCAGAAGGGTGTCGGCCGGCTTCGAGGAAGCCGGGGAGCGGCGCGCCGTCATTGCAGGACCGCCTCGTGCAAGGCCAGGATGCGCCGCATGCCTTCGGTGAGATGCCGGCACGAGAGCGTCGCGCCGCTGATGTTCTGGATGTCGTTGCCGAGCTGCAGCGGCGCACCGTGCCGCTTGCCGTGAAACTGCGCGCGCCACCGGGCGTTGCGCACCTCGCGGCCGTGGGTTTCCCGGTAGTCGAGGATTTCCAGCCCGCGCACCGTCCCGCTGGCGTCGAGTGCCACAGCATAGGTGATGTATTCGTGCTTGCCGTAGACCTCGTCCTGCACGACCCAGCCGACGTGGCGGCCGTTCTCGACGACCTTCCACATCGGCTGGCGGAAGTAGCGCATGCGCACGCCGGCGGCCTTCTCGACGAAGCCTTTCTGCTCGGCGGTCAGCAGCATCGATATCGGCTCGAAGCGGTCCGCACCCGGAAAGAAATCCTTCTGTGCCTGCTCGATACTCAGGTACTGGACCGCGTGCGCGGGCATGGCCGCGGCCGCCGCCAGCGCCGGTGCGATGAGCCAGGTCGGTGCGTGTTTCATGCAAAACTCCTCGTCGTTCGGCCCGGGTGGGGCATGCGTCGTGCGGGCTGTCGGGTCATTGGCGGACCACCCATACATGGCGCGAAAGCTTGTCTTCGAGCGCGAGTTCGACCTCGTCCACCATCACCAGCGTCATCGGGTGCTGCTGCAGGACGGTGAGCGGGCGGCCCGGCGCCAGGCCGTAGGCGATGATCTGCTCGCGCTGGCTG
>JBFHQA010000169.1:0-5029 GCA_041592455.1 Thiobacillus sp. | reverse complement strand
CGACCTCCAGCACGCCCTCGCCGTAGGCTTCCAGTTTTTTTGCGCCCATGCCGGAAATCTCGCCCAGTTCGGCGAGCGTGGCGGGCCGGCGCGCGGCGATTTCGCGCAGGGTGGCGTCGTGCAGGATGACGTAGGCGGGCACGCCTTTTTCGTTGGCGGTTTCGCGGCGCCAGGTGCGCAGCGCGAGGAACAGTGGATCCTCGTTGCTGTGGTCGACGGCCAGCCGCGTTTTCTTGCGGCTGGTGCGCACTTCGATCGCGCGCAGCATCACGGTTTCCTCGCCCTTGAGCACGGGGCGTGCGGCGGCGGTGAGCTTCAGGGCGCCGTAGGCGGCGTGGTCGACCTCCAGCAATCCGCGCACGACGAGTTGCCGCAGCACGGTGCGCCAGACCTTGTCGGTCTGACTGGCGCCGATGCCGAACACGCTGAGTTCGGCATGGCCGAACTTGTCGACTTTCTCCGTGTGCTTGCCCAGCAGCACGTCGATGACGTGGCCGGCGCCGAAACGCTGGCCGGTGCGGTAGACCGTGCTCAACAGCTTCTGCGCGGCTTCGGTGCCATTCCACAGCGTCGGCGGGTCGAGGCACACGTCGCAGTTGCCGCAGGCCTGGGACGCTTCGCCGAAGTAGTTCAGCAGGGCCACCCGGCGACAGGTGGCCGCCTCGGCCAAACCGACGAGGGCGTCGAGCTTGCCGTGGGCGATGCGCTTGTGCGCGTCGACGGCGTCGGATTCGTCGATGAAGCGGCGCTGGGTGACGACATCCTGCAGGCCCCATGCCATCCAGGCTTCGGACGGCAGGCCGTCGCGGCCGGCGCGGCCGGTTTCCTGGTAGTAGCCCTCGACCGAGCGCGGCAGGTCGAGGTGGGCGACGAAGCGCACGTCGGGCTTGTCGATGCCCATGCCGAACGCGAGCGTGGCCACCATGACGATACCGTCCTCGCGCAGGAAGCGCTCCTGGTGGCGGCGGCGCGTGTCGTTGTCCATGCCGCCGTGGTAGGCCAGCGCGGTCAGACCTGCCGCCTGCAGCGCGGCCGCGGTTTCCTCGACCTTCTTGCGGGTGCTGCAGTAGACGATGCCTGCCTCGCCTGCGTGCCCCGCCAGGAAATCGAGCAACTGGACGCGCGGCGTGGTTTTTTCGGCGATGCGGTAGCGGATGTTGGGGCGGTCGAAACTGGCCACGAACACGCGCGCCTGGTGCAGGTCGAGCCGTTCCAGGATTTCCGCGCGGGTCGCGGCGTCGGCCGTGGCGGTCAGAGCGATGCGCGGCACGTCGGGAAAGCGCTCGTGCAGCGCCGACAGGCCGAGGTATTCCGGACGAAAGTCGTGCCCCCATTGCGACACGCAATGCGCTTCGTCGATGGCAAACAGGGCGACATTCGCCTGTTCGAGCAGGCTCTGGAAGCGCGGCGTCAGCAAACGTTCCGGTGCGACGTAGAGCAGCTTCAGTTGCCCGGTGACGAACTCACGCTCCACCTGCATGGCGGTCGCGCTGTCGAGGCTGGAGTTCAGGAATTCGGAGGCGATGCCCAGTTCCTTCAGGGCCGCCACCTGGTCCTGCATCAGCGCGATCAGCGGCGAGACGACGACCGCGCAGCCCTCGCGCAGCAAAGCCGGAATCTGGTAGCACAGCGACTTTCCGCCGCCGGTGGGCATCAGCACCAGCGCATCGCCGCCCGCGACCAGCGTATCGACGATGGCTGCCTGGTCGCCGCGGAAGTCGTTATAGCCGAACACGCGGCTGAGCAGGCTGGATGGGGTATCAGGCATGAAACGAGTTTAGTTAAAACGGGCTGGCGGCAAATGTGTCACATTCGCTATAATTGTGTCACGTTTTGCGCTGCGTTATCCCTTGGGGAGGCTTACCATGAAAACCATGACCGTACGCGAGGCCCGCGAAGGCCTGTCGCACCCCGACCAGATGTTCGCCGACAGTGACGAAGTCCTAGTGATGAATCGCGGCGAACCGGTGGCCCGGATTCTGCCTGTGGCACCCGCAGCAACCCCGCGCAAGCTGCCTTCCCTCAAATGGCTGCGCGATCAGTTGCCGGAGCAGGAAATCCCCAGCGAGGTATTGATCCGCGAAGACCGGGATGCTCGCGGCTAGCGCGACATGCTTGAAATTTATCTCGACACCAGCGCACTCATCAAGCTGTACGTGGCGGAGCCGCGCTCCACAGAGGTGGAACAGCTTGTTACCGAGGCAGATGGCATCGTCATCAACCGCCTGGGAATGCTGGAATGGCACTGCGCCATGGCTCGCCGCCTGCGCACCAAGCAGATCACGGCAGACTACATGAACCTCGCGCGCACGGAATTCACCCGTCATCTGGCTGAGGGCTATTACCGCATCACGCCTTATAACGACCCCTTGCTGGGCGACGCGCTGCGCGTGCTCGACAGCACGGACCCTATTCCCCTACGCACGCTGGATGCCATTCACCTCACTGCCGTGCGCAATGCGGGACTTGCACGCATCGCCACCGCCGACGACGTGATGCGGCGGGCAGCTTTACAACTCCAACTCGAAGTCGCCTATTTTGGCGATTGATTACTCGCTCATCATGACTACAGAAACCTCTGCCCCACCACTCGACGAGAACCAGATCATTGCCGAGCGCCGCGCCAAGCTGGCCGCGATCCGCCAGCAGGGCGTCGCCTTCCCTAACGACTTCGAGCGCCGCGACTACGCCGGCAAGTTGGCCGCCGAGCACGGCGACAAATCCAAGGAGGCGCTGGAAGGCGAATCCATCGAGGTGCAGCTGGCCGGCCGCATGATGCTGAAGCGCGTGATGGGCAAGGCGAGCTTTGCCACGCTGCAGGACATGAGCGGCCGCATCCAGGTCTATATCTCCAACGACCTCACCGGCACCGAGTCGCACGATGCGTTCAAGCACTGGGACATGGGCGACTTCCTCGGCGTAACCGGCACGCTGTTCAAGACCAACAAGGGTGAGCTGACGATCCAGGCGAAGTCGATCCGCCTGCTCTCGAAGGCGCTGCGTCCGCTGCCCGAAAAGTTCCACGGTCTGGCCGACCAGGAGCAGAAGTATCGCCAGCGCTATCTCGACCTGATCACCAACGACACCGCGCGCGAGACCTTCACGCGCCGCTCGAAGATCATCCAGGCGATCCGCGAATTCATGACCGGCCACGGCTTCCTCGAGGTCGAGACGCCGATGATGCACCCCATCCCCGGCGGCGCGGCGGCGAAGCCGTTTGCCACCCACCACAACGCGCTCGACATGGAGCTGTTCCTGCGCATCGCGCCCGAGCTGTACCTGAAGCGGCTGGTGGTCGGCGGTTTCGAGAAGGTGTTCGAGATCAACCGCAACTTCCGCAACGAAGGGCTTTCCACGCGGCACAACCCCGAGTTCACCATGATGGAGTTCTACGAAGCCTATCGCGAGTACCGCTACCTGATGGACTTCACAGAGGCGCTGATCCGCCACACCGCCGTCGCCGCCACCGGCTCGACCACGATGACCTACCAGGGCCACGAAATCGAGCTGGGCAAGCCGTTCGACCGCCTCACCATCGTCGAGGCGATCCGCAAGTACCACCCGATCTATACGGTGGAACAGCTCAACGACCGCGACTGGCTGATCGGCCAGTTCACCGCGATGAAGGCCAAGTACAAGCCGCAGGACGGCATCGGCGGACTGCAGCTGTCCTTCTTCGAGGAAACCACCGAAGCATTGCTGATCCAGCCGACCTTCATCATCGACTACCCGGCCGAGGTGTCGCCGCTGGCCCGCCGCTCCGACACCCAGCCCGAGATCACCGAGCGCTTCGAGCTGTTCATCACCGGACGCGAGATGGCCAACGGCTTCTCGGAGCTGAACGATGCCGAGGACCAGGCCGAGCGCTTCATGGAGCAGGTTCGCCAGAAGGAAGCCGGCGACGAGGAGGCCATGCACTACGACGCCGACTTCATCCGCGCGCTGGAGCACGGCCTGCCCCCCACCGGCGGCTGCGGCATCGGCATCGACCGGCTGGTCATGCTGCTGACCGACTCGCCCAGCATCCGCGACGTGATCCTGTTCCCGCAGATGAGGCGGGAATCTTGAAGACAGCCCGCAGATGAGGCGGGAAGCATAAGGACAGCCCGCAAATGAGACGCGAAGGCTGATCGCTTCCGCTAGAATCGACCCATCCAACACTTGATACGGCCCTACTTTCCATGACCGACGCATTCACCACCCAGGATTCCTTCATCATCGGCAAGGGCGAAGTCCGCTTCGCCTCCCTCAAGAAGCTCGAGGCTTCGCTGGGGGTTTCCGTTGCCAGGCTGCCGGTCTCGATCCGCATCGTGCTGGAATCGGTGCTACGCAACTGCGACGGCGTGAAAGTCACGCCCGAGCACGTCAGGCAGTTGGCCAACTGGAAGCCCAAGGCCGAGCGCACCGAGGAAATCCCCTTCACCGTGGCCCGCGTGATCCTGCAGGACTTCACCGGCGTGCCGCTGCTGGCCGACCTGGCCGCGATGCGTTCGGCCGTGGCCCGCGCCGATAAGGACCCCAAGAAGATCGAGCCGCTGGTGCCGGTGGACATGGTGGTCGACCACTCCGTGCAGGTCGACAAGTTCGGCAGCTCGGATGCGCTCGATCTCAACATGAAGATCGAATTCGAGCGCAACCAGGAGCGCTACCAGTTCCTGAAGTGGGGCATGCAGGCGTTCGACACCTTCAAGGTCGTGCCGCCCGGCGTCGGCATCGTGCACCAGGTCAACATGGAATACCTGGCGCGCGGCGTCATGCAGAAGGACGGCATGGCCTACCCCGACACGCTGGTCGGCACCGACAGCCACACCACGATGATCAACGGCCTCGGCGTCGTGGCCTGGGGCGTCGGCGGCATCGAGGCCGAAGCCGCCATGCTCGGCCAGCCGGTGTACTTCCTGACGCCCGACGTGGTGGGCGTCAACCTGGTCGGCAGCGTCAAGCCCGGCGTCACCGCCACCGACGTGGTGCTGACCGTGACCGAGATGCTGCGCGCCAGGGGCGTCGTCGGTAAATTCGTCGAGTTCTT
>JBFHQA010000168.1:0-5065 GCA_041592455.1 Thiobacillus sp. | reverse complement strand
GCCTGCGTGCGCCCGATCCGCTATTTCCCGGGCGTGTCGACGCCCATGAAACAGTCTGACCTCGTCGACATGGTGATCTTTCGCGAGAATACCGAGGACATCTACGCCGGTGTCGAGTGGGAAGCGGGCAGCGACGCGGTGAAAAAAGTCATCGAATTTCTGCAGAAGGAAATGGGCGTCAACAAGATCCGTTTCCCCGAGACCTCGGCCATCGGCATCAAGCCGGTGTCGGTCGAAGGTTCCGAGCGCCTGATCCGCCGCGCCATCCAGTACGCGATCGACAACAAGCGCAAGTCGGTGACGCTCGTGCACAAGGGCAACATCATGAAGTTCACCGAGGGCGGCTTCAAGAAGTGGGGCTACGAGCTCGCCGCGCGCGAATTCGGCGCCAAGCTGATCGGCGAAGGCCCGTGGATGGAACTGCCGAACGGCATCGTCATCAAGGACGTCATTGCCGATGCTTTCCTGCAGCAGATCCTGCTGCGCCCCGATGAATACGACGTGATCGCCACGCTCAACCTGAACGGCGACTATGTGTCCGACGCGCTGGCGGCGGAGGTCGGCGGCATCGGCATCGCGCCGGGCGCCAACCTGTCCGACACCGTGGCGATGTTCGAGGCCACGCACGGCACTGCGCCCAAGTACGCGGGCAAGGACTACGTCAACCCGGGCTCGCTGATCCTGTCGGCCGAGATGATGCTGCGCCACATCGGCTGGATCGAGGCCGCCGATTTCATCATCGCCAGCATGGAAAAGGCCATTGCGGCCAAGACCGTGACCTACGACTTTGCGCGCCTGATGGACGGCGCCACCGAGGTGAAGTGCTCGGCGTTCGCCGAGGCCATGATCGCGAAGATGTGAGTGGCCGCGAAGATGTAAGCGGACAAATCGCCCAACAAAAAACCCCGCCTCGGCGGGGTTTTTTGTTGTCCACTCAAGCACTCAACCTTGCGGCTGGATGTTGGAAGCCTGCTTGCCCTTGGGGCCCTGGCTGACTTCGAAAGAGACCTTCTGGCCTTCCTTCAGTGTTTTGAAGCCGTTGCTCTGGATGGCGGAGAAATGTGCGAACACATCCTCGCCTCCATCATCGGGCGTAATAAAGCCAAAACCCTTGGCGTCGCTGAACCACTTGACAGTACCTGTTGCCATTCAAACTCCCTCCTTGGCGGACACATAAACACAACCACTAAACATAACCGCGTAAAGCACGATTGCGCTGGCGGATGACATGACGGCCTGATTTTTATTGCCGTCGGTCTGAATTCAAGCGCGCTACCCGGTAATGCCCTGCGGTAATGCCAAGCCTGAATGGCTCTTGAAACCAAACTGTTTGCTTTTTACTACCGTGTTTAAGTTTTTACAAGTGTAAAGCGATAAAAAACAAGGGCCTTTGCCCATTTGTGGTTTCAATCTCACTGCGCAGAAATACGAATGGTCGAACCGGCCCTTTTTTGGCATGCCGATTCCTCCACGCACGGGCCGGGGGCTGACTTGCGGTAGCATGCCTGCCATGCGCGCCACCTGGGACCTCTTCTGCAACGTCGTCGACAATTACGGCGACATCGGCATCGCCTGGCGGCTGGCGCGCGGCCTGGCCCGGGAGCATGGGTTCGCGGTCAGGCTCTGGGTCGACGACCTGCAGGCCTTCCATCGCATCTGGCCGGCCATCGATGCCCGCCTCGACCGGCAAGTCCACGAGGCCGTGACGATCTGTGCTTGGCGCACGCCGTTTGCCGCTGCCGAGCCGGCCTCCGTCGTCATCGAGGCCTTCGGATGCGCCCTGCCGGATTCCTACCTCGCCGCCATGGCGGCCATGCCGACCCCGCCGGTCTGGATCAACCTCGAATACCTGAGCGCCGAACCGTGGGTGGCCGAGCACCACGGAATGATCTCCCCGCACCCCCGGCTGCCGCTGACCAAATATTTCTTCTTTCCGGGCTACACGCCCGCAACCGGCGGCCTGCTGGCCGAAGCCGACCTGGCCGCGCAGCGGTCCCGCTTTCTCGGGCAGGAAGGCTCTGCGTTCCGGTTGCAACTGGGGCTGGCGTCGCCGCAGCCCGATGAATTGCGGGTGTCGCTGTTCGCGTATGAAAACCCGGCCCTGGCCGCCTTGCTGGACGCCTGGGCCGCCGACCCGCAGCCCGTCACCTGCCTGGTGCCCGAAGGCCGGATCCTGCCCCAGCTGGCCGACTGGCTGGCCGTCGCCGACCTGCAGGCGGGGGCGCAACACCAGCGCGGCGCCCTGCGAATACAGGTGCTGCCGTTCACCGACCAGGATCGCTACGACCGTTTGCTGTGGGCGTGCGGACTCAATTTCGTGCGCGGCGAAGACTCGTGCGTGCGGGCGCAATGGGCGGCGCGGCCGATGGTGTGGCAGGCCTACCCGCAGGACGCGCAGGCGCACTGGGACAAGCTCGATGCCTTGCTCGCGCATTATCTCGTCGGGCTGGAAAGTACCGCAGCCGGGGCGGTCAGGGGGCTGTGGCAGCACTGGAACGGCATGCCTGCCGAAGAAACTGTGGCGGCGTGCTGGACGGCGTGGCGGGCACACCAGGCCGCTATCGAGCGGCATGCGGCGGATTGGTGTGCACGCCTCGAGACGGCGGGGCGGCTGACCGGCAAGCTGGCGGAATTCGTCGAAAATAAGTTAAAATAGCGAGTTTTCTCAATCCCTTAGAAGCTCTTTCAGCAGGACATACACCCATGAAAACCGCAATGGAACTCCGCGCCGGCAACGTCGTGATGATCGGCAAAGACCCGATGGTGGTGCAAAAGGCCGAATTCTCGAAATCGGGCCGCAACGCCTCCGTCGTCAAGATGAAAATGAAGAACCTGCTCACCGGCGCCGGCATGGAAAGTGTCTACCGCGCTGACGACAAGTTCGACACCGTGACCCTCGACCGCAAGGAATGCACCTATTCCTATTTTGCCGATCCGCTGTATGTGTTCATGGACGGCGAATACAACCAGTACGAAGTCGAAGGCGAGAACCTCGGCGACGCGCTGAACTACCTCGACGACGGCATGCCGGTCGAAGTGGTGTTCTACGACGGCAAGGCCATCTCGGTCGAGATGCCGACCACCGTCATTCGCGAAGTCGAATACACCGAGCCCGCCGTTCGCGGCGACACCTCGGGCAAGGTCATGAAGCCCGCCCGCATCAAGCCCACCGGGTTCGAGCTGCCGGTGGCCGCTTTCGTCGAAATCGGCGACATGATCGAAATCGACACCCGTACGAACGAATTCAAGCGCCGCGCCAACTGAGCGCGGTTGTTGCCGATTTATCGGCTTTACAACCGCGGCCTGCCCCTTGCGGGTAAATTCCGGCCCGAGTTAGAGCCAATACTTTGTCGACTGCGCCTCGCCGTGCTTCAGCACTGTCTTCGGCTTGTCTTCGCGTCTCGACTCTAATCGAACCGGAATAGCGAATTCTTGTTTCGATTAAAAGGCAGCTTCGGCTGCCTTTTGTTTTTGGGCTGACCGGTCGCGGCGTTAAAATAGCGATCTGCTTTTTCGCTGCGCCGCCATGACCGATCCGAATTTCGTCCATCTTCGCCTGCACACCGAGTATTCCGTCGTCGACGGCCTGGTGCGGGTGGGCGATGCGGTCAAGCGCGCGCGCGACATCGGAATGCCCGCGCTCGGGCTGTCCGACCTCTCGAATACCTTCGGCTGGGTCAAGTTCTATCGGGCGGCGCGCGGCGCCGGCGTCAAGCCGGTGTTCGGCTGCGACGTGTGGGTGACCAATGCTGCCGACCGCAACCGCCCCTCACGCCTGCTGCTGCTGGTGCAGCACCGCGAAGGCTACCGGCGGCTCTGCGAACTGCTGACCCGGGCCTACCAGGACAACATCCACCGCGGTCACGCCGAGATCGACCCGGCCTGGCTGGCCGAGGGCACCGAGGGCTTGCTGGCGCTGTCGGGCGGCGACGCCGGCAACGTGGCGCAGGCCATCATCGACGACAAGCACGATGCGGCACGCGCCGCCGCCGAGGCCTGGGCGGCCCTGTTTCCCGGGCGCTATTACCTGGAACTGCAGCGCTTCGGTCAGCCGCACACCGAGCGCCTGATCGACGGCCTGCTCGACATCGGCGCGGCGTTGAACCTGCCGGCGGTCGCCACGCATCCGATCCAGTTCATCGCGCCGGACGACTTCAAGGCGCACGAGGCGCGCGTGTGCATCGCCGAGGGCATGATGCTGGGCGATCCGCGGCGCCCGCGGCCGTTCACCGCCGAACAGTATTTCAAGACGCCGGACGAGATGGCGGAACTGTTCGCCGACCTGCCCGAAGCCTTGCAGAACAGCGTGGAAATCGCCAAGCGCTGCAACCTCACGCTCGAGCTCGGGAAGAGCAAGCTGCCCGATTTCCCGACGCCCGACGGCATGAGCCTCGACGACTACATCCGGCAGCGCGCCAACGAAGGCCTGCAGGAACGCATGGCGGCGCTGTATCCCGACGCGGACAAGCGCGCTGCGAAAATGCCCGAGTATCTCGACCGGTTGGAGTTCGAACTGGGAACGATCATCCAGATGGGCTTCCCGGGCTACTTCCTGATCGTGTCGGACTTCATCAACTGGGCCAAGAACAACGGCGTGCCGGTGGGGCCGGGACGCGGCTCCGGCGCGGGCTCGCTGGTGGCCTATTGCTTGAGCATCACCGACCTCGACCCGCTCGAATACGACCTGCTGTTCGAGCGCTTCCTGAACCCCGAGCGGGTGTCGATGCCCGACTTCGATATCGACTTCTGCCAGGACGGGCGCGACCGCGTGATCCAGTACGTCAAGGACCGCTACGGCCATGCGGCGGTATCGCAGATCGCAACCTTCGGCACCATGGCGGCCAAGGCCGTGCTGCGCGACGTCGGCCGCGTGCTCGATTTGCCGTATCTGTTCGTCGACAAGTTCGTCAAGCTGGTGCCGAACGAACTGGGCATTTCGCTCGCCGAAGCGCGCGAGAAGGAGCCGCAGATCGACGAGCGCGCCAAGAACGAGGAAGAACTCGCCGAGTTGCTGCCGCTGGCCGAAAAGCTTGAAGGCGTGACCCGCAACGTCGGCATGCATGCG
>JBFHQA010000167.1:0-5176 GCA_041592455.1 Thiobacillus sp. | reverse complement strand
GGTAAGATGGACGGCTTCATTCATGGGTCGTCATTGTCGCAGATGTTGAAAAGCCTGCTCGGGCAAAGCGCCGAATCGCGTGCCGAAACCTTCCTCAAATCGCAGGGGCTGAAGCTGCTGGCGCGCAACTGGCGCTGCCGCTTCGGCGAGATCGACCTGGTAATGCAGGACGGCGAGACCCTGGTGTTCGTCGAGGTGCGCCTGCGCACCCGCGCCGATTTCGGCGGCGCCGCGGCCAGCGTGACCGCCGCCAAGCAGGGCCGGCTGCTGGCGGCGGCCCGCCAGTACCTGTCGACGCTGCGGTCCATGCCACCCTGCCGCTTCGACGTGATGGCGCTGTCGGGCGATGCGGCGCCCAACTGGATCAAGAACGCGTTTGACGATGTGGGATAATACAGACCGAATGTTCCACCCTTTGCACGCGCCTTTGCCGGCCGTTTGAACTGCGCGATCATCGCGCGAATTCATGCCACACCCGAACTCGCCATGCCTCTACACGACAGAATAATCGGCCATTTTCAGGCCTCGGCGCAGACCAAGCTGGACACGGCCGAGGTGCTGGCGCCGCACATCGAGCGCGCCGCCAGGCTGATGGTGCACAGCCTGGCGCAGGGCGGCAAGATCCTCGCCTGCGGCAACGGCGGCTCGGCCGCCGACGCGCAGCACTTCGCGTCCGAAATGATCAACCGCTTCGAGCAGGAGCGGCCGGGGCTCGCGGCGATCGCGCTGACCACCGACACGTCGACGCTGACGTCGATCGCCAACGATTACGCCTATGATCAAGTATTCGCCCGGCAGGTCAAGGCACTCGGCCAGCCCGGCGACATCCTGCTCGCGATTTCGACCAGCGGCAATTCGCCCAGCGTGCTGCAGGCCGTGGCCGCGGCACACGCGCGCGGCATCCCGGTGATTGCCCTGACGGGACGCAGCGGTGGCGGATTGACGGAACAAATTCAGGATGAAGACGTCTTTCTGTGCGTGCCTGCGGAATCCACCGCACGCATTCAGGAAGTTCACCTGCTGGCCATCCATTGCCTGTGCGATGCGGTGGACAGCGTTTTATTAGGAGTCGAAGAATGAACAAATTGATCACTATTGCGCTGATGGGCGTGGCGCTGTCGCAACTGCAGGGCTGTGCCACCGCGGTCGTCGGCGGCGCGGCGGCCACCGGCACGGCGGTCGCCATCGACCGCCGCACCACGGGCGTGTTCGTCGGCGACCAGGAAATCGAGCTGCGTGCGCAAAGCCGACTGCGCGAGGCCTTCCCGGGCAAGAACAACAGCATCTCGGTGACCAGCTACAACCGCCAGGCCCTGCTGACCGGGCAGGTGCCCGACGAAACTACCCGTACCCGCGCCGGCGAAATCGTCAAGGGCGTGCCCGACGTGCGCACGGTGTTCAACGAGCTGAGCGTGTCGGGCGTGACGTCACTCACGTCGGACGCCAACGACACGGCCATCACCAGCAAGGTGAAGGCGCGCCTGCTGCGTGAAGAAAGGGTGCCGGGCATCAAGGTCAAGGTGGTGACGGAAGCCGCCGTGGTCTACCTGATGGGCCTGGTGACCAAGGCCGAGGCCGACGTGGCCACCGAAATCGCGCGCACCACCGCGGGCGTGACCAAGGTCGTCATCCTGTTCGAATACATCGATTGATGCCTGCGCCCGCCTTTGAGCGCAAGCTGTGCGCGCCCGCCGACCTCGTCCGGCGGGCGGCGGAGCTTCCCCGACCGCGGGTGTTCACCAACGGCTGTTTCGACATCCTGCATCGCGGGCACGTCACCTATCTGGACGAGGCGCGCGCGCTGGGCGCCTCGCTGATCGTGGGCGTGAATTCGGACGCCTCCGTGCGGCGCCAGGGCAAGGGCGACGACCGCCCGATCAACCGCCTCGAAGACCGCATGGCGCTGCTGGCCGCGCTTGAGTCGGTTTCGCTGGTGGTCTGCTTCGACGAGGACACGCCGCTCGACCTGATTCTCGCCATCCGCCCCGAGGTGCTGGTGAAGGGCGGCGACTGGGCCATTGAAAACATGGTCGGCGCGCCGGAAGTCATGGGATGGGGCGGCAGCGTGCACTCGATCCCGTTCCAGCATCAAACCTCCACGACCGCCCTGCTGGGCAAAATTCGCTCCTGATCGGCCCCTCATGATCTACCAAGACCTGCGTGACTTCATCGCCCAACTCGAAAAAATGGGCGAGCTCAAGCGCATCGCGCTCGAAGTCGACCCCAAGCTGGAAATGACCGAAATCGCCGACCGCGTGCTGCGCGCCGGCGGCCCGGCCTTGCTGTTCGAAAAGCCGAAGGGTCACAACGTGCCGGTGCTGGCCAACCTGTTCGGCACGGTGAAGCGCGTGGCGCTAGGCATGGGCGAGGACGACCCGGCGCGGCTGCGCGAAGTGGGCAAGCTGCTCGCCTACCTGAAGGAGCCCGAGCCGCCGAAGGGTCTGCGCGACGCGTGGGACAAGTGGCCGGTGTTGAAGCAGGTGCTCAACATGGCGCCGAAGGAAGTGAAGAGCGCGCCGTGCCAGGCCGTCGTGTGGGAAGGCGCCGACGTCGACCTCGCCCGCCTGCCGATCCAGCACTGCTGGCCGGGCGACGTCGCGCCGCTCGTGACCTGGGGGCTCACCGTCACCAAGGGCCCGCACAAGAAGCGCCAGAACCTCGGCATTTACCGGCAGCAGGTGATCGGGCCGAACAAGCTGATCATGCGCTGGCTCGCGCATCGCGGCGGCGCGCTCGACTTTCGCGAATTCCAGCAGGCGCATCCCGGCGAACCGTTCCCGGTGGCCGTCGCGCTCGGCGCCGACCCGGCGACGATCCTCGGCGCGGTGACGCCGGTGCCGGACTCGCTGTCGGAATACCAGTTCGCAGGGCTGTTGCGCGGCGCCAAGACCGAAGTGGTGAAATGCCTCGGCAATGATTTGCAGGTGCCGGCTTCAGCCGAGATCGTGCTCGAGGGCGTGATCCATCCGAACGAAACCGCGCTCGAAGGGCCGTACGGCGACCACACCGGCTACTACAACGAACAGGAGACGTTCCCGGTCTTTACGGTCGAGCGCATCACGATGCGGCGCGACCCGATCTACCACAGCACCTATACCGGCAAGCCGCCCGACGAGCCGGCGATCCTCGGCGTGGCGCTGAACGAGGTGTTCGTGCCGCTGCTGCAAAAGCAGTTTCCCGAGATCACCGACTTCTACCTGCCGCCCGAGGGCTGCTCGTACCGCATGGCGGTGGTGAGCATGAAGAAGAGCTACCCGGGCCATGCCAAGCGGGTGATGTTCGGCGTGTGGTCGTTCCTGCGCCAGTTCATGTACACCAAGTTCATCCTCGTCACCGACGACGACGTCAACGTGCGCGACTGGAAGGAAGTGATCTGGGCGCTGACGACGCGCGTCGATCCGGCGCGGGATACGCTACTGGTGGAAAACACGCCGATCGACTATCTCGATTTCGCCAGCCCGGTGTCGGGCCTCGGCAGCAAGATGGGCATCGACGCCACCAACAAGTGGCCGGGCGAAACGACCCGCGAATGGGGCACGCCGATCGTGATGGACGAAGCGGTCAAGGCGCGCGTCGACGCGATGTGGGACGAACTGGGCCTCCAGGGATGACCGGCCGCCCCCGCGGCAGGCGCACCTGTCTGTACAGCACGGTGCAGCTCGACGCCATTGTCCGCGACATGGCACGTCAGGCCGCCGGCTTGCTGACCGGCACCTCCCGGGTGGCGATCGTCGGCATCCTGCGGCGCGGCGCGCCCCTGGCCGATCGGCTGCACGCGCAACTGACGGAGGGCTACGGGCTGAAGGACTGCATCCGGCTCGACCTGCAGATCAAGCGCTACGCTGACGATCTCACGCTGCTGCACCCCGAGACCCAGCTGACCGAGGATCCGACCCACGCCACGCTCGATCTGGCCGGCACCACGGTGCTGGTAGTCGATGACGTGATGTATCGCGGCCATTCGATGCTGCGCGCAGTGGAATACCTGGCCGAAAAGCAGCCGGCCGAGATTCGCACCGTGGTGCTGGTCGACCGCGGCGCAACGAAGCTGCCGGTGCGCGCGGACATCGTCGGCGTCCGGCTCGACGTGGCGCCATCGGACGTGATCGAATGCAACGTGCCGCCGTACGAGGAACAGTTCAGGATCGACCTGCTGCAACCGGAATAGGGCGTCTCAATCCCTGCGCCGCAGGGTGGCTTCCCAGTCTTCGGGCGGGTCGGTCCGCCCCAGCGGCACGATGCGCCCGACCTCGTTTTCGTACCAGCCGTTGTGCTGCTTGTTGGGCTCGGCTTCATAGCCCCACCAGGCACCGTCGGCGTCCTGCGCCAGCCAGTTCACCCAGTCGGGAAGCTTATCGGGATTCATCGCGCTCACAGCGGCAGCGCCCCCAGGCGCTGAAATACCGCACATAGATCCAGATCGCCACCGGCAGCAGGGCCAGGTGCACCCATTCCCCGATCTGCTGCGGCCATTGCCCGGCTTGCCAGGCATCCACGGCGACCCAGAGCGAATGCACGACCGCCAGCGCCACCAGCAGCAAGCCCATGACTCGACATCCCGGATTCATTTTGCGTCCTCCCCCTGCCCTCTCGCCTGGACCCATTCGAGCAGCGCGCGCTGGGCGGCCTCGCTGCGCCGCGAGTGGGCGTGGTTCACCAGCATGACAAAACTGTAGCGCTGCCCGTTGGCAGCGAACACGTATCCGGCCAGCGCGCTGACATCGCGCAGGGTGCCGGTCTTGAGATGCGCATTGCCGGCCAGCGCGCTGCCGTTGAAGCGCTTCTTAAGCGTACCGTCGACGGCGACGATCGGCAGGGCCGATTCGAATTCGGCGAACAGCGGATGCCGATAGGCCGCGACCAACAACTGGCTCAGCGCCGAGGCGCTGATGCGCTCGATGCGCGACAGGCCGGCGCCGTTCTCCAGCACCAGCTTGCCTGTCGGCACGCCTCTTTGCTTCAGCACCTCGGTGACGGCCCGGATGCCCTTGTCCAGCGTGGCGGGCGCGCCGAAGCGTTCCGCGCCCAGCGTCAGCAGCAGGTTGCGCGTCATCAGGTTGCTGGAATACTTGTTCAGTCGCACGAGCGCCTCGGTCAGCGGCGTCGAGGCAAACGCCAGCAGCGGTTCGGTGGCCGGCGCCTGCCCGCTCAGCGTCGGCCCGCTGATCGTGCCGCC
>JBFHQA010000166.1:0-5248 GCA_041592455.1 Thiobacillus sp. | reverse complement strand
CTTAACGCCGCGATCGGCCGCGCGCAGCAGGGCCTCGGTGGCGAGGATGCCGATGTTGTCGGTGCTCCAGATGAAATACTGCACGGTGATGCTGTGCCGGGCGTGGTCGGCCAGCCAGGCGCGGGCGCGCAATGCGGATTCGCCGGTATCCAGCACGTAGACGCCGGTCTGATGGGGGTGGGTGGCGATCTGGCGGTCGATCACGGCCATCGGCGAGGCCACGGCCTGCGCCGGCAACCATGCCCACAGGATCAGCCAGACAAGCGCGACAAAGCGTTGCATCGAGGTCATGGCCTCCTCCCTGGTTGTCCCGGCGCGAAAACTCCGATCAGGCAGCCTGTCCCGGCACCACGGGCGCCCCCGCGGCCACGTCCCCGCACTGTGCGCGGAAGCGCAGCGCGTGATCCATCAGCACGATCGCCATCAGCGCCTCGGCGATCGGCGTGGCGCGGATGCCGACGCAGGGGTCGTGGCGGCCGTGGGTGACGACTTCGATCGGGTTGCCGTGCAGGTCGATCGAGCGGCCGGGCAGGCGCATCGACGACGTGGGCTTGATGGCGATGTGGGCGACGACGGCCTGGCCGCTGGAGATGCCGCCGAGCACGCCGCCGGCGTGGTTGGAGAGGAAGCCGTCCGGCGTGATCTCGTCGCGGTGCTCGGTGCCTTTCTGCCGGGCGGCGTCCATGCCGTCGCCGATCTCCACGCCCTTGACGGCGTTGAGCCCCATCAGCGCGTGCGCGAGGTCGGCGTCGAGCTTGTCGTAGAGCGGCTCGCCCCAGCCCGGCGGCACATTCTCGGCCACGACGCTGATCTTGGCGCCGACCGAATCGCCCGACTTGCGCAGCGCGTCCATGTATTCCTCGAGTTCGGGCACGATCGCAGCGCTGGGCGAAAAGAACGCATTGTTGTTGATCTCGTCCCACGACTCGAAGGGGATGTCGATCGGCCCGAGCGCGCTCATGTAGCCGCGAATCACGATGCCGTATTGTTCATTGAGCCATTTCTTGGCGATGGCGCCGGCGCCGACGATGGGAGCCGTCAGCCGCGCCGACGAGCGCCCGCCGCCGCGCGGATCGCGAAAGCCGTACTTTTGCGTGTAGGTGTAGTCGGCATGCCCCGGGCGGAAGGTCTCGGCAATGTTGCCGTAGTCCTTGCTGCGCTGGTCCTCGTTGCGGATCAGGAGCGCGATCGGCGTGCCGGTGGTCTTGCCTTCGTAGAGGCCGGACAGGATCTCCGCGGTATCCGATTCGCGACGCTGGGTGACATGGCGCGAGGTGCCGGGCTTGCGGCGGTCGAGATCGTGCTGGATATCGGACTCGGTCAGCGCCATGCCGGGCGGGCAGCCGTCGACCACGCAGCCGATCGCGGGGCCGTGGGATTCGCCGAAGACGGTGACACAGAACAGTTTGCCGAGTGAGCTGCCTGACATGGGAATAACCTAGGAATGAAGAACCCGGCAGCGCCGGAAGAATCCGCCGAAGTCTAGCACAGGCGCGGCCTGGGGCATCGGCCAGACCGGCCCGGCGGCAGGGTCCGGGGTGGAGATGTCGCGAGCCAGGCGCTATGCTGAAAGCATTCCGTTTCAAGGACTGCCCATGAACGCAACCAAGCAGGTCACCGCGCTTGGCCAGAGTCTCTGGCTCGACAATCTGTCCCGCAGCCTGATCCAGGAGGGCACGCTGGCCCGGCTGATCGCCGAGGACGGTATTTCGGGGGTAACCTCGAACCCATCGATCTTCCAGAAGGCGCTCGCCGGCAGCCCGTATTACGCCGAAGACCTGGCCCGGTTGAAATCGACCGAGCCCAGCGCCGAGCGCCGCTACGAAGCGCTGGTGATCCCGGACATCCAGGCCGCCTGCGACCTGCTGCTCCCCACCTGGGAAGCCACGCGAGGCCTCGACGGCTACGTCAGCCTGGAAGTTGCGCCCCGCTGGGCCTACGATGCCCCGCGCACGGTCGAGGAAGCCAAGCGGCTGTCGGCCGCGGTCGACAGAAAGAACCTGCTGATCAAGGTGCCGGGCACGCCGGAAGGCGTCCATGCCTTCGAAGCGCTGACCGCGCTGGGCATCAACGTCAACGTGACCCTGCTGTTTTCGGTAGCCCACACGCAGGCGGTATTCGACGCCTACATTCGCGGCCTCACGGTCCGGTCGCGCGCGGGCGCCGACATCCGGCACAGCAAGGCGGTGGCCAGCCTGTTCCTGTCGCGCGTCGACACGCTGGTCGACAAGCAGCTGACCGACCTGGGCAGCAGGGAGACGCTCTCGCTGCGCGGCCGTGCGGCGGTGGCGATGGCCAAGCAGGCCTACCAGGCGTATCGGCAGACCTTCCACGGCCCCGCTTTTGCCGAGCTCGCCAAACAGGGCGCCTCGCCCCAATACCTGCTGTGGGCCAGCACCGGCGTCAAGAACCCGGACTATCACGACCTGCTGTACGTGGAGCCGCTGATCGGCCGGGAAACCATCAACACCCTGCCCGACAAGACGCTGGCCGCGCTGCGCGAGCACGGCACGCCAGCCGTCCAGGTCGAGGACGGGCTGGGCGAAACCCAGGCCCAACTGACCGAACTGGCACAACGCGGCATCGACATGGATGCGATCGGCAACACGCTGCAGGACGAGGGCGTCAAATCGTTCGAAGAAGCATTCCAGACATTGCTGAAGCAGACCGAGTGATTCAAAACATTTGATGGCCCCAAAAAGATTCTTGAATAGACAGACGGTTCTGCTAGGCAGAGGATAGGTATTCGGAGACAACCATCTGGTTTCCGGAGACAAGAAAAGGAGACTCGCCATGAACTACAGCTGCCTGCCCACCAGCCATCTCGACCAGAACGCCAGCCTGCTGCGCCCGGCCTGCGTATTGCCCGAGCGCGTGAAGCTGACGAACCCGGCACTCGACGTGATGACCGACTTCCGGCGCACGACTGCCTTTATCGCCACGCCCGGCGACACCATCCAGCAGGCCGAGCAACGCATGCTGCGCCGCAAGGTCCGCCTGCTCTTCGTCATGGACGCCCATGATCGCGTGGCCGGCCTCATCACCAGCACCGACATCCACGGCGAAAAGCCGATGCAGATCGTGCAGGGCCGCGGCATCCGCCGCGACGAGATCCTGGTCTCCGACATCATGACCCCGGTCCACATGCTCGAAGCCGTCGATTTCGACGACCTCGCCCATGCCAGCGTCGGCCATGTGCTCGAGACCCTCAAGTCCCGCGGTCGCCAGCACGCGCTGGTGTTCGAAACCGCTGAAGGCAAGAAAGTGGTGCGCGGCCTGCTGTCGCTGTCCCAGCTTTGCAAGCAGCTGGGAATCACCGTGCAGACCACCGAGGTTGCGCTGACGTTTACCGAAATCGAACAACACCTGGCTCACGCCTGATCCCCCGGGCGACCGGTTCGCCGGTCGCCCGCCTCGCCTGTCCACCACGCGCCCAAGGTTTTCCCGCGCCGCGTCTTGTGCTCAAATCCGGAAGTCCCGGTCGCGATTGATCCGCACCGGGCTGGAGCGAGACTGCAACACAACAAGAAGACAAGACCACACCCGCACATGGAAATTTCTGTCAGCGAGTTGATCGTCAGGTATCTGGAGCGCCTGGGAATCGACCACATTTTCGGCATGCCGGGCGCGCATGTCCTGCCCGTCTACGATGCCCTGCACGACTCGGATGTGAAGAGCGTGCTGGTCAAGCACGAGCAGGGCGCGTCCTTCATGGCCGGCGGCTATGCCCGCGTGGCCCATCGTCCTGCCGCCTGCATCGCCACGGCAGGCCCCGGCGCGACCAACCTGATCACCGGCATCGCCAATGCCTACGCCGAGCGACTGCCGGTGCTGGCCATCACCGGAGAAACCTCGACCTACATCTTCGGCAAGGGCGGCCTGCAGGAAAGCTCGGGCGAAGGCGGCGCCATCGACCAGGGCGCCCTGTTCGCCAGCATCACCCGCTACCACAAGCTCATCGAGCGCACCGATTACCTCGGCCAGGTGCTGAACCAGGCCACGCAGGCGCTGCTCGGACGCGATCCGGGTCCGGTGCTGCTGTCGATCCCCTACAACGTGCAGAAGGAACGGGTCGACGAGGCCGTGCTCGACCAGGTGCATTTTCCGCGCCGTTCCACACCAGGCGAATTCGCGCGCCCGGCCACGCCCTGCGATGCAGGCTCCTTGCAGGCCCTGGCCGACCTGATGCGCGACGCGCGGCATCCTGTCATCGTCGCCGGTCATGGCTGCATCCGGTCGGGGGCGCGCGACGTCGTCGCCCGGTTTGCCGAACGCTTCAACGTGCCGGTCACCACCAGCCTCAAGGCCAAGGGCGTGGTCGCCGAGGGCACCGACCTGTCGCTGGGCTGCCTCGGCGTCACCTCCAACGGGGACGCCTACCGCTACCTGGTGGAGCATGCCGACCTGCTGGTCTTTCTGGGCGCCGGCTTCAACGAGCGCACCAGCTACCTGTGGGACGCGCGGATGCTGGCCGGCAAGAAGCTCGCCCAGGTCGACCGCGACCCCGCACAGATCGGCCGCGTGTTCCGCCCCGATGTCGCGATGTGCGGCGACATCCTCACGGTGATGGAAGACCTGTTCGCCACGCTGGATCAAGGCGGCATGCCGGCCAAGCGCCTCGACCGGCTCGACCGCCATCGCGCAGGCCGGGCATCGGCGGCGGCCGATGCCAGCGGCCCGCAGGGAGAGGCCTTCCGCTTGATCCGGCTGTTCTTCAGCAGGCTTGCACACACCTTCCCGCACAGCGCGATGGTCTTCGACGACAACATCGTCTTCGCGCAAAGCTATTTCGACGTTTCCGATCGCAACCACTACTTCCCGAACACCGGCATCTCGTCGCTCGGACACGCTCTGCCCGCCGCCATCGGCGCGCGCTTCCATTCGCCCGACAGCCCCACCTTCGCCATTCTCGGCGACGGCGGGTTCCAGATGTGCTGCATGGAAATGATGACTGCGGTGAACTACGGCATCCCGGTCAACGTGGTGGTGATCAACAACGGCACCCTGAGCCTGATCCGCAAGAACCAGTTTCAGCTCTACGGCGAACGCTATATCGACTGCGATTTCACCAACCCCGACTTCGGCCTGCTCGCGCAGGCGTTCGGCGTCAACCACGTCCGCATCGAAACCGAAGCCGCGCTCGATTCGCTGTTCACGGATACCGACCTGTCCGGCACGATCAACCTCATCGAGATCCTGCTCGACAAGCACGCCTTCCCCCGCTACCTGTCGGCCCGCTAGCGGCCGG
>JBFHQA010000165.1:0-5289 GCA_041592455.1 Thiobacillus sp. | reverse complement strand
GTGATGCATAAAGACTGTTCAGGCCGATCAGCAGACGATTACGACCCCCTCTCAGAAGCATGCCGATTTCCTACGCCCGGGCCGCCGCCTCGCGCTGCCGCTCGTGTGTCACCAGGCTGGCCAGTTCGGACATTTCCTCGGCCAGCAGTTCCAGCAGGTCGTCCAGCGTTAGGATGCCCGCCAGACCGCCCGCACCATCGACCACGGGCATGCGCCTGATGCCTTTGTCGCGCATGTAGCGCATGGCCTCGAACAGCCCTTCGGATTCGCGTACGGTCGCCAACTCCGACCCCATGATGTCGCCCACTCTAAGGGCTTCCGGATTGACGCCGCCCGCCACGACTTCCACGACGATGTCGCGGTCCGTCAGGATGCCGACCGGTCGATTGCGGCCATCCACGGTTTCGACCACTACCAGGTCGCCGACATGATGGGTCCGCATCAGGCGTGCGGCCTCCGTGATCACCATTGTCCGTTCTGCTGTCACTACTTCGCGGTTGCAGATTTCGCCTACGGCCATGACGCCCTCCTCGCTATTCGTTATCACTCTCCAAATATAGACAGTGACAGGAATACAGGAATAACGGCCTCAGGGCCTGGCTTGCCGCCTGCAACGGTCGGCCCAGACGGCCGCTTCCACGCGCGACCGCAGATTGAGCTTCTTAAGCAGGTGCTTGACATGAACCTTGACCGTACCTTCGGCGATGTTCATCTCACGTGCAATCAGCTTGTTGCTCTTGCCGTCGATCAGGTGCTCGAGAATGCGCGTTTCCTGATCGGTCAGACCTGCTTCGGCAATGCTGGCGGGGCGACTTTTCTCGCGCAGCGAGGTCACCAGCAACTGGGTGAGGCTTTCGCTGATCGTGATCTTGCCACCGGCAGCCTCGGCGAGCTGCCGCATCAGGTCTTCCGGTTCCATGTCCTTGAGAAGGTAGCCATCGGCACCGGCCTGCAGGGCCGCCATCAGGTCCTCCGCGTGGTCGGACACGGTCAGCATGATGACGCGTGAATCCAGGTCGGAGTCCTTGATGATCTTGAGTACCTCGACGCCGTTCATGTCTTTCATGTTGAGGTCGAGCAGGATCATGTCGGGATGCAGCTTGCCGGCAAGCTGGATGCCTTCCTTGCCGCTGGCCGCCTCGCCTGCAAAATGAAAAGCAGGATCGGCCTGGATCAGCTGTATGACGCCTTTGCGAAACAAGGGGTGATCGTCGACGATCAGGATGGATTGGGGGGCGTCCGATTTCATGGCTTCAATGGGTGGGATGAATGGGGGTGGTTCTGTTGTCCGTATGAAGGTGAGGCTGGAAATTCAGGGTCACGCGGCTGCCGGTGGTCGGCAGGTTCTCGATCAGAAGATCGCCTCCCAGATGCCTGGCGCGTTCTTCCATGATGGTCATGCCGTAATGATGGGTGTCCGCCACTTCATGTATGCCAACGCCGTCATCGGTCACGGTCGCCGATACCGATCCGTTGCTGTTGCACTGGATCCTGACGTCGGCCCTGCTCGCCCGGGCATGATTAACCACGTTCGACAGGGCCTCCCGGATGATCTGCAACGCATGGATTTCTTCGTTGGGCGTCAGGTGGCATCCTGCCAGGTGAACCTCCAGCGCGATGGGGATGCCGGCGCGCGTGGAAAACTCGGAGACCGTGGATTCCAGTGCCGTGGCCAGGCCTTCGCCATCGATGCGCAGGCGAAACGTGGTCAGCAGCTCGCGCAATTGACGGTAGGCGCTGTTGAGGCCTTCCCGTAATTCCTCCAGCACGTCCTTCGCCTCGCCTGCCCGCTGCGGATTCTCGATCAAAGGCTTCATGCGGCTGACCTGGATTTTCATGTAGGCAAGCGATTGCGCCAGGGAGTCGTGCAGTTCACGCGCCAGTGCGGCCCGCTCTTCGAGCAGGGACAGCCTGCGGCTCTGCTCGGTGCGCCTCGCCGTACCGATGGCGATGCCGATATGGCGCGACAGCGCTTCCAGGAGTTGCGTCTGCCATGGCGCCAGTTCCCGGCCGGCCGGCATTTCCAGCTGCAGCACGCCATAGTGCTGCTCGGTATCCTTGAGCGGCAGCGACAGGACACGCCTGCCATTGCCCACTGGATGGACAGCCAGCTCCTGATGGGCCAGGCACGCCTCGCAACTCATCAAGCCGCACAGGTCGGTATCGCCACGTTCAGGATGCAGGGTGGTGGCAATGACGCTGGCACGGCTCTGGCCCGTTTCCACAATGCAGGCAAGCCCATGCCCCACGCCCAGCACGTTTTCGAGATCACGTAGCAGGATGGCGTAGGTGTCATGCGCAACCGGTCCGTTGTACAACCTCGATATCGAGTGATACAGCAGTTCCAGCGAGCGGTTGGCAATGGTGAGTTCGGCCGTTTTCTCCTCGACCCGGGCTTCCAGATTCTGGTACAGGCGTGAGAGATCCTCGGCCATGTGATTGAAGGCCTTGCCCAGGCGCCCCAGTTCGTCCGAACCGGTGTGATCGGTGCGCACCGCGAGATTGCCGCGGCCCACGTTGGCAGCAAATGAAAGCAGGTCACGCAGCGGCAGAATCAGGTCGTTGCGCGCCAGATAGAGCGTCAGTCCCACCACGAACAGGGTCATCAGCAGGGCCGCGGCCAGCACCATGCGCAACACCCGGATTTTCGCTTCGGTATCGAGTTCGATCTGCTTGACCAGGTTGTTGATGTCATCGACAAAATGCGCCACATCCTGCATCAAGGGCATGCTGGCTTGCGCCGCCGGAACCGGTCCGTTGCCCGACTCCTGGAATCGCAGCTTGATCCTCTGCCAATCGTGCAGCACGGCCGAATAACTGTTCGAGAGTTCGCTGACCGCCCCCTCGCTGACCAACGATGCAATGCGCGGGTCAGCGAGCGTGGCCTCAAAGTGCCGGATGGCCTGATGCATCTGGTCCGCAACGTCCGGGCTTCCCTGGCTTGCCGGCTGCTCCCGCAGCAACGCCAGGCTGGTCATCTTGTAGGTCTGCATGCGAAGACTGCCCGCCAGATTGATCGCCTCGCCGCTGCCCTGGGCCGACTCGGCAATGATGCCCGAACTGGCCATGCCGAGTATGGCAAATCCGGCGATCAGCGCGAGCGCGCCGCCCAGTTTGAGCAGCAGGGAATCCTGCAGGAATCCGCGTTTTACGCTCATGCCCACTCCAGATGACTCAATCGCACCGCATACCCCTTGCGCGCTCAAAGAAACGAATAATCACGTGTTGCGTATGGTAATCAACAATAAAACAACAGCTTACAAATTACCCACACTACCTCTTTGGAGGTAGTTACCGCGTCCCGCCGGGGGCTGGATGTGGACCGATCAACAATCGGATTAGTGCATCCTCTATTCCTGTTTGCTATAAACACACCTGCGACAAACTGTCGCAGATGGGTGGGCCCCTGAGGGTCACGGCAGCGTTTCGAAGCCGGGTGACCTGTTGAACCTGGGAACCGGTAGACCTCTTCAACTGGACGATGGGAGTTACGCAATCATGACACAGGACGAGAAAAACTCATTCGACACGCAGCCCGATCTGAGTCGCCGCAAATTTTTGAACACCGCTGCATTGGTTGGCCTATCCGGTGCAGGACTCTCCATGGGCCTGTCGGCCTGCAAGAAAGAAGAGGCCGCTACCGGAGGGGCACCTGCCGCCTCCGCACCAGCTGCGGCCTCCCATGCGTCGAACATCCATCTGAAACCAGGCGAACTGGATACCTACTATGGCTTCTGGAGCGGTGGCCATACCGGCGATTTTCGGGTGCTGGGCCTGCCATCCGGGCGTGAGATCACGCGGGTACCCTGCTTCGTGCCCGACGCGCTCATCGGCTGGGGCATCACCAATGAATCGAAAAAGGTCATGGGTACCAAGGCCGATGGCAGCCTCAAGTACACCGTCGGCGACACCCATCACACGCACGGTTCATACAAGGATGGCAACTACGACGGCCGCTACGCGTGGATCAACGACAAGATCAACAGCCGCATCGCACGCATCCGGCTGGATTACTTCGTCTGCGACAAGATCACCGAACTGCCGAACGTTCAGGGTTTCCACGGCATCTTCCCGGACAAGCGCGACCCGGTCGACCCGGCCATCAACTACACGACCCGCGTGTTCTGCGGCAGTGAATTCCATATTCCCTTGCCGAATATGGGCAAGGATCTCGATTCGCCGGAGAATTACCGCTCCATGTTCACCTGCGTGGACGCCGAAACGATGGACGTTCGCTGGCAGGTAATGATCGACGGCAACTGCGACCTGCTCGCGACCTCGTTCGACGGCAAGCTCGCCGCCTGCAACCAGTACAACACCGAAGGCGGCGCACGTTACGAGGACATGATGTCCGCCGAGCGCGACGCCTGCATCTTCTTCAACATCGCCCGCATCGAGGCAGCGGTCAAGGCCGGCAAGACCAAGACCTTTGGCGACTCGAAGGTACCGGTCGTCGATGGCACCCGGGCATCCAACGCCGATCCCAAGACCGCGCTCGTGGCGTACGTAAGCATTCCGAAAAACCCGCACGGCGTGAACGCGAGCCCCGACGGCAAGTACTTCATCTGTTCGGGCAAGCTCTCGCCCACCGCAACCGTCATCGAGCTCTCCAAGGTGCTCGACTGGTTCGACGGCAAGCTCGACAAGGTGGACAAGTCGATCGTCGCCGAAGTCGAGATTGGCCTCGGCCCCCTGCACACGGCCTTCGACGGCCGCGGCAACGCCTACACGACGCTCTTCCTCGACAGCCAGGTGGTGAAGTGGAACGTGGACGCGGCGATCAAGTTTTTTGCAGGCGACAAGAACGCCAAATACGTGGTCGACCGCCTCGACGTGCACTACCAGCCGGGCCATATCAACGCGTCGCAGTCCGAGACGGTCGCGGCCGACGGCAAGTGGCTGGCGGTCGGCTGCAAGTTCTCCAAGGATCGCTACCTGCCCGTTGGGCCGATGCACCCCGAAAACGAACAGCTGATCGATATTTCCGGCGAGAAGATGGTGCTGGTCGCGGACCACCCGGTGCGCCCCGAGCCGCACGACTTCATCATCCTGAAGCGCGACCTCATCCACACCAAGCAGGTCTACTCGATGGACGAGTTCCCGCTCGCGGTAAAGGACCCTGCCGAAACAGGCGTGACCCGATCAGGTCGGAAGGTGACGGTGAAGATGACCTCGCAGGCGCCTGCCTTCACCCCGCGCGAGTTCAAGGTCAAGGTCGGCGACGAAGTGACCATGATCCTCACCAACCACGACAAGGTCGAGGATCTGGCCCACGGATTGGCCATCCCG
>JBFHQA010000164.1:0-5369 GCA_041592455.1 Thiobacillus sp. | reverse complement strand
CTTCCTGCCGTTCCGCCCCGGCCTCGTCGGCGGCCACTGCATCGGCGTCGACCCCTACTACCTCACGCACAAGGCCGACATGCTCGGCTACCACCCGCAGGTCATCCTTGCCGGCCGCCGCATCAACGACGGCATGGGCGCCTACGTCGCGCAGGAAACGGTCAAGAAGATGATCGCCAACGGCGTCCAGGTCAAAGGCGCCAAGGTCAACGTGCTCGGCCTCACCTTCAAGGAGAACTGTCCCGACCTGCGCAATTCCAAGGTCGTCGACGTCATCCGCGAGCTGCAGTCGTTCGGCTGCGACGTGCACGTGCACGACCCGCTGGGCGAAGCCAGCGAGGCCGAGCATGAATACGGCATCAAGCTGACCGCGTGGGACGACTTGCCCGAATGCGACGCCATCGTGGCGGCCGTGTCGCACAGTGCCTATCTCGAAAAATCGTTCGGCGAGCTGACCGCCAGGCTGAAACAGGGCGGCGCGTTCACCGACGTCAAGTCGGCCTACGACCCCGAAACCGTCAAGGCGGCGGGCTTCGCGCTCTGGAGGCTGTGATGACGGCATTCGATGCGTTGAAAGCGCAACTGCGGGACCAGCCACGCACCTGGCTCGTCACGGGTGCAGCCGGCTTCATCGGAAGCAACCTCGTCGAGGCCCTGCTGCAGCTCGATCAGCGCGTCGTCGGCCTGGACAACTTCGCCACCGGCCATGAAAAGAACCTGGCCCAGGTGCAGGCTGGCGTCGGGCCCGAGCGCTGGGCGCGATTCAATTTCAAGCGCGGCGATATCTGCGACCTCGATACCTGCCAGGCGGCATGCGAAGGCGTGGACTATGTCCTGCACCAGGCGGCGCTCGGCTCGGTGCCGCGCTCGCTGCAGGACCCGCTGGCCACGCACGCCGCCAACAACACCGGTTTCCTCAACATGCTTGTCGCCGCGCGCGATGCGCGGGTCAAGCGCTTCGTCTATGCGGCGTCCTCGTCCACCTACGGCGACCATCCCGGCCTGCCCAAGGTGGAAGACGTCATCGGCAAGCCGCTGTCGCCGTATGCCGTGACCAAGCTGGTGAACGAACTGTATGCCGACGTGTTCGGCCGCTGCTACGGCATGGAGTCGGTCGGCCTGCGCTATTTCAACATCTTCGGCCGCCGCCAGGACCCGAACGGCGCCTACGCAGCCGTGGTGCCGAAATGGGTCGCCAGCATGGTCCACAACGAACTGGTGTACATCAATGGCGACGGCGAAACCAGCCGCGACTTCTGCTACATCGACAACGTCATCCAGGCCAACCTGCTTGCGGCCACCAGCCAGCATGCCGAAGCGGCTAACCAGGTGTACAACATCGCGGTCGGCGACCGCACCACGCTGAACCAGCTGTTCGAATCGATCCGTTCGCTGCTGGCCCCCCGGTTTCCCCATCTTGCCGAATTCAAGCCGGTGTACCGCGATTTCCGCGCCGGCGACGTTCGCCACTCGCTCGCCGACATTTCCAAGGCGCGCACCCGGCTGGGCTACGAGCCGTCGCATCGCATCGGAGAAGGCCTGGCCGAAGCCATGGAGTGGTATGTGCAGGACCTGAGCTAGGTCCCGTTTTGTTTATGCAATTGTTGAGCTGAGATGTCCAAGCCGTCCGTCGACCCCGCGCTGTTGCGCGATTTCGTTCCCTTCAATGCCCTGGCGGAATCGTCGTTGCAGGACATCGCCACGCAGGTGGAGGAGATTCACCTGCCCAAGGGCAGCGTGATCTTTCGCGAGGGTGACGACGATACCTGGCTGTTCTTCCTGGTAGACGGACAGGTCACCACCCAGCAGTACGACCAGCCGCCCAGCGTCATCCGCTCCGGCAGCGAGGAGGCGCGCCATGCCCTCTCACGCACCCGGCCGCGCGCGTGCAGCGCGGTGGCCGACACGCCGGTTCGGCTGCTGCGCGTCAGCGAGGTCCAGCTGGAAACCTGTCTCGGATACGACCAGGCCACGGCCTACGAAGTCTTCGAATACGACGGCATCGAAGACCCGGCCTGGATGATGCATATCCTCTCCAAGCCGGCGTTCCGCAAGCTGCCGCCGGCCAAGGCCAATGCCATGTTTGCGCGTTTCGAGCCGGTTGCCCGCAAGGCTGGAGACGTCATCATTCACCAGGGCGAAGCGGCCGAGTACTACTATCTGATCCGCACCGGCCATGCGCGGGTGTCTCGCGCCGCGCCCGGCGTCCCTCCGCAGGTGCTGGCCGAGCTCGGTCCCGGAGACGGTTTCGGCGAGGAGGCGCTGCTGACCGGTGATCCGCGCAATGCCTCGGTGGCCATGGTGACCGACGGCAACCTGATGCGCCTGGCGAGCAAGGACTTCAATGACCTGCTGAAGACCTCGCTGGTCCGCAGCGTGGATCTCGACCAGGCGAAGGATCTGCTGCAGACGGGCGCCCTGCTGGTGGATGTGCGGCTCGAGGACGAGTACAAACAGGGTACATTGCGCAACAGCCTCAACCTGCCGCTTTACCTGCTGCGGCTGAAAGCCGCCTCGCTCGACCCCCGTCGAAAATACATCCTGTTTTGCCAGCACGACCAGCGCAGCAGCGCCGCCGCATTCATCCTTGCCCAGCGCGGACTCGACGTCTATGTCCTGCGCGGCGGACTGGCCGGGCTCAAGTCCGGAGAGGAAGCGCATACGCAATGAGCGGTTTCCGGGGTGACAGTTTCTCGGGGCGGGACGCCGTTGCGCGGATGAGGCGCCCGGCCACACGGTGAAAGACGCCCACACCCCCCTCGCTGCCGATGGCAGGCCCCGCCAGAATGCGCTGGACGTGCTGCTGCAGCGCATGCAGGACGAAAGCGATTTTCCTGCCCTGTCCGAGGCGATCGGCGCCATCAACCGCATCGCCTCGTCGGACCGGGAAGGCGTCAACGAGCTGTCCAACAACATCCTCAAGGATTTCGCGCTGTCCACCAAGCTGCTGAAGCTGGTCAACGTCGCGTATTACAGCCAGGTCGGCGGCGGCTCGATCAGCACGATTTCGCGGGCCGTGGTCGTCCTTGGTTTCGATGCCGTGCGCTCGATCGCGCTCAGCCTGATCCTGCTCGACAATCTCGAAAACAAGGGCCATGCGCAGCTGCTGAAGGAAGAGTTCGTCAAGGTGCTGTACGCCGGCATGCTGGCGCGCGAACTGGCGCCGAGGGCGCAGGTAAAGGATGTCGAGGAGGCCTTCATCGGTGCCATGATGCACAACCTCGGCCGCCTGCTGTCGATGTTCTATTTTCCGCGCGAAACCGCTGCGATCGGGCAGCTGGTCGAGGCTGCCAAGATGGACGATGAGCGTGCCTCGGCGCAGGTGCTGGGGCTGTCGTTCGAAAGCCTGGGAACGGGCGTGGCGCGGCACTGGGGCTTTCCCGATCAACTGGTCCAGAGCATGAAGCGGCTGCCGGCAGGCCGGCTCAGGAAAAACGCCGCCCTGGGCGAGAAGCTGCGCCTGCTCGCGGGCTTTTCCAATGAACTGTGCGACGCCATCCTCAACACGCCCGACGCCGATCGCACCAAGGCCCTGGCTGCGCTGGCAACGCGCTTCGGAGACGGGCTCGCCTTGACCGAGAAAGACATTGCCAGGGTGCTCGAAGACTCGATGCAGGACATCAACCAGTTTGCGCTGGCGGTCAACGTGAACCTGAAGCAGAGCCAGTTTGCGGAGCGGGCCGCCAAATGGGCCGGCGTGTCCAGGGAGATGGACGAACTGGAGGCCCAGGAGGCGGATTCCGTGAAGGCGCTGGACGACAGCGTGCTGCACGAGCGGCCGGCGATCCAGGACGAACCGTCCGGCGAGCCTGGCGCCAGCGCGAAACGCAGCAGCCAGGACATCCAGGCTGTCCTCACCTCGGGCCTGCAGGACGTCAGCAATTCCCTGATCGACGACAGCGTGTCGCTCAACGACGTGCTGCGCATGATCCTCGAGACCATGTTCGTCGCCATGGGGTTCGCGAACGTGGTGCTGTGCATCAAGGACAGCCGCCGCAACGTGATGCACGGCAAGCTGGGGTTTGGCGAAGACGTGCAGGCGCTGATCTCGTCCTTCGACTTTTCGCTGGCCGGAAAGCCGGACGTGTTTCTGGTCGCCCTGCAGAATAATGCCGACATCCTGATCGCCGACATCGACGAACCGAAAATCGCCTCGCGCGTGCCCGGCTGGTATCGCCAGCATGTGACGGCGCGCACCTTCGTGCTGTTTCCGATCGTCGTCAAGGGCAAGCCGATCGGCCTCATCTATGCCGACCATCCCGATCCCGGCGGCATCGACATTCCCGAAATGGAACTTTCCCTGCTCAAGTCCTTGCGCAACCAGGCCGTGCTGGCCATCCGGCAGTCGCTCTGAGTTGCTGCGGCCTGTGCCCTGCGCCAGGATTCGGCATAATGACGGCATGCCGCTTCGACGATTCGCCCGCCCCTTACTCGCCGGCCTGCTGATTGCAGGCCTGAGCCTCACCACCCGTGCCGACCCGCTGCCTGCCGCCTTCACCGAGGCGCTCAGGCAGGCCGGCATTCCCCTGGGGCGCGTGGCGGTCGTCGTGCAGCCGCTCGATGCCGCGGAACCCGTGCTGAGCCACAACGCAGACGCCGCCCTGAATCCGGCCTCGGTGATGAAGCTGGTCACCAGCTTCGCCGCGCTGAACCAGCTCGGCCCGGCTTTTGCCTGGACGACCGACGTCTGGGCCGACGGTCCGGTCGTTGACGGCGTCCTCGACGGCAACCTGGTCATCCGGGGCACGGGCGATCCCGGGCTGACGCTCGAGCGCATCTGGCTGCTGCAGCGCGCCCTGCGCGCACGCGGGGTGCAGCACGTGCGCGGCAATCTCGTGCTCGATACCCGCCATTTCGATCTGCCGGAGATGGACCCGGGCGCGTTCGACGGCGAGCCGCTGGCGCCGTACAACGCCCCGCCGGGCGCGCTGGTGGCGAACTACAACGTCATTCCCTTCCGGCTCAGGCCGGATGCCGGAGAGGTCCGCATCCTTCCCGACATCCCGCTGCCCGGCGTGGCCCTGACGTCCCAGCTGGCGCTCGTCGAGCAGGCCGATTGCCAGGCCGCCCGGCATGCGGTCACGCCGCTGTTCTTTTCCGGCGAGCGCCAGGTGCTGGCGATGAGCGGCCGCTATGCGCGGGGCTGCGGCGAGCAAAGCCTGTCCCTGAGCCTGTTCGACCCGGCCACGACCTTCGACTTCATCTTCCGCGGATTGTGGAGCGAGGCAGGCGGCACGATCAGCGGGCCGACGCTGAGCGGGCAGGCGCCGGCCACCGAACCGCTGCTGGCGTTTGCCTCGACGCCGCTGACCGAGGCGCTCGTGCGACTGAACAAGTATTCCAGCAACCTGATGACGCGCAACCTGCTG
>JBFHQA010000163.1:0-5369 GCA_041592455.1 Thiobacillus sp. | reverse complement strand
TATCGGCCTGTTGCTGAAGCGATACGAAATCAGCGCAACGGCGCTCGAGCGCGACCTGCACCGCGAGATTGCCGAATTCAAGAGCGGCAACAGCCGGACGCCGGTCTTTTCGGCACATCTGCCGCGGCTGCTCGAACACGCCTGGTTGCTGGCTTCACTCGACACGCAGACCACACGCATCCGCAGCGGCCATTTGTTGCTTGCGCTGTTGACCGAAAACGATCTCTCGCAGATGGCGCTGCGCAGCTCGCCCTTGTTCGCCAGGATTCCGGTCGACGAACTCAAGCACAAGCTCGAGGAATTGACCTCGCGCTCAGACGAGGCCGAGCTATCGGTTGCCCTGGCAGACGCATCTGTCGATCCTGTCAACGACGCGGCACCGGCAACCGACGGCGCCCTGGGCAAAACGCCTGCGCTCGATCAGTTCACAAACAATCTGACGCAGCGTGCAAAAGAAGGAAAAATCGATCCGGTCATCGGCCGCGAGTCCGAAATCCGGCAGACGATCGACATCCTGTTGCGGCGGCGCCAGAACAATCCCATTCTCACGGGTGAGGCCGGCGTGGGAAAAACGGCCGTGGTCGAAGGTCTGTCGCAGCGAATCGCGAGCGGCGACGTGCCGCCTCCGCTTGCGGGTGTGGCCCTGCATGTGCTCGACCTCGGGCTGTTGCAGGCAGGCGCGAGCGTCAAGGGCGAGTTCGAAAACCGGCTCAAGAACGTGATCGCCGAGGTCAAGCGCAGCCCGCATCCGATCATCCTGTTCATCGACGAGGCGCATACCATGATCGGCGCCGGCGGGCAGGCCGGGCAAAACGACGCCGCCAACCTGCTCAAGCCTGCCCTGGCACGCGGCGAACTGCGCACCATTGCCGCGACGACCTGGAGCGAATACAAGAAGTATTTCGAGAAGGACGCTGCCCTGGCGCGCCGGTTCCAGGTCGTCAAGGTCGAAGAACCGAGCGAGCCGATCGCCTGCGCCATGCTGCGCGGCATGGTGCCGCTGATGGAATCTCATTTCGGCATTCGCGTGCTCGACAGCGCAGTCGAGGATGCGGTGCGACTGTCGGCGCGCTATATCACGGGCCGTCAACTGCCAGACAAGGCGATCAGCGTGCTCGATACCGCGTGCGCACGCGTGGCGCTTGCCCAGAACGCCACGCCGGCGGCGATCGAAGATATCCAGAAGCGGCTCGACCGCCTGGCCCAGGAAACGTCTGCGCTGGAGAAGGAACAGGCCACGGGGGGCGCGCACGACGCGCGGCTCAAGGTGTTGCTTGCAGAGCGCGACGCCATGCAACAGCAGCTTGCCGAGCATCAGGCGCGCTGGGAGAAGGAACGCGACCTCGTTCGACGCATCGCCGACCTGATGAAGCAGCTCGAAGACGCTGCGCGCGACGCGCCTGCGGACGGGACGCCGACATTGACCAAGAAGAAAACAGCGCGTCCGGCTGCCACCGAGCTCAAAACACTCGCCGCGCTCAAGCAGGAACTCGCCCAGTTGCAGGCCGAGACGCCGCTCATGCCTGTCTGCGTCGACGGCCAGATCGTCGGCGAGATCATTTCCGGCTGGACCGGCATTCCGCTCGGCAAGATGGTCAAGGACGAGATCAAGACGGTCCTGACCCTCAACAGCCTGCTGACCCGGCGCGTCATGGGGCAGGACCATGCGATCGAGGCCATTGCCCAGCGCGTTCGCACGGCGCGCGCCAATCTCGAGGATCCCAACAAGCCCAAGGGCGTGTTCCTGTTCGTGGGGCCGAGCGGCGTCGGCAAGACCGAGACCGCGCTGGCGCTGGCCGATGTGTTGTACGGCGGCGAGCGCAACGTCATCACGATTAACATGAGCGAATACCAGGAAGCCCACACCGTGTCCGGCCTCAAGGGTTCGCCGCCCGGATACGTCGGCTACGGCGAGGGCGGGGTGCTGACCGAGGCGGTGCGGCGCCATCCGTATAGCGTGGTGCTGCTCGACGAAATCGAAAAAGCCCATCCCGACGTGCTCGAGATGTTTTTCCAGGTATTCGACAAGGGTGTGATGGACGATGCCGAAGGCCGCGAGATCGATTTCAGGAACACGCTGATCATCCTGACCTCCAACGTGGCGTCGTCGCAGATCATGCAGGCCTGCCTCAACAAGTACAACGGCGACCGGCCGACCGCGGACGAATTGGAGGAAATCGTGCGGCCGCATCTGTACAAGGCCTTCAAGCCCGCGTTCCTCGGGCGGATGAAAGTCATCCCGTATTACCCCATCGCCGATGATGTGCTCGAGCAGATCATTCACCTCAAGCTCGGGCGCATCAAGTCGCGCGTGACAGAAAACCACAAGGCCGACTTCAGCTACGACCAGATCCTGGTCGACACCGTGCTGTCGCGTTGCACCGAAGTCGATACCGGTGCCCGCAATGTCGACCATATCCTCAATGGCACGCTGTTGCCCGAAATCGCCGAGAACGTGCTGGCCCGTATGGCCGAAGGCGCGGCCATCAAAAAAATCAAGGTCAGCGCCAGCAAGCAGGGCAAATTCAGCTATCGCGTGTCGTGACGGCACTTCAGAGCTTTAGGGAGTCACCTCAATGAATACCGAACACGCCCCCGTCATGTCAGACAACATCGACACCTATCTTCAACCCATCAGCGACGACCTTCCGAGCGGAGCGGATTTCTCGTTCTCGGCGGAATTCGATGCCATCCGGAAATCGCGCGAGGAGGACGACCCCTATCTGGCCCAGGGCGAGTGGGCGACGGAGCTCAAGGTGGCCGATTGGCCGTCGGTCGTGAACCAGACGAGCCGGCTGCTCGGTACGCAAACCAAGGACTTGCGCGTGGCGGCGTGGCTGGCCGAGGCCCTGGCGCGCACGCAGGGCTTCGAAGGCGTGGCCCAGGGGTGCGCGATCCTGCAGGGCTTGTGCGACCGGTACTGGGAAAGCGTGCACCCGCAGCCCGAAGACGGCGACAACGAACTGCGCATCGGCGCCCTGGCCAATTTCGTGCAGCGCAGCGTGCAGATCGTGTTGACCCTGCCCGTCACGCAAGGCGACGGTCATGCCTATTCCAGCCGTGACTACGACGCTGCCCAGCAGTTCGAACACGCCGCCAGCAAGGATCCCGACCTGCGCAGCGGCCTGCCCGAATACAAGGTCACGCTCGCCAAGTTTGCTGCCAGCCAGCAAAAAACGCCGCGCGCCTTTTACGAATCGCTGCATCGCCACTTCAGTCTCGCGCAGCTGGCGTGGCGCAGCCTGGCCCAATCCATCGACGCGCGACTCGGCGTCGAAGGCCCTTCGTTCACGCCCGTGTTCGATGCGTTTGCCCAGGCCGAGCGTCTGATCAACCGGCTGGTCAAGGAGGCGGGGCTGTCGGTATCTGCGGGTACCGACCCCGCAGCAGAGCAGTCCACCGCAGCGCCGAGTCCCGAGCCTGCGGCTGCTTCAGGCATCGTGGTCGGCGGGTTCAGCAGCCGTGCCCAGGCGCTGCGGCAACTCGAACTCGTCGCTGAATACTTCCGCCAGGCCGAACCGCACAGCCCCGTGGCCTATCTGGCGAGCAAGGCCGCGCACTGGGGCAACATGCCTCTGCACGAATGGTTGCGTGCCGTGGTCAAGGACGGCGCCAGCCTGGGGCACATCGAGGAGCTGCTCGGCCTGCAGGCAACCCAGACCGGCGCGCCGGAATCCGATGCGTAATTCGTTCCGCCAGGCCCGTATCTCAGACCTCTGAATCCTTCGAGACCCACCATGAGCGGATTTTCTTCCATCACCGCAGTGTCCGCCGGCGCCTTCAATCCCGCAGGCCAGATCGGCCAGGGCATCGACATCGGCGCATTGTTTCAATCGCAGCTACCGCGTCTGGCCGATCTGCAGGGCCTGCTCGGCGACTTTTTCGGCTATAGCCAGCACGCGCGTCTGGTCGACATGCAGGTGGACGGCCACGATCTTCCCTGGATGGTCGAACGCTTTTATGGCAGCGAAGGCGTTAACCGACCCTACCAGTTCCAGCTCGATTTCCTGCTCATGCGTGCCCATGTCGGCCTCGACGATCTGCTCGGCGCGACCGTCCGTGTGCGCATCTTGCAGGCCGACCGGAGCCATCGCACCTTCGCCGGCATCATCACCGCGGTTGCACAAACCGGCAGCGACGGCGGCCTGTCGCGCTACGCCTTCACCATCGAACCCGCTACGCATTACGCCACGCTGCAAAGCAACAGCCAGGTGTTCCAGGACGCCAGCGCTCAGGACATCACCGACCGCGTGCTCAAGCGCTATGCCCCGCATGTCGAACACCGATGGGCGACCACGCAGGCCTTGCCGGTGCACTCGCTCAAGGTTCAATACCAGGAAACCGACTGGCAGTTCCTGACCCGGCTCTGGAGCGAGCAGGGCATCAGCTACTATTTCGAGCACGCGCAGGACATGCAGTCGGCCGACGCCGCCTCGCACACCCTCGTGCTCATCGACGGCCGCAGCGCCCCCACCGATCTCATCCCAATCGCCTACGGCCGCGTCAGCAGCGCGCTTGCCGACGACCGCATCAGCCATCTGTCGGTCCAGCATGTCCAGCCCGTCAACCGCATCGTGCGCAGCAGCTGGGACTACCGTACCCTGACCGCGCCCGCCGGCAGCGCGGGCGTCGATCCGTATCCCAACGCCCCCGAGCTTGAAGACTATCGCGGCCATGGGGCCTACCGCTTCAGCAACGCCGACGAAGCCCGCCGCCAGGCCGAACTCGCCCAGCACGCCTGCCTGCTCGACAGCCAGCGCTACCTCGGAAGCAGCGCGGCGCGTGCGCTCGCGCCGTTCACGCGCTTTACGCTCACCGAACACGCCGACTTCGTCCCTGACTATGGCTATTTAATGCAGCGTCTCGGGGCCAACCCCGACGGCGCAGGCCCCGACATGGCGCCCGAACTCACGCTGCTTGCCGTCAGCCACTACGCCGCCAACAACGTGACGCCCGGCCTCAAGACACCCGGCACCCCCCAGGGCCAGGCCGAAGCCGGCAGCTACTACAACCAGTTCAGCGCGATTCGCGCCGCACCCGCGGCGGGCGGCGATGCCCAGCCCATGCTCATCGTGCCGCACCGCCTGCCGCCGCCCGTCGTTCCTACCCAGACCGCGCTCGTCACCGGCCTGCCCGACAGCCTGGCCGACGCCAACACCAGCGAACGCGACCACCGTATCCGCATCCAGTTTCACTGGCAGCGCGGCAGCCAGCCCAACCCCGGCGGACACCGCGACACCCCGATCGAAGGCAGCGAAGGCGCAGCCGGAGACGACCGCAGCCACACCTGGGTGCGCGTCGCCGAATGGCTCGCCGGCCCCAACTGGGGCAGCCACTTCACCCCGCGCATCGGCGACGAAGTCCTCGTC
>JBFHQA010000162.1:0-5373 GCA_041592455.1 Thiobacillus sp. | reverse complement strand
ACGTTCCAGCTGTACGAGGAAGAGGCGAAGACCAACCCCGACTTTGCCGCGATCTATCGGCCGTGGAAGCAGTTCCGCGATACCGAGTTCCAGTGGTTCAAGGTCAACGAAGCGGCTTATGCCAACTTCAACTATTACGTCAAATAGCCATGAACAGACTCGACCAATTGATCACCACGTTTGACCTGGGCCTGCGCACCGTCTTCGCCAGCCCGCATGCCGGCCGGCCCTATCCTGCCGCGACTGCGCCCGAAGCCGCGTTGAGCGAAACCGAAAAGGCCGAGGCCGCCGCGCTGATGCGCGTCAACCACGTCGGAGAAGTCTGCGCGCAGGCGCTCTACGCCGGCCAGGCGCTGACCGCCAAGAACGAAAACGTGCGCGCCGAGCTCGAACAGGCTGCGCGCGAGGAAACCGACCACCTTGCCTGGTGCGAACAGCGCATCAACGAACTGGGTGGCCGCAAGAGCCTGCTCAACCCGCTGTGGTTCGGCGGCGCGTTCGGCCTCGGAGTCGTCGCCGGTGCGCTGGGCGACAAGTGGAATCTGGGTTTTCTGGCCGAAACCGAGCGCCAGGTCGAAGCCCATCTCGACGGGCATTTGCAGAAGCTGCCCGAAGCCGACGCCAGGAGCCGCGCCGTCGTCGAGCAGATGAAGACCGACGAGATCAAGCACGCCCAGGCCGCCGTCGATCACGGCGGCGCGCCGCTGCCGCCTCCGGTGAAGTGGGCGATGCAGCTGGCCGCGAATGTGATGCGGCAGACGGCGAGTCGAGTCTGATCAGCACCAGTTCGGGAACGCCTGGGGCAGGCCTGAACGTCCTGCTCAGAAATCCTTGCCTTTTACCACCGCGCTCCACTTGAGCCGAGTCCGTCCGTCCGTCGTCACGCGTTCGTAGGTGCCATCGCCGTTCTTCACGATGCGGGCACAGCCACCGGGCATGCCATCGACGCATTGGGTGCCATCGTCGTTGACGCGCCAGGTGCCTTCGATGATCTTGCTGCCAATCTGGCGATAGGTCCTGCCGTCGGGAGCGAAATAATTTTTCTGGGTTTCCCCATCAGCGCGCAGTCCGTGGACGGTGTTGCCGGTGACCAGCTGCCTCACGGCCTCGGCATCCAGTGCTTCGACCGCATGGGCGTTTGCGGATAGCAGGAGAAAATAAAGCAGGGCATGGGATGTGGCATACATGGTGTTGCCTCCGGATGTTCAAGTGGTTGATGAGGCTTCCAGAACGTGGTGCGGACGAGGCTTGCCGTTTGTTGCCAGGTCTTTCATCCGCTGATTCGTGCGGTTACGTGAACCACGGTCCACCTTAGTATCCGGGTGGGTGTATGCAATAGGTCGTTTCACGTACCGAATGCGGGTTTGCCAAACGTTTTTGATTAAGTCATTGTTTTTGTGTCGAGTTCAGAAAGGGGATGCCAACGCATGGTCGAGGCTACCTTCCGTTTTTATGAAGAACTGAACGACTTCCTCGCGCCGAAGCGACGCCAGCAGGAATTTTCCGTTCCGTGCGCCGAGGCGGCGACGACCAAGCACATGATCGAGGCCCTTGGCGTGCCGCACACCGAGGTGGAACTGATCCTCGTCAACGGCGAATCGAGCGACTTCGGTCGCATGCTCGAGGACGGCGATCGGGTGGCAGTGTATCCGCGCTTCGAGGCGATGGACGTGACGTCGCTGCTGCGGGTGCGCGACCATCCGCTGCGAGAAACACGCTTCGTAGCCGATGCCCACCTGGGCGGGCTGGCGCACATGCTGCGCATGCTGGGCTTCGATACCCTGTACGACAACCATTTCCACGATGACGAGATCGTCTGCATCGCCTCGCGGGACGGCCGCATCGTCCTGACGCGCGACCGCGAGTTGCTGAAGCGCCGCGCCGTGACGCACGGCTGCTATGTGCATGCGATAAAATCGGAAGTCCAACTGCGCGAGATCGTCGGGCGTCTAGACCTGGCACGCAGCGCGCGGCCTTTCACGCTGTGCCTGCATTGCAACGCGCCCTTGCGTCCCGTCGACAAGGCCGCGGTCCTCGACCGGCTTCCGCCCAGGGTCCGTCAGCACTACGACCGCTTCAGCACCTGCGATACCTGTGGCCGGGTGTTCTGGGAGGGGGCGCATTGGCGCAGCATGCGCCGGATGCTGGAGAGCCTGCTCGATGATCAGGCCAGCCCGGGCGCTCCGGACTGTGAACAATGAACCCTAGAGAGAGAACGATGAAACTATCCCAAGCCGCCATTCTGCTGATCCTGTTGCCCACCCTGCTGCTGGCAGCGTGCGACAAGGCCCCTGAGACGGCCGCTGCATTGCCGTCCATTAGCGGTCCGTCCGTCGAGGTCGAGGACGGCCCGCTGGACCGCCAGTCCGACCCCGTCCAGGTGGCGCGCGGCCGTGCCGTGTACGATGCGCATTGCATGACGTGCCATGGACCTGAGGGCAAGGGACAGCCCGGCGACTGGCGGATTCGCGATGCGCAGGGCAACTACCCGCCACCGCCGCTGGATGACAGCGCGCATGCCTGGCACCACCCCACGGCCGTGCTGCTGGAGGCCGTTCGCGACGGCAGCCCGGGCGGCCAGGGCAACATGCCGGCCTGGAAGGACAAGCTGACCGAAGAGCAGATGCAGGATGTGGTGGCGTACATCAAGTCGCTGTGGTCCGATCCGGTCTACCGGCTCTGGCTGAAGCTGGAGCGTCAATCGCTGGAGCCGTGATGTGCCCGGGATATTGGCCGAATCCGTGGAAGGCGGCCGGGTGAGCCGCTCGCGCCCACTGGCCTGGGTGGCCGTGCTGGCTGGCTTGCTGGGCGCGGGATGCGAGCAGGCGCCCTTCGGCGGGGCGGATCAGGACCGTCCCGACCGGCTGTCGTCGGGGCACGGGCTGGAACCCGCCAGGGTGGCGCGCGGCCAGGTCATTTACGAAAGGCATTGCCTCAAGTGCCATGGCGAGTCGGGCAGGGGAACGGTGCTCGACTGGCGTATTCGCGATGCCGATGGCCATCTTCCGCCGCCGCCCCTGAACGGCCGTGCCCAGGCCGCGCTGCAGCCGGCGAGCGCGCTGCTGGCGACGATTCGCGAAGGCAGCCCGGCAGGCGAGGGCAAGATGCCGGGCTGGAAAGGGACCTTGTCCGAGCGGGACATGCAGGACGTGCTGGCCTACATCCAGTCGCTGTGGTCCGCCCCGGTGTACCGGCTGTGGCTGACCATCGAGGCCCGCTCGCAGAAGAAAGGATGAAACCAAAGGGCAGGTGCTGCTGTCCGACGCTGCCGAGCGGGTAAAATACCGAGATTGCATTCATCCCATCAGGAGTAAAACCATGAGCGAATACGGATTCGACATCAAGATCAGCGGCCCCTTCGACGCGGCCGTGGAGAAAGTCACCAACGCACTGAAGACGGAAGGCTTCGGCGTGCTGACCGACATCGACGTGAAGAGCACCATGAAGGCCAAGCTCGACATCGACATGCGCCCCTACCGCATCCTCGGCGCCTGCAACCCGCCGCTGGCGAACCAGGCCATCAGCGCCGAGCCCGATATCGGCATGCTGCTGCCGTGCAACGTCGTGGTGCGTGAAGAAGAAGACGGCGGCGTGACCGTGTCGTTCCTCGATCCCGGCATCATGGTCAAGCTGGTCTCGAACACTGCCGTGCATGGTGTGGCGACCGAAGCGCGTGCGCGCCTGCAGCGCGTGAAGGACAGCCTGGCGGCCTGAGCGGTTTCGCTGTCAGAAAAAAAGCCCGCAGATGCGGGCTTTTTTGCGTGTGCGCCGGGAACACTACGCGTCGAGTTCCTGGACCACTTCCTGTACCAGTACCCAGGGTGCCACGACCACGGCCCAGAACAGGGGCTTGCGGGCATGCCAGTCCTCGGCGTCGCTCATCTGGGCGCGCGCGATGCGGCCGTCGGCCAGCCATGCCTGCACGACGTCCGTTCTGTTTTCCGCCATGTTGAGCGCAGCCTCGACGAGGTCCGTGCCGAGGGCGACCTTGACCACATCGCCTCGGGCGAAGTGGCGTTCGAGTTCGGACCACTGGATCTGGGCGGTTTCGAGGTTGAGCTTGGCTCGGAGGATTTCGCTGGGGGTGGTCATGTCTGAGAAAAGTTACAAGTTACAAGGTGCAAGACGCAAGGGAAATCAGCGTGACTTGCCGCCACCGCGGCGCTGGCTGAGCGGATGCTTGGGCACCTGGGGCGGACGGCCGCGGGTGGGCGGCGTGGGCTTGCCTGAGGCGGGTTGGCCGGGCCCGGATTTTTGAGGCACGGGTTTTTTTCCTGTCGCAGGCTTGGCTGCATGGGGCTTTCCTGTGCCCGCCTTGCCACGCGTGTTCTCGACGCCGGGTTTGTTGCGGCGACCTTCGGCGCTGGCTTTGTTGCGTCCGCCTTCGGCGCGGGGTGCGCGCGCGCCTTCCGGCTGTTTGCCGGTGCCGGCGGGCTGGAACAGCGGGATCAGGTGCTTCTTGCTGTTGCCGATCAGGTCCTCGCGGCCCATCGCTTTCAATGCTTCGCGCAGCAGCGGCCAGTTGTCTGGGTCGTGGTAGCGCAGGAACGCCTTGTGCAGGCGGCGGGTGCGGCCCTGCCGCACCACCGGCACGGCTTCGGCCTTGCCGCCGAGCACTTTCTTCAGCGGGTTCTTTTCCGTGTGGTACATCGCGGTCGCGAGCGCCATCGGCGTCGGCAGGAAGGTCTGCACCTGGTCCAGGCGGAAATCGTTCTTCTTCAGCCACAGGGCCAGATTGAGCATGTCCTCGTCGGTGGTGCCGGGGTGCGCCGCGATGAAGTAGGGGATCAGGTATTGCTTCTTGCCGACGGCCTGGGAGGCTGCCTCGAACATCTGCTTGAAGCGGTCGTAGGCGCCCATGCCGGGCTTCATCATTTTCGACAGCGGCCCGGCCTCGGTGTGCTCGGGCGCGATCTTGAGGTAGCCGCCGACGTGATGCTGCACCAGTTCCTTGACGTATTCGGGCGAACGCACCGCGAGGTCGTAGCGCAGGCCCGAGCTGATCAGGATTTTCTTGATGCCCGGCAGCGCGCGCGCGCGGCGGTACATGTGGATCAGCGGCGTGTGGTCGGTGTTGAGGTTGTCGCAGATGTCGGGGAACACGCAGCTCAAACGGCGGCAGGCCTTTTCGATCTTTTCCGACTTGCACGCCATGCGGTACATGTTGGCGGTCGGGCCGCCTAGGTCGGAAATCACGCCGGTGAAGCCGGGCGTCTTGTCGCGGATCGCCTCGATTTCCTTGATGACCGAATCCTCGCTGCGGCTCTGGATGATGCGGCCCTCGTGCTCGGTGATCGAGCAGAAGGTGCAGCCGCCGAAGCAGCCGCGCATGATGTTGACCGAGAAGCGGATCATCTCCCACGCGGGGATCTT
>JBFHQA010000161.1:0-5416 GCA_041592455.1 Thiobacillus sp. | reverse complement strand
GCGTACTGGATGGCGCGGCGGATCAGGCGCTCGGAACCTTCGACCGACACCGGCTTGATGCCGATGGCCGAGGTCTCGGGGAAGCGGATTTTCTTGACGCCCATTTCCTTCTGCAGGAATTCGATGACCTTCTTGACGGCCTCGCTGCCGGTTTCCCACTCGACGCCGGCGTAGATGTCCTCGGTGTTCTCGCGGAAGATCACCATGTCGACCTTTTCCGGCGCCTTGACCGGGCTGGGCACGCCGTTGAAGTAACGCACCGGGCGCAGGCACACGTACAGGTCGAGCATCTGGCGCAGCGCCACGTTGAGCGAGCGGATGCCGCCCGAGGTTGGCGTGGTCAGCGGGCCCTTGATCGAGATCATGTAGTCCTTGACCGCCTGCACGGTCTCGTCGGGCAGCCACTGGTCGTCGCCGTAGACCTTGACGGCCTTCTCGCCGGCAAAGACCTCCATCCAGGCGATCTGCTTCTTGCCGCCGTAGGCCTTGGCCACGGCCGCGTCGACGACTTTCTTCATCGCCGGGGTGATGTCGACGCCGGTGCCGTCACCCTCGATGAAGGGAATGATCGGCATGTCGGGCACGTTCAGCGTGTTGTCGGCGTTGACGGTGATTTTTTTGCCTGCGGCGGGGATCTGGATATGTGTGCTCATGATGTCTCGAAACGTTAAAATGGGACTTTGTCCCTCCGAAGCGTGTCGCGCCTGATTCTTTTCAACAAACCCTATGGCGTACTCAGCCAGTTCACCCCCGAGGGGCGCTGGCAGGGTTTGCGGGATCATCTCGATCTGCCGGGCGTGTATGCAGCCGGTCGGCTGGATGCAGACAGCGAAGGCCTGCTGATTTTAACCGATGATGGCGCGCTGCAGAGCCGGATCGCCGATCCCCGCCACAAACTGCCCAAAACCTACTGGGCCCAGGTCGAGGGCGCGCCCGACGATGCGGCGCTGGAGCCGCTGCGTCACGGCGTCGATCTCGGCGATTTCGTCACCCGTCCGGCACAGGCCCGATGCATCGACGAGCCCGCCGGCCTGTGGCCGCGCAACCCGCCGATCCGCTATCGCGCGGCCATCCCGACCACCTGGATCGAACTCGTCATCGCCGAGGGCAAGAACCGCCAGGTGCGCAGGATGACGGCGAAGGTCGGCTTTCCGACGCTGCGTCTGATTCGCGCCGCCGTCGGCGACTGGACACTGGGCACCCTGCAGCCCGGAGAATGGAAAGAATTGCATGTCTGAAGACACCTGGATGCCTCATGTAGTGGTTGCCGCCATCGTCGAGCGCGACGGCAAGTTTTTGCTGGTGGAAGAGCACACGGGCGAAGGCCTGCGCCTCAACCAGCCGGCCGGCCACTGGGAGCGCGGCGAGACGCTGCTCGACGCCGTACGCCGCGAAGCGCTGGAAGAAACCGCGCATCACGTCGAGCCGCATGCGCTGCTGGGCTGCTACACCACCCATTACCCCAAGCGCGACATCACCTATGTGCGCTTTGCCTACGTCTGTCAGGCCACCGGATTCGACGACGCACGTGCGCTGGACGATGGCATCGTGCGCGCCGTTTGGCTGACGGCCGACGAGATCGCCAACAGCACCGTCCCCCATCGCAGCCAACTGGTGATGCGCTGCGTGCAAGACTACCTGGACGGGCGGCGTTTTCCGCTCGATTTCGTGAGCCATCTATGAGCGCCGCGCCTGTCAGCAGCAAAGTCGTCGTCGGCATGTCGGGCGGGGTCGATTCCGCCGTCGCGGCGCATCTGCTCAAGCAGCAGGGCTACGACGTGCTCGGCGTGTTCATGAAAAACTGGGACGACGACGACAACACCGACCAGTGCACCGCGCGGCAGGATTTTCTCGACGTGCTGGCGGTGGCCGACGTGCTCGACATCGAGGTCGAGGCGGTCAACTTCGCCGCCGAGTACAAGGAGCGTGTGTTCAGCTATTTTCTCGCCGAGTACCAGGCGGGCCGCACGCCGAACCCGGACGTGCTGTGCAACGCCGAGATCAAGTTCAAGGCCTTCCTCGACGATGCCATCGCGCGCGGCGCCGAGTTCATCGCCACCGGGCACTACGTCGGCAAGGGCACGGACGCCGCCGGCCGCGCCACGCTGCTGAAAGCCTCGGACGCCAACAAGGACCAGAGCTATTTTCTCTACCGCCTGAGCCAGTCCCAGCTCAAGCCTGCCCTCTTCCCCCTGAGCGCCCTGCCCAAGCCCGAGGTGCGCCGGATCGCCGAAACCATCGGCCTGCCCAACGCCAAAAAGAAAGACAGCACCGGCATCTGCTTCATCGGCGAGCGCAACTTCCGCGAATTTCTCGAGCGCTACCTGCCGCGCAACCCCGGCGACATGACCACGCCCGAAGGCCGCGTCGTCGGCCAGCATCAGGGGCTGATGTACTACACGCTCGGCCAGCGCCAGGGCCTGGGAATCGGCGGGCAGAAGGACGGCAGCACCGAACCGTGGTTCGTCGCCGCCAAGGACATGGCATCCAACACCCTGATCGTGGTGCAGGGCCACGACCACCCGCTGCTGCAGCGCGCCACGCTCGCCGCCGGGCAGCTCAACTGGATTGCCGGCGTGGCCCCCGACCCCGCCAAGCCCTACACCGCCAAGACGCGCTATCGCCAGACCGACGCGCCCTGCCGCATCGCCCGGCTCGACGCCGACACGCTCGAACTCGCGTTCGACAGCCCGCAATGGGCCGTCACACCCGGGCAGTCGGTCGTGCTGTACGACGGCGAAGTGTGTCTCGGCGGCGGCATCATCACCTGAAGTGCGCCTCCATCACTCGACTGTGCGAACGTGATCCGGGCGCGTCCGGTGCTCGGAATCCTCATGTATACCTACATACATTCCGGCTCCTCCGCTCCGGTCGCGCCCGGCTGACGCCCGCTCGCTACGATTTATAGAGGTGCACTTAACCCGCTACAATTCACGCTTTCCAGATTCACGGCCCATCATGTCGCACGAAGCCCCCGCCCCTGCCGCCAACTTCATCCGCAACCTCATCGACGAGCAGAATGCCGCCGGCAAATGGGGCGGCCGCGTCGAGACGCGCTTTCCGCCCGAGCCGAACGGCTACCTGCACCTGGGACATGCCAAGTCGATCTTCCTCAACTTTGGTCTGGCGCGCGATTACAACGGCGTGTGCCACCTGCGCTTCGACGACACCAACCCGGAAAAGGAAGAACAGGAATACGTCGACGCCATCCTGGAATCCGTGAAGTGGCTGGGTTTTGACTGGGGCAAGCATCTCTATTTCGCGTCGAACTACTTCGACACCATGTACGCCTGCGCCGAATCCCTGATCCAGTCCGGCCACGCCTACGTCGATTCGCTCTCCGCCGACGAGATGCGCGAGTACCGCGGCACGCTGACCGAAAAAGGCAAGGACAGTCCCTATCGCAGCCGCAGCATCGAGGAGAATCTCGACCTGTTCCGCCGCATGCGCGCCGGAGAGTTCGCCGACGGCGCGCATGTGCTCAGGGCCAAGATCGACATGGCCTCGCCCAACATCAACCTGCGCGACCCGGCAATCTATCGCATCAAACGCGCAACACACCACAACACCGGCGACACCTGGTGCATCTACCCGATGTACACCTACGCGCACCCGATCGAAGATGCGATCGAGCACATCACCCATTCGATCTGCACGCTCGAATTCGAGGACCAGCGCCCGTTCTACGACTGGCTGCTCGACAAGCTCGCTACCGGCGGCTTCTTCACCCGTCCGCTGCCGCAGCAGATCGAATTCGCGCGGCTCAACCTCACCTATGTCGTGCTGTCCAAGCGCAAGCTGATCCAGCTCGTCGACGAAAAGCACGTCGCCGGCTGGGACGACCCGCGCCTGCCCACGCTCGTCGGTGCACGCCGCCGCGGCTACACCGCCGAAGGCTTCAAGCGCTTCACAGACCAGATCGGCGTATCCAAGTCCGACGGCTGGATCGACTACAGCGTGTTCGAGGCCTGCCAGCGCGACGTGCTGAACGACACCGCGCTGCGACGCGTCGCCGTACTCGACCCGGTCAAGCTCATCATCGACAACTACCCCGAAGGCCAGTCGGAAGAGTGCTTCGCGCCCAACCACCCGCAGCAGCCCGACCTCGGCAAGCGCGCGGTGCCGTTCTCAAAAGAACTGTGGATCGAACGCGAGGATTTCACCGAAACCCCGCCCAAGGGCTACTTCCGTTTGTTCCCTGGCAACTCGGTGCGGCTGCGCTACGGCTATGTCGTCACCTGCACCGGCTGCGACAAGGATGAAAACGGCACCATCACCGCCGTGCACTGCGACTACCTGCCCGACACCAAGTCCGGCACCCCCGGCGCCGACTCGGTCAAGGTCAAGGGCAACATCCACTGGGTGAGCGCCGCGCATGCCTACGAGGCAGAAGTCCGCCTCTACGACCGCCTTTTCAGGACCGCCCAACCCGGCGCCGAAACCGGCAACTTCCTCGACGACCTCAACGCCGATTCGGTAAAGGTGATCCGCGCCCAGCTGGAACCGGCGCTGAAGGAGGCCGCGCCCGAAGCTTCGTTCCAGTTCGAACGGCATGGCTACTTTGTTGCGGATCGCGTCGATACGAAGCCGGGCGCGCCGGTGTTCAACCGGACGGTGACGTTGAAGGATTCGTGGGTGAAGTCGGGTAGTTGAGATAGTTGGTCAAAACGAGCAGGTACAGATAGTGCCATCGCCCTTGTATCCGCTGATTGAGAAGTTCATCAACGATGCTTGGATAAAACTCGATCGCGAGCAGATAACGCCTTGGTGCTTCATGACAGCCGGCTCACTCTTCACAATCAAGGATTTTTACGGGAAGCAAATATCCTATCAAGGCGCCGCATTCGAGGGTACTCCGCGTGATGTGTTTTGGGGAAGATACATCGAACCTTTCTTAGAAGACCTCACTGACAAAGTCATAACAGAAACACTTCGACTAGTAGCCGAGAAACACCAGGCCCCAAATATCGCGCTTCGCGACTCAGCGGGACTACTGAAATCACTGGGCCGGAGGGTATACGCTCGAATGGCAATTGTCGACCGACAGCTTAGAGGCAATGGCTATCCAGAGGCCATTCCGTTGCGTCCCACTGAACAAGAACTCGCGTCAATAGATCAGTTTATTGACCGCAGAATTTCCGCCGAGTTGAGTATGGTTCGTCGTCGGTATCGCGTCGACGACTTCTACAAGGACCATCCCTTTCTTTTCTGGTTTATCGCCCTGCTTGTGGGCTCGGTGATCACGCTTCTAGGTAGCTGACACGGACGTTAACGATCATGAACAGATCAACCGCTTTGCAGCATGCGCGAAAAACTCCCATCATTTGCAAATGAGTTACCGCAAAATCCTACTGAGTTCTGCGGTTCATGTTGATCGGGCTACCTGCCGCTTCCTCCACCCTCCGCCCGATCTCCT
>JBFHQA010000160.1:0-5419 GCA_041592455.1 Thiobacillus sp. | reverse complement strand
CGAGCATGGAAGACCGGAAATTGACCACCACCGGCAACGCCGGCTTGGCCGAGATGGCGGCCTGGTAGTCGGTTTCCTTGTAGGCCAGCTGCGCCTTCAACTGCTCGATCTCACGCTGGCTGCTGCTGACCTGGTTGCGTGCCTCGACCAGGTAGCGCTCAGTCTGCTGGCGCGTCTCCACTTCCTTGGACAGCCGCCGCTTCACGTCCTCCAGGTCGACGTTGAGCATGAAGGCATACAGGGCAAGGCCGCAGGCCAGCAGCAGGAACACGACATTCAGGACAACCGATACGATCAGGCCGCGTCGCTGGTTCGGGTTGCTGGCTGGGGCGGTCATGGCAGGCGCGTGGCTCAACCCGTGTTGCGCATCCCGGCGGCGATCGCGTTGATCGTCCGCTTCAACGGCGTCAGCCAGGAATCCTGCTCGGACTCCCACACGCTTTCGGAACGATAGCGCTTCAACAGGCGCACCTGGATATGGTTGATGGGGTCGATGTAGGGCCGACGCCGCGAGATCGACAGCGAGAGGGCCTGGTTATCTTCCAGCAGCGACTCGATCTGGGCCACCTGCTTGACGCCCTCCACGGTGCGCGCGAATTCGTCAGCGATCGAGCGGTACACCAGCAGGGTGTTGCTGTGGTCGCACAGGCGGGCATATTCCTCGGCGATTTCCAGGTCCGCCTTGGTCAACGCCATCTGCACGTTCGACAGCAGGCCGCGGAAGAACGGCCATTCACGATACATCGCCTGCAGATGCGCCAGGCCGTCGGGCTGGCTGTTGATGAAGTCCTTCAGCGCGCTGCCGATGCCGTACCACGCAGGCAGGGTATGGCGCGACTGCGCCCAGCCGAACACCCACGGAATCGCACGGATCGAGCCCAGCGAACGATCGGCCTTCTTGCGGTGGGAAGGCCGGCTGCCGATGTTGAGCAGGCCGATTTCGGTGACGGGTGTGCTTTCGTAGAAATAATCGATGAACCCTGGGGTGCCGATCAGCTCGCGATACGCGGCCTCGCCAGCTGCGGCGATGTTGCTCATCCAGTCCAGGTATTCCTGCGGATAGCGCACGTCGCTCGAAGCCAGCGCCGTTGCGCTGGCCTTGAGCAGGCCGGTGACGCCCATGCCGATTTCGTAGGTGGCGGTCTCAGGCTTGCTGTACTTGTAGTAGAGCATCTCGCCCTGCTCGGTGAAGCGGATTTCGCCGTTGACCGTGCCCGGCGGCTGCGACAGGATGGCGTCGTAGGTCGGACCGCCGCCGCGTCCCACCGTGCCGCCCCGGCCGTGGAACAGCCGGCACTCGACGCCGTACTGCTTGGTCAGCGCGATGATGGAAAGCTGGGCCTGGTAGAGGTTCCAGTTGGAGGCCAGGATGCCGCCGTCCTTGCAGGAATCCGAATAGCCGAGCATGACTTCCTGGTTGTTGCCGTTGGCCGCCACCAGGGCGCGGTACACCTTGTTCGACAGCAACTGGTCGAGAATGGACTGGCTGTGCTGCAGGTCTTCCACCGTCTCGAACAACGGGGCCACCAGGATACGGCAGAACCATTCGCGGCCGTTGTGGCCGCACAGGCCGACCAGGCGCGCCAGCAGCATCACTTCCATCACATGAGACGCCGTGTGGGTCATCGAGATCACGTAGGTGCCGAACACCTCGTCGCCCACTTCGGCCTGCAGCTTGGCCATGCGGCGGAACACCGCCAGCGCTTCCTGCGCCTCTTCGCCCAGCGCCTCGTCGTTGACCTCGATCGCGTCGATATGCCCGATCCAGGCGGCCAGGCGCTTCTGGCGTTCGGCCTCGTTCGCTTTCGCGTAATCGAAATCGGGGTCGATCTGCTCGAGCACCTCGGTCACAGTCTGGGTATGGACCGTCGACTCCTGGCGAATATCCAGCTGCAGCAGATGGAAGCCGAAGCTCTCGACCAGGCGGATCAGGGCCTGCAGGTCCTGCATCGCGACGATGCGGTCGCCGTGGCTGATCAGCGAGTCGCGCAACAGGTACAGGTCTTCGAGGAAGGCCGGCGCGTTTTCGTAGGCCAGGTGCGAAGTAAAGCTCGGCACATCGGCCAGGCACTGGTGGACATACGAGAGGTTTGCATCCAGTCGCGCCAGCATCATCGCCGCCATGCGACGGTAAGGCTCGCGGCTGTAGATCTGCACCGCCGTGCCGCGGAAGACCTGCTCGCCATACTCGGCCTCGTATTCGGCCAGGCGTTCGAGGAAGGGCGCAGAGGGCGTGCACCAGCCGCTGCTGTGCGTCAGCGTCTGCCGCAGGTCCAGCACGCGCGAACGGTATTCGGACAGCGCCGCTTCCATCTGCGTGTGCACGGTCCATTCGGTGACGTCGGCCGTGACATAGGGGTTGCCGTCGCGGTCGCCGCCGATCCACGAACCGAAGCGGATGAAACTCGGCACGGAAATAGTGGGAGCGCCGTCGCTCTTCGAGCCGAAGTGCTTGCGCAGCGCCTTTTCAAAATAGTGATAAGCCCTGGGCACCGCCTCGAACAGGCTTTCGCGCACGTAATACAGGCCGTTGCGCACTTCGTCGCGCACTTCCAGCTTGGCCGTGCGCAATTCGTCGGTGCGCCACATCACCTGGATTTCGGCAGCCAGCTGGGTTTCGAGTTCGCGCTGGTCGTTCACCCCCAGCGTGGGGCTGTAGAGCTGGTCGCAAATCAGGAAGATGCGGCGCATGGCTTCCATCACTGCGCGTCGACGCGCCTCGGTCGGATGCGCCGTGAACACCGGCGCGTAGTGCAGGCGGTTGATCATGCCCTGCAGGGTGCTGTGCGAGATGTCCTGCGACTTGAGTTCGGCCAGGGTGCGGTCGAACGAGCCCTCCCAAAGGGTCATGCCATGCGACAGCATGCGGCGGCGATTGCGGTGCGCGAAGCTTTCCTCCGCCACGTTGACGAGCTTGAAGTAGCTGGAGAACGCGCGCACCACCAGCTCGACCTTCTCGGCCGGCATGGCGTCGATCATCTCCATCAGCTCGGTGCGACGCTGCTGGTCCTCCTGCTGGTGCAGTTCGGCAAAGCCGCGACGCAGGGTTTCCACCGCCTCGAACACATCTTCGCCGGCAAACTGCAGCAGGACCTGCCCGAGCAGGGTGCCCAGCAGTTTGACCTGCGCACGCAGGTGGTCGTCCGTCAGGAGGATTTCAGGAGCATTCATGGGCAGACAGCAGGGATAAATTCGGCAAAGCCGGGTATTTTCTCATAGTCGGCGCGCTTCACCCAACCCTGCGCCGGGCGTTGCGGAACATCCGCAACCACGGGGCATCGCCGGCCATGCCATCGGGCTTCCACGACAACTGGGCCGCGCGGAATACGCGCTCCGGGTGCGGCATCAGGATGCTGAATCGGCCATCCGCGGTGGTGAAGCCGGTCAGGCCACCGGCCGAACCGTTGGGATTCAGCGGATAGGTCTCGGTCGGCGCGCCGCGATGGTCCACGTAGCGCAGCGTGGCCTGTGCCCGCCCGGCGTGGGCGGGATCGCGGAACACGACCCGACCCTCGCCGTGGGACACCGCGATCGGCATCATGGAGCCGGCCATGCCCTCGAAGAAGAGCGAAGGCGAATCGAGCACTTCGACCTGCGCGAAGCGCGCCTCGAACTGCTCGGACAGATTGCGCTCGAAGCGCGGCCAGGCATCGGCTCCGGGAATCAGGTCGTGCAGCTGACTCATCATCTGGCAGCCGTTGCACACGCCCAGCGCAAAGCTGTCGGCGCGCTCGAAAAAGGCCGCGAACTGGTCGCGTGCGCGCGCATTGAACAGGATCGACTTGGCCCAGCCGCCGCCCGCGCCCAGCACGTCGCCGTAGCTGAAGCCGCCGCATGCGGCGAGGCCGGTGAAATCGGCGAGACTGACCCGACCGGACAGGATGTCGCTCATGTGGACGTCGACCGCGGCGAAGCCTGCGGCATCGAAGGCTGCGGCCATTTCGACCTGGCCGTTGACGCCCTGCTCGCGCAGCACGGCGACGCGCGGACGCTTGCCGGTTGCAACAAAAGGCGCCGCGATGTCTTCCTGGGCGTCGAAGCTCAGGGCATAGCGCAGGCCCGGATCGGCCGCATCGGCATGCGTGGCGTATTCCTGATCGGCGCAGGCCGGGTTGTCGCGCAAACGCGCCATCTCGCAGCTGGTACGTGCCCAGGCGGATTGCAGTTCCGTGCGGGATTCGTCCAGAATCAGCTGTTCCTCGCGCATCACGCGGATGCGATCGACGTCGTTGACCTGCCCGATGACGTAGAACTCGCCGCGCAAGTCTGCGTCGATAAAGGCCTGCATGACGGCCTGCGTGTCGGCGCGACGAATCTGCAGCACCGCGCCGGCCTCCTCGTTGAACAGCACGTTGAAGATGCGCGACGAGTAGCCGGCCTGGCCCAGCGCCTCGGGCTCGGGCAGGCCCTGGTCCTCGACCTCGTGCCGGATCTGGTCGAGGCACAGTTCGTCGACATCCAGATCGACCCCGCAATGGCCGGCAAACGCCATTTCAGCCAGCGCAGCGAACAGGCCGCCGTCGGAGCGGTCGTGATAGGCCAGCAGCTTGCCGGCCGCGTTGAGCGACTGCACGGTGTCGAAGAAGGCGTTGAGGGCCGCGGCGTCCGGCGCATCGGGGCAGCGGTCGCCCACCTGCTTGTAGGCCTGTGCGAACGTCGAGGCCCCCAGCCGGTTCTTGCCCAGACCGAGATCGATCAGGACGAGATCGGTTTCGCCCGCATCGGTGCGCAGTTGCGGCGTCAGGTGCCGGGTCGCGTCGGGCGTGCAGGCAAAGGCCGAGATCACCAGCGAGATCGGCGAAGTCACCGCCTTCTTCTCGCCGTCGGCCTCCCACACCGACTTCATGCTCATCGAATCCTTGCCGACCGGAATGGAGATGCCCAGCGACTGGCAATACTCGGAAACCGCGGCCACCGTATCGAACAACGCAGCGTCCTCGCCGGGGTGGCCGGCCGGCGCCATCCAGTTGGCCGAGAGCTTGACTTGACCGAGCCCCTCGACCCGTGCGGCCGCCAGGTTGGTAATCGCCTCGACGATCGCCATGCGCCCGGACGCGGGTGCATCCACCAGCGCGAGCGGCGCCTTTTCGCCGATCGAGAACACCTCGCCGCGCGTGGTCTGGTAGCCGGCCAGCGTGATCGCGCAGTCGGCGACGGGAACCTGCCACGGTCCCACGCACTGGTCGCGCGCAGTGAGGCCGCCGACCGTGCGGTCGCCGATGGAAATCAGGAACATTTTCGACGCCACGCCCGGCATCGACAGCACACGGTAGACAGCGTCCTTCAGGTCGATGCCGTCCAGCGCCAGCGCGGCCGGCGCGGCGGCCTGGTGGACGACGTTGCGCGTCATCTTGGGGGGCTTGCCCAGGATCACGTCGAGACTGACATCCACCGGCGCGTTCTGGAAATGGCTGTCGGT
>JBFHQA010000159.1:0-5435 GCA_041592455.1 Thiobacillus sp. | reverse complement strand
GCCAGCGAAGAAGCCCCTTCTGTGTCGCCGAGTAGCGCAGCTGGTCGGGGAAAAAAGGCGCGGGGTGTCTGAGCCCGCCAGGGCGAGTTCCCGCGCCGCCCCGGCCGGCGAGCAACGCAGGGGAGCCGAAGGCCGACACAGCAGGGGTGGCTTTTTCTTTGGTCACTTTCTTTTGGCCACGCAAATGAAAGTGACTCGCCCGCAGGCGAAACGCGAAGCCCCAGCATAGGCACATCCAAATGCAAAGACCAACTCCCCATCAATACACCCGCTCCTTCGGCCGGATCGACTCCACCGTCAACGGCTTGAGCCGCACCGGCTTGGTATCCACCTGGTTGCCCTCGCTCGAATACAACGAATGCTTCAGCCAGTGGTCGTCGTCCCGCTCCGGGTAGTCTTCTCGCGTATGCGCCCCCCGGCTTTCGGTGCGGTTGATCGCCGACACCAGCGTGGCGCGCGCCACCCCCATGAGGTTCTCCAGTTCCAGCGCCTCGATGCGGGCGGTGTTGAAGACGCGGCTGGTGTCCTGCAGCCCCGCCTGCGCCATGCGCGCCTCGAGTTCGCCCAGTTTCTCCAGCCCCTCGCGCAGCACCGCATCGGTACGAAACACGCCGGCATGGGCCTGCATCATGCGCCGCAGGTCGTCGCCGATCGCGGCCACCCGTTCGCTGCCGGGCTGTTCCCAGTGCTGCAGGCGGGCCAGACTGGCGGCGGCCGCGCTGTCCGGCAAGGGGCGCGGATACGGGTTCTCGCGCAGGTATTCGAGCATGTGGCGTCCCGCTGCGCGCCCGAACACGATGAGGTCGAGCAGGGAATTGCCACCCAGCCGGTTGGCGCCGTGAACCGAGACGCAGGCGCACTCTCCCACCGCATAGAGTCCCGGCACGGGTTCCTCGGGGCCATAGCGCGCCGGCGCGACGACCTGCCCATGGAGATTGGTGGGGATGCCGCCCATCATGTAGTGCGCGGTCGGGGCGACCGGAATGGGCGCTTGTGCCGGGTCCACGCCGGCAAAGCGAATCGACAGGTCGCGAATGCCGGGCAACTTCTCGGCGATGGCCTGCTCGCCCAGGTGGTCGAGCTTGATGTCCACATAGTCTCCGCGAGGCCCGCAGCCTCGGCCTTCGGCGATCTCGATCGCGATCGCGCGCGCCACGACATCGCGCCCGGCCAGGTCCTTGGCGTGGGGGGCATAACGCTCCATGAAGCGCTCGCCGTTCCGGTTCAGCAGATAGCCGCCTTCGCCGCGCACGCCTTCGGTGATCAGGCAGCCCACGCCGGCGATGCCGGTGGGATGGAATTGCCAGAACTCCATGTCCTGCAGCGGCAGGCCGGCACGCAGCACCATGCCCAGCCCGTCCCCGGTATTGATCATCGCATTGCTGCTGTTGCCGAACACGCGCCCCGCTCCACCAGTGGCCAGCAGCGTGGCGCGCGCCTCGATCACGATCGGCTCGCCGGTCTCGATGCTCATGGCCGTCACCCCCAGGCAATAACCTTCCGCATCGCGCAGCAGATCGAGCGCGAAATATTCGTCGAAGAACTGGGTGCGATGCTTGATGTTCTGCTGGTAGAGCGTATGCAGCAAGGCGTGCCCGGTGCGGTCGGCCGCGGCACAGGTGCGGGTGGCCTGGTCGCCCCCGAAATGCTTCGACTGCCCGCCGAACGGACGCTGGTAGATCTTGCCGTTGTCGAGGCGCGAGAACGGCAGTCCCATGTGCTCGAGCTCGTAGACGGCGCTGGCCGCCTCGCGACACATGAAGTCGATGGCGTCCTGGTCGCCCAGCCAGTCGCCCCCCTTGACGGTGTCGTACATGTGCCATTCCCAGCGGTCGTCGTCGACGTTGGCGAGCGCAGCCGTGATGCCGCCCTGGGCCGACACCGTATGGGAACGCGTCGGGAACACTTTCGACACCACGGCGACCGTGAAGTCGGAACGGGCCAGCTGCAGCGCGGCGCGCAGCCCGGCGCCACCGCCGCCGATGATCAACGCGTCGAATCGCCGCGTGTTCATGCGCGCCCCCACAGCACGGCGGCCAGCCACGTCACGCTCGTTGCCAGCGTGATCATCACGGCCAGGTAAAGCGTCAGCCTGAGGCCGGTCGGCCGGACATAATCCATGAAAATGTCCCGCATCCCCACCCAGGCGTGCAGCGCCAGCGCCATGCCGGACAGCAGCACGGTCACGCGCACCCACTGCGGCTCGAACACGGCCTGCCAGCCCTGAAAATCGAGCGGCAGCGCCGTCCAGATGTAGACGGCCATGCCCGGAAGGGCCACCGCCAGCACCAGCGCCGTGGCACGCTGCAGCAGCCAGGTGCCCGTTCCGGTATGCGACCCCGTTGCCGACTTCATGCCAGGAGGCTCCATGCCGCCCACAGCGTCACGAGCACGGTGGCCAGCAGGACGACGGCGCTGCTGTGCCGCGCACGCTGCAGGCTCACGCCCCAGTGGATGTCCAGCGCCAGATGGCGCAATCCGGCCAGCAGATGATGCGTGAACGCCGCGATCACCAGCAACAGGAACAGCTTGCTGCCTGGATGCGCCAGCGCATCCGCCAACTGCCTATAACCCGCCTCGTCCGTCAGGGAAATGGACAAGGCCCACACACCGACGGGAAAGCTCACGAACAGCAATGCCCCCGACAGCCTGTGCAGGATCGACACCCATCCCGGCAGGGGCAGGTGCGTGCGGAACAGGTTCAGGTTGACGGGTCGCGCGGCCGGTTTCACGGATCGGGTCTGGTCGCCAGCTTAGCGGGTTGAACGCGGCTTGCGGGCGGGCCGGGCTTTTTTCTTCGCCGCCTTTTCCACCGCCTTGGGCACGCGCTCGACCAGGCGCGGGTCGAAGGGCTTGGGCAGGATGTAGTCGGGGCCGAACGCGAGCTTCTTCAGCTTGTAGGCCTTCAATACGGAAGCCGGGACTTTTTCGCGCGCCAGTTCAGCGAGCGCATACACTGCGGCGATCAGCATGTCCTGGGTGATTTCCCGCGCGCGCGCGTCCAGCGCGCCGCGGAAGATGAACGGGAAGCCGAGCACGTTGTTGACCTGGTTGGGGAAGTCGGAACGCCCGGTCGCCATGATGAGGTCGCTGCGCGCGGCCTTGGCCTTCTCCGGCAGGATTTCGGGGTTGGGGTTGGCCAGCGCGAACACCACCGGCTTGTCGGCCATGCTCTTCACCATGGCCGGGCTCACCAGGTTGGCGCCCGACACGCCGATGAAGACGTCGGCACCCTGCATCGCGTCTTCCAGCGTGCGCAGTTTGGTCTTGCGGGCAAACGCCTTCTTGAAGCTGTTGAGGTCGGTGCGCTCCTTGTGCACCACGCCCTTCGAGTCGACGAAGGTGATGTTGGCCTTTTTCGCGCCCATTGCGAGCAGCAGCTTCATCGACGCGATGCCTGCGGCGCCCGCGCCGAGGCAGACGATCTTCGCGCTCTCCAGCGACTTGCCCTGCAGGTGCAGCGCGTTGATCAGGCCGGCGCAGATGATGACGGCGGTGCCGTGCTGGTCGTCGTGAAAGACGGGGATATCGAGCTTTTTCTTCAGCGCGGCCTCGATTTCGAAGCAGTGCGGCGCGGCGATGTCCTCGAGGTTGATGCCGCCGAAGGTCGGCGCGATCGCCTCGACGACCTGGATGAACTCCTGCGGCGTCTTCGCGTTGACCTCGATGTCGTAGACGTCGATCCCGGCAAACTGCTTGAACAGCACGCCCTTGCCTTCCATGACCGGCTTGGCGGCGAGCGGCCCGCGGTCGCCGAGACCGAGGATGGCAGTGCCGTCGGTAATCACGGCAACGAGGTTGCCCTTGTTGGTGTAGTCGTAGGCCCTGGCCGGGTTTTTCGCGATTTCCAGCACCGGCTGCGCGACGCCTGGCGTGTAGGCCAGCGACAGGTCAGCCTGCGTGGAGCAGGGTTTGGACGATTCGACCGAAAGCTTGCCGGGCTTGGGCAGGCGATGGTAGGCGAGGGCTTTTTTCTTGAGGTCGGCTTGGCTCATGTATGCAGGCTTGTAACGGGTGAACAAGCCGTCATTATCCCGGATTTATCCGCGGTGCGCCCCGGCCCCGTCTCAGGATCCGGCCGGAATCAGCTTTTCCAGATCTTGAGCTGGGCGCGCAGGCGGGCAACGGCCTGCGAATGCAGCTGGCATACGCGCGATTCGGACACGCCCAGGACAGCGCCGATTTCCTTCAGGTTCATGTCCTGCTCGTAATACATGCCCATCATGCTGCGCTCGCGCTCGGGCAGGTGATGGATCGCGGCGATCAGGCTGTCCCGGAAGCCTTCGTCTTCCAGCACGGCGAGCGGATCGCTGCTGCCATCGACCAGGTAGCGCTCGAGGAAGCTGGCGCTGTCCTCGTCGGAGAAGTCCTCGTAATACAGGAGCTGAGAGCATTTCACGTCGCCCAGCATGGACTGGTACTGGTCGATGGCCATGCCCAGTTCATCGGAGATCTCCTGCTCGGTGGGCGATTTTCCGTTGCGCTGCTCGAGACGGTGGATGGCGGCCTCGATCTGCCGCGATTTCTGCCTGACATGGCGCGGCAGCCAGTCGGCTTCGCGCAGTTCGTCGAGCATGGCGCCGCGGATGCGCTGGGTGGCATATGACTCGAACTGGGCACCCTGCGTCCCGTCGAACCGGGACACGGCATCCATCAGCCCGATCAGTCCGACCTGGATGAGGTCGTCGACCTCGACGCTTGCGGGCAGCCTCGCCATCATGTGATAGGCGATGCGCTTCACAAGCGGTGCATACTTGTTGACTTGTTCGTCTTGCGACGATTGCTTCCCTGCCATCTTTCAGGTTTTCCCTGTTATCTAACGGGTTCTCAGACCCGTCTCCTCGCCCGCTATTCTAATGGCAAGCGCCGAAAAAGCACCACTGCCGGCCAGCACACTGAAAATATTCCTCTCGACGGCCTGCCCGAGGAAGCGCGCGCAGGCTGCTCGCACGTGATCGCAGGCAGCCTGCCCGCCCATCAGCCCGACCGCCACCTGCGGTTCCGCGTGGACCCATGCCTTGATCCTGCCGTATGCCTGGAGGATCGCATCCTGCGAATCTTCGAGCTCCATGACGACCGTATGGGTGGCGCGCGACAGCGGAATCAGGCCGTCCGACCAGCCGGCATCGAACACCACGCAGTCATAGCCGAGCGCGGCACGATCGAGGCTCACAGCGCCTCGGTCGATACCCGGCGCATGCCAGGCATCGCCGTATGGCTGCGGCAGGGTATGCAGTTGATCGCGCTCGAACTGCTGTCGCCAGTCGAACAGGCTGCGGGTCGGGGCATCCCCAAACAGCCGCCCCTGCATGTCGACCAGAAGCGAGACCAGCCCGGTCCGATGCAGGGCGTCGACGAATTGAAACAAGGTGGCAGACGAACGGACAATGCAGTGCACGCCATGCGCCGAACGCTCGCTGGCGCGCCGGCGCAAT
>JBFHQA010000158.1:0-5463 GCA_041592455.1 Thiobacillus sp. | reverse complement strand
CGGCGGTCAGCACGCGGTAGGTGTCTTCCGAGAAATCCTTGTGGCCGGGGGTGTCGAGCAGGTTGAATACACAGTTTCCATAGGAGAACTGCATGACCGAACTCGCGACCGAGATGCCGCGCTCCTGCTCGACGGCCATCCAGTCGGAGGTGGCGAACTTGCCGCTCTTCTTGGCCTTGACCGTGCCGGCCATGTGAATGGCGCCGCCGAACAGCAGCAGCTTTGCGGTCAGCGTCGTCTTGCCGGCGTCGGGGTGGGAGATGATCGCGAAGGTGCGGCGTTTCTTGACGTCGCGCGTCAAGGTCGGATCACCGGCTTGCGTCGGTGCAGGGGAGGTCGATTCCATGGGGATGGCGGGCACAAATAAGGCAGCCCGCCATTTTAAGCTATTTCGTGCGGCTTGCCGTCCGGAAGCGGGCGAGTTCTGCGCGGGGCCCCTTCATCCATCGTCGATGGACGGTGCCTGCGCATGCTCGCCCGTGAAGCACGCTGTTTCCAGCCGTTAATTGCAATCGCAGCTCTTATCGCTAGTCGTGCGCTTCTTTTTCTTCTTGACCGGCTTGACCAGGTTGGGAACCGACTGCTTGACGGTCGACAACACCTGCTCGCGCTGGATCTTCCAGCGATCGCCTTCACGCACCCAGTCGAGGCGCTTGACCACTTCGTCGCGATAGTTGGGGGACGCATAGTTCTGCGTGAACTCGGTGGTCGCCTTGTTGGGATCCAGGGCGTTCAGTTTCATGTTGCTGATGCCGACCGTGATATTGCCGGGCTTGCCCAGTCGCACGGCACGTTCGCTTGCCCATTGCGCCAGCGGAACGCCGTCTTCGGGGGTGAACGCGTTGGCATAGTAGCCGCGGTAGCGCGGGAAATCCTTCGACGACCAGGCCGCGGCCCATCCGGCCAGGGCCTGGGGAACGGTCTCGGCGGGAGCCGCAGGCAGGGGCTGCGGGGTCACCGGTGCAACCGGGGCCGCTTCCGCCTTGTGATGGGTGAGCAGTTCGTCGCTGATGGCGACGACCGGGGATTCAGCCGGACACTGGCTGGCGGCATCGACCTCGAACCTGTCCTGGCCCACTTCCTTGAGCGAGGGCATGCCTTCGCGTCCGACACCGAGCGCGTTCATCAGCTTGCCCATTCCAGCCAGGGTAGTGGCATGGGCGATGGCATGTTCGTAGGAGGCATTCACGTAAGCGCGACGTGCCTGGAAATATTCGTTTTCGGTATCCAGAAGGTCAAGCAGCGTGCGCTGGCCGATATCGTATTGCTTGCGGTAGGCTTCACGCGCCTTTTCGATGGACAGCTGGTGCTGCTCGAGAAAGCCGAGCTGCTTGGAGAGGCTGTGGATGTCGTTGAACGAGATGGCCACGGTCTGGCGCACATCCCGACAGGCCTTGTCCCGCTGGTCTTTCGACAGGGAGAGGCGCTCTGCGTACTGGCGGGCCTGGGCGCGGTCGGAACCGCCCTTGAACAGGTTGTAGTTCAGCACCAGTTCGATCACCTGCTCGTCGCTGCGTCCAGCCGAGCCGTTGTCGTTGAACGCGACATCCTTGCGGGCGCGCAGGTCGATGCGCGGGTGGAAGTTTGCCTGCCGGCTTTGAGCATCGGCCTGGGCGGAACGTACGTTCTCGATCGCGGCATTGAAGGCCGGACTGCCCTGATAGGCCAGCTTGAGCGCCTCTTCAACGGAGGCGGGAATGCCTTCGTTGAGCAGCTTGGGCTCGATCATCTCGCCCGGCGGAAGCGCGCCGACGATGCGCAGGAAGCGCGAGCTGACGTCGTGCAGGTTGCTGGCCTCGGTGAGCACGTTGGACTGGGCCAGCGCGAGACGGCCGCCTGCCTGCTCGAAATCGACGCGGCGTCCCACGCCGGCCTGTACGCGCTGCTGGATCTGGTTGAACACCTGCTGGTGTTGAGCGAGATTTTCCTGCGCCAGGCGGGACAGTTCGCGGTAGCGCAGCACGTCGAGGTAGGCGCGGGACGCTTCGAGCGCCGTGTTCTCGGATGCATCGAGCAATTCGTAATAGCGAACCAGCTTGGCGTAGGCGAGCTTGGCGACTTCGTCGCGCGTGGCGAAGCCGTCGTAAATCATCTGGTTGAGCGAGAGGGCGGCTCCGCGACGCGTCAGGTTGGTCGTTGCCTGGTTGGGGCGGGTCAGGTTTTCACGTCCGACGCCAGTGGTCAGGTCCACGCGCGGGAAGTAACCGCCGCGAGCCACGTCCTGCTCGTGCTGCGACGACAGAAAGGCGTGCCATCGCGACTGGACCTCAGGGTTGCTGACGATGGCTTGCTGAACGGCGGTTTGCAGGGTGTTGGGCGACTGGGCTCCGGCATTGACCGTGAACAAACCCATCGTCAGAAAAGAGAGTGCAACTTTTATTTTTGACATTGCTTCAGCCTCGCGTGGAGCATCCGATAAAAAGAGTTATGAAGAAAAACGCGCCAACATTACTGCAAGCTTCGTACCATCTCTTTTTGTTATCAATATTTTACTTTTGCCATTTCATGGCCCGCATTCAAGGCTATCGCATTTCGTGCCGTGGGGCCGGTGAAGCCAGACTGGGCAGGCTAAAGAGTTGTCGCACAGCCCTGCCGGTCGTCAGGATCGGCTGGTGCACTGCTGCATTCTACAACCGTCCTTCGAGTGCGTGGTCGTGAGGGTGTGTTGAGAATTCGACACGGTTTCGGTTTTTTCGTCCATGCGCGCATGGCCTTTTTAGCCTTGCTGTGCGTGGGCATGGCTGGAGCAGAGGTGGCCATGGATCGGATGTTGCTGCTGGCCAGTCAACGTTACGGCGATTCCGGCGCAGCCACGGTCATGGCCTGGCGCGACCTGCTGGTCAGTTCAGCCGGGCAGCCCGAGGCGGCCAAGCTGAAGCGCGTCAATGACTTTTTCAATCGCAAGATCCGTTTCGGCGACGACGTTGCAATCTGGGGCGTGTCGGATTACTGGGCGACGCCGCTGGAAACGATGGGTCGAGGCGAGGGCGATTGCGAGGACTTTGCGATATCGAAATATGTCACGCTCAAGCTGCTGGGCGTTCCTTCGGAAAAATTGCGGCTGACCTACGTCAAGGCGCGTATCGGCGGGCCACAAAGCACGATCACGCAGGCGCACATGGTGCTTAGCTATTATCCCACTCCGGGCGAAGAACCCATGGTGCTCGATAACCTGATTTCGGATATCCGGCCTGCATCACGTCGCCCCGACCTGACCACGGTGTTCGGCTTCAATGCCGAGGGTCTGTGGGTGGGGGGAGCGGTCCCGCGCGTGTCGACCGGGTCGCAGAGATTATCGAAATGGCAGTCCGTGCTTGCGCGGATTCGGGAAGACGGAATCGAATGAATCACCTTTTGTACAGGGGAACCTTATGTCACTAACCAAGCAACTCTGGCTCGCCGTTCTGGCCATCATGACGGTTGCGTTCGGGATCAGCTTTCTGGTCAGCGCATGGTCGGCCAAGACCTATCTCGAAGATCAGTTGAGGCTGAAGAACATCGACAATGCCAATTCTCTGGCTCTGTCGATGTCCCAGGTCGACAAGGATCCGGTCGTCATCGAGTTGCTGCTGTCGGCACAGTTCGATATCGGCCACTACAAGATGATCAAGCTGGTGTCTCCGTCCGGCGAGGTCATCGTCGAACGGGTTAGTGAGGCTGAAAACGATACGGTGCCATCCTGGTTCGTGCGCCTGATCCCGTTGCAGACCGCCCCGGGGGTTGCCCAGGTGCAGGACAACTGGCAGCAATACGGCACGTTGACCGTCATCAGCCACAACCGCTTCGCCTACCAGGCCTTGTGGCAGGGCAACATCAGGATGCTGGCCTGGTTCCTGATGGGGGCGCTCCTGTGCGGAGCGATCGGCACGGTCGTGTTGCGCACCATTACCCGGCCGCTGGGTAAGGTCGTCATGCAGGCCGAGGCAATCGGTGCACGCCGGTTCATCACCATCCCAGAGCCCCGCACGCGCGAATTCCGCTCGGTGGTGAGAGCCATGAACACGCTTTCCGGGCAGGTGCACAGCATGCTCGACGAGGAGTCGGCGCGCCTCGAGCAACTACGCCGCGATGCGCAGCACGATGCGCTGACGGGCTTGCTGAACCGCGACCATTTCATGAGCAAGCTGCAGTATGTGCTGACGGGCGAGGATACGGCGCCTGCTGGCGCGTTCTTCATCCTGCGCCTGCCCGATCTGATGCACCTGAACAAAACCATAGGACGCGACGCGACGGACAACATGCTCAAGCGCGTGTCGGTTGCCCTGCAGGAGTCGTGTCCCGGGGAACATTGCCTGATCGGCCGGTTGAACGGCGCCGATTTTGGCGTGCTGGCCCCCGATGCGGAATCGGTCGAGGCGATGACCGAGCAGTTGTACGCCCGGGCGCTGCTGTCGATCAACGATCCCAGTGCGAGCACCGAGCATCCCCTGCATCTGGGCGCAACGGTGTATCGGCATGGTGACCCGATGTCCCAGGTGCTGTCGCGGGCCGACATGGCCCTGGGGCGCACGATCGATACGGGCGGCAGCGCGATCGAGATGGACAATCTCAACGTGGAGTGGAAACCCGCGGCCAGCCTGATGGCTGCCTGGGAAGTGCTGATCGAGACTTCGCTCAACCTGAAGCGGGTTCAGTTTGCCACCTATCCGGTGCTGAACGCCCAGGGCCAATTGATCCACTACGAAGCGCCGGCGCGCATGCAGGTCATCCAGAGTTCCCTGTGGCTGTCGGCCCACGAATTCATGCCCTGGGCCAGCCGGCTGGGCATGACCGAACAGATCGACGAAGCCGTGTTCGAGCACGCGCTGACCTGGCTGGAGTCGAACGAAGGACCGGTCTGCATCAACGTTTCGCCGCAATCCGTGTGCGATCCGCTGCAGACAGCGCGCTACTACCGGGCGCTCAAGGCCAGCCCGCATGCCGCCCGCAAACTATGGTTCGACATACCGGAGTTCGTAGCCTATCGTCATGCCCGCGAGTTCCGCGTGTTCTGCGACACCCTGAAGACGCTGGGATGCAAGGTGGGCCTGGAGCACGTAGGCAACCAGATTTCCCATATCGGCGAACTGTACGACGTGGGGCTCGACTACCTGAAGATCGACAGCGTGATCATTCGCGATATCGACCAGAACCTTGGCAACCAGACCTTCCTCAGGGGCTTGTGCACGATTGCCCACGCCATGGGCATGATGACCATCGCGGAAGGGGTGGTGAACGAGAAAGAAGCCGAGTGCCTGAACGGCCTCGGCTTCAAGGGATTGACAGGGCCGGGCGTCGTGCTCGGCTGAGCGGGACCTTCCGTGGTCGATTGACCATGGAAGGCCCTAGATGGTCTCGTCGGACTCGCCGAGCAGGTCGAGCGATCCCATCGTCTTGCGCATCGATCGGCGTTCCATCAGTTTCGACTGCACGGCGGCAGGCAAGTCGGTGATGCGAATCACGTTCTTGCTGATGAGCACATCG
>JBFHQA010000157.1:0-5487 GCA_041592455.1 Thiobacillus sp. | reverse complement strand
TCCACAGCACGGCCGCCCAGATCCCCATGGCATCGGACAGCGGCCCCATGAAGAACAGCATCATCATCGCCAGCGCCAGCACGGCGTTGCCGATCCAGAAATTGCGGCCGCGATTACCTGTATTCAATCAAGACTCCTGACACATTCCTTGTTACAGCGTGCCCGCCACCCAGTGGCAACGCACCCAATGGCCGTTGTCCAGGTCGGTGCGGGCGGGATAGGACTGCCTGCACACGTCGCTGGCATGCGGGCAGCGTGGATGAAAATGGCATCCGGCAGGCGGATCGAGCGGCGAGGGCTGGTCGCCGGCAAGGCGGATCACGTGCTCTCCGCCATGGGGCTCGATACGGGGCACCGCGCTCACCAGCGCCTGCGTGTAGGGATGACGCGGTGCTGACAGCACATCGGCTGCCGCCCCCTGCTCCACGATGCGCCCCAGATACATCACCGCGACATCGTGCGCGATGTAGTCGACCACGGCGAGGTTGTGGGTGATGAACAGATAAGCGAGGCCGAGGCTGTCCTGCAGATCCTTCAGCAGGTTCAGGATCTGCGCCTGCACCGACACGTCGAGCGCGCTGGTCGGCTCGTCGCAGATTACCAGGCCGGGCGATACCGCCAGGGCGCGGGCGATGGCGATACGCTGCCGCTGTCCGCCCGAAAACGCGTGCGGATAGCGCGCGCCCGCGTCGTCCGGCAGGCCCACCTGCTGGAGCAGCTTAGACACGGCATCGCGCCGCTCGTCGGCCGTGCCCACCCCCAGCGCCTCCATGCCTTCGAGCAGGATGTCGGCCACCCGCATGCGCGGGTTGAGCGAGCTGAACGGGTCCTGGAACACCATCTGGGCCTGGCGCCGCAGCACCGACACGTTGCGGCCGTTGATCGTCGTGCCGCCCAGCGTGATCGTTCCGGCCGTGGGCGCATTCAGCCGCAGCAGGGCCTTGCCGACCGTGGTCTTGCCGCAGCCCGACTCACCCACCAGCGCCAGGGTGTGCCCGGCGCGGATCGACAGCGAGACGTCGTCGACCGCTCGCACATGGCCGACCGTGCGCTGGAAGAAGCCGCGCCGGATCGGGAAATGGACCTTGAGCCCCTCGACCTCCAGCAGCGGCTGCCCAGACAACCGCGCTGCCGTCTGGGCAGTCACGACTCGCGGGCTGCGAACCGGCAACTCGCCTGCCAGATGGCAGCGCACCCGCTGGCCGTCCAGGGTCTGCCAGTCCGGTGCTTCGGTGCGGCAGCGCGATACGGCATGCGGGCAACGCGATGCGAAGCGGCATCCGCTGAACGCGCTGTCCAGCCCCGGAACCTGGCCGGGTATGGTGGTCAGACGACCGCCATCGCCCGGTCGCGGCAGTGCCTCGAACAGCATGCGGCTATAGGGGTGCTGCGGGGAGGCGAAAAACGCATCGCGCGGCCCTTCCTCGACCAGTTCGCCGGCGTACATGACGCCCACGCGGTCGGCGTTCTCGGCCACCACGCCGAGATCGTGCGTGATCAGCAGCATGCCCATCTGCTGTTCGGCGCGCAGGCGCCTCAGCACCTCCAGGACCTGGGCCTGGATGGTCACGTCCAGTGCGGTGGTCGGCTCGTCGGCGATCAGCAGCTTCGGCTTGCCCGCCAGGGCCATCGCGATCATCACCCGCTGGCGCAATCCGCCCGACAGTTCGAACGGATAGGTATCGAGCCGCCGCACGGCATCCGGCACGCCGACCGCATCCAGCAAGGCACGCGCCTGCTCCCGTGCAGTTTGGCCGCCGAGTCCCTGGTGGCGTTCCAGCACCTCGGCAATCTGCGTCCCGACCTTGAGCACGGGATTCAGCGCCAGCATCGGCTCCTGGAAGATCATCGCCATGCCGCCGCCGCGCACGCCCCGCATCTCGCGCTCGGGCAAGGCCAGCACATCCTGACCGTCCAGCCGGATGCTGCCGGACGACACGCGCCCGCCATCCGGTAGCAGGCGCATCAGCGACAGGGCCGTCATCGACTTGCCGCAACCCGACTCGCCGAGCAGGGCGTAGGTTTCACCTGCCGACACCTGGAAGCTCACGTCGTCGACCACGCGGACCGCGCGACCGCCCTGGCCAAATTGCGCGACGAGTCGGCTGACCTGCAGCAAGGGCGTCATCGCTGTCCCTCCGCACGCGGATCGAAGGCGTCGCGGACGCCGTCGGCAAACAGGTTGGCCGCCAGCACCAGCGTGAACATGAAGGCGAACGCCGCGCCGAGCTGCCACCACACCGTGGGCTCGCGCGCCAGTTCGAGACGGGCGCCGTTGATCATGTTGCCCCAGCTGTACATGCTCGGATCGACCCCGACGCCGACGTAGGACAGCACGGCTTCGGCCAGCACCAGCCCCGAGAAATCGAGCACGATCGCAATCAGCACCAGATGGAACACGTTGGGGAAGATATGGCGGCTGATGATGCGCGCATGCGACACGCCGAAGGCGCGTGCGGCTTCCACATAGTCGAGCGTGCGCAGCTTGAGCGACTCGCCGCGCAGCAGGCGCGCCAGTCCGGTCCAGCTGGTCACGCCCATGATCAGGCACAGCGCGAGCAGGCGAATGTCGGCCCGCGCTGCAGCTGTGTCGAACAGCTCGGGATTCGATTCGATGTACACCTGCACGATCAGCACCGCGGCCGCGATCAGCAACACGCCTGGAATCGAATTCAGCACGGTGTAGATGTACTGGATTACATCGTCCACCCAGCCGCGGAAATAGCCCGCGGCAATACCGAATCCGATCGCCAGCGGCAGCGTGACCAGCGTGGTGAGCGTGCCGATGACGAGTCCCGTGCGTATGCTTTTCAGCGTGATATACAGCACGTCCTGCCCGACCTTGTCGGTGCCGAACACATGGTAGCCCGTGGCCAGGTTGGCCAGGACAGCCGCCATGATCATGATCAGCGTCAGCACCAGCACGACGGTCCGCCCGGGCCAGCCGAGCCGGCCCGCGCCCCAGGCGGCCAGCCACTCGCCCAGCGATTGCCCTGCCCTGCGCGACTGCCAGGCCGCCATGCCTCCCAGCAGCAGGAAGCCCGCCGCCAGACCCTGGGCCACCCCCACCAGGCCGCGCCGCACGAGGTCGGGCAGGCGTTCGTCCTCGTGCTTCAGGTGAGCGCCGCCGTATTTCAGGCGGGGGAATTCCCGAACCGAGCGGCCATCGCGTTGCACGAATTCCTTGGCATAGAGCTGCATGGCCAGCGGCGCGGAATAGGTCTTTTCCTGCTGGGTGCGCAAGTCGCCGACCAGCGCATCGAACACGCTCAGCACCTCGACCGAATAATGCGGCTGGTCGGCCGGGCTATCCGGCAGCTTTTCCCGGTAGTGCAGCGAATCGAGCAGCCCGATCACGGCAAACACCGCCAGCACCAGCGCAGCTCCCATCGCCATCGGTCGATGCGCCACGCGCTTCCAAGGCGCGCGCAGATGCTCCTGGCGGCGGATGGTCCATACCAGCCCCGCCACGCCGGCCAGCAACACGAAGATCAGCGCATCGGTCCACAGGATCACCGGCATGACGTTCATTGCAGCCTCACCCTGGGGTCGACCCACGAGTACGAGATGTCGGTCAGGATCAGGCCGACGATATAGAGGAACGAGCCCAGGAACACCATCGCGCGCACCACTGCAAAATCCTGCGCCTGGATCGCATCGATCGTGTAGCTGCCCAGGCCCGGAATGCCGAAGAAGGATTCGGTGATCAGGCTGCCCATGAACAGCAGCGGCAGCACGACCACGGCGCCGGTCAGGATCGGAATCATGCCGTTCTTCAGCACGTGGCGGAACAGCACGCGCACTTCCGAGAGCCCCTTGGCGCGCGCGGTACGCACATAGTCCTTGCCGATTTCCTCGAGGAAGATCGTCCGATACCAGCGGGCGCCGCTGCCGATGCCCGACACCACGCCGATCAACACCGGCAAGAGGATGAACTTGAGGCCGTCGAGTCCTCCTGCAAAGCCCGATATCGGCAGCAGGTTCCAGAGCTTGGCGATGAAGAACTGCCCGGCGATGATGTAGAACAATCCCGAGATCGACATCAGCACGACGCACAGCACCACCCCCCACACGTCGAGGTAGGTGGCGCGGAAAAACACCATCAGCAGGGCAAAGGTGATGTTGACCAGCAAGCCGATCACGAACACCGGCAAAGCAATCGCCAGGCTCGGCCCCATGCGCGTGCGGATCTCGTTGCCGATGTTGCGGCCGTCATCGCCCTTGCCGAACTCGAACACGAACATGGCCGCCGAATGCTTGAAGAAGATCGTGTCCGTGACCTGCTCCACACCGCTTGCCTGTGCGTTCAGCAGCAAGGGCTTGTCGTAGCCGTGCTCGACCTTCCAGCGCTCGATGGCCTCGGGCGTCACGTGCTTGACGCCGAGCTGCAGGCGCGCCATGTCGTCGGGCGTGTTGACCACGAAGAACAGCGTGAACGTCAGCAGGTTCACCCCGATCAGGATCGGGATCGCATACAGCAGTCGGCGCAGGATGTAAGCCAGCATCAGGCGGTCTTCCTTTCCCGTCGGCGCCAGGCGATGACGGCGGGTGCGATGACGACGACCGTGGCACCCGCCATCAGCGCGATCGGCCACAACACCGGCTGGTTCCACGCCTCACGCCGCGCCTCGCGCAATTCGGGATCGATGCGGCGGTACTTGAGCGTGTTGTTGGCCATCAAATTGGGTTTACCGTTTTTAACCCATCCATGTGCAAGGCTGAATGACTTCGGGTAATAAGCAAAAATCCACGGCGCATCGCGCCGCACGATCTCCAGCATCGCATCGATCACCGCCTGGCGTTCCGGGCCGTTTTCCATGTCCTTCATGCGATCGAACAGCCGGTTGAATTCAGGATTGTCGTAGTTGGCCGCATTCTCCCCCCCTGTCCCGACCTTCTTGTGCGGGCCGTACAGCAGGAAAAAGAAGTTCTCCGGATCGGGGTAGTCGGCGTTCCAGCCCCATTCGAACAGTTGCGCGTTGCCCTTGCGAATCTTGTCCTGGAAGCGGTTGTAATCAGTGCCGCGCACGACCAGCTGCACGTTCAGCTTGTCGAGCTGCTTCTTCATCCAGTCGAGGCGCGACTTGGCGTCGGGGCCGGACGCCATGGTGTCGAAATACAGCACCAGCGGCGCCCCGGTCTTCGCATCGCGCCCGTTGGGGTAGCCCGCCTCGGCCAGCAGGCGACGGGCGGTCTCGATCGAACGTCGCCGCACCTCGCCTCCATGATTCTCGTAAACATAGGGATTGAGGCCTGCCACGCCGTCGACATAGCCAAACAGGCCCGGCGGAATCGGCCCCTGGGCGGGGATGCCGCGGCCGTTCAGGAAAATCGATATGAACTCGTCATAGTCGAACGCGATCGAAAGCGCCTGGCGCAGTTTCTGGCGATCTGCGCCCAATCCGCCCACGACCGGGTCCAGCATGTTGAACCCGACATACCAGATCGAAGCCGCCACGGTGGTGATCAGGCGAATGTCCTTGTCGC
>JBFHQA010000156.1:0-5514 GCA_041592455.1 Thiobacillus sp. | reverse complement strand
TCGTACGTGATGAGCTCGAGCTTCGCCAACCAGACCATCGCGCAGATGGAACTGTGGCAGGAACGCGAGACGGGCAAGTACCCCGTCGGCGTCTACACCCTGCCCAAGCATCTCGACGAGAAGGTCGCGCGTCTGCAGCTGAAAAAGCTCAACGCGCAGCTGACCGAGCTGTCCGACGAACAGGCTGCCTACATCGGCGTCGACAAGCAGGGACCGTACAAGGCTGAGCACTACCGCTATTAAGCGTGAGGCGGGAGGGGCTAGGGGTGAGGCGTAAACACCACGACCTGGATAGCTGGAAATCGGCTATCGAACTGGTCAAACAGGTGTACAGCCTGACTGCTACCTTTCCTGCGCACGAAAATTTTGGCCTGACGAGCCAGTTGAGGCGGGCCGCAGTCTCCGTTCCTTCGAACATTGCGGAAGGCTGCGCCCGTTTCACCGACCGGGAATTCCTTCACTTTCTCGGCATGGCCAGGGGCTCTTTGAGCGAACTCGAAACCCAACTTATCATTGCACGCGAACTCGGCTATCTGCAGAGCGATGCTTATCCCTCCGAGCCATTGGATAAAGTCTTCTCCCTGCTCGGTGGCCTGATCAATCACGTGCGCAAGAAAGCGGACGCATGAACGCCTCACCCCTTACTCCTCCCCCCTCACGAACTTTCAGTTTCGAATTCTTTCCGCCGAAGACGGCGGAGGGCATGGACAAGCTGCGCGCCACGCGCGAACAGCTTGCGCAACTCAAACCCAAGTTTTTCTCGGTCACCTTTGGTGCCGGCGGCTCGACCCGCGACCGCACGCTCGAAACCGTGCGCGAGATCCAGGCGTCCGGCAGCGAGGCGGCGCCGCATCTGTCGTGCATCGGCTCGACCGAGGAGAGCATCCGCGAAATCCTGGCCGAATACAAAAGCCAGGGTATCCGCCATCTGGTCGCGCTGCGCGGCGACCTGCCCTCGGGCAGCATGGATGTCGGCGAGTTCAACTATGCGAACGAACTGGTCGCCTTCATCCGCAAGGAAACCGGCGACTGGTTCGAGATCGAGGTCGCCGCCTATCCCGAGATTCACCCGCAGGCGCGCTCCTGGACCGTCGACCTTGCCAATTTCAAGCGCAAGGTCGACGCCGGGGCCGACTCGGCAATCACGCAGTATTTCTTCAACGCCGACGCCTATTTTCGCTTCGTCGACGAGACGCGCGCGCTGGGGGTCGACATCCCCATCGTCCCCGGCATCATGCCGATCGGCAACTACGTCCAACTGGCGCGGTTCTCCGATGCCTGCGGCGCGGAGATCCCGCGCTGGTTGAGGAAAAAGCTGGAAACCTACGGCGACGATCTGGTATCGCTGCGCGCCTTCGGGCTCGACGTGGTGACCGACATGTGCGAACGCCTGCTCGCGGGCGGGGCGCCGGGTCTGCACTTCTACACCATGAACCAGGCCGGGCCCACGACCACGATCTGGCAGCGGCTGGGTTTGTAAGCGGTCGTTCCGTCCCAACCAGCCAGGCCCGCTTCACGCGGGCCTGGCTGCATCTGAGCCATGTAAAATCGGCGCATCTGCACCAACCGGCCCGATCATGAACGCCCTGTGGATTTTGGCTCTCCTCATCCTGGTTTCCGGGATCTTTTCCCTCGCTGAAATGGCGCTGGCCTCGGCCCGGCGGGCGCGGCTCACCCAACTCGCCGAGGCGGGCGACAGCGGTGCGGCCTCGGCGCTCGCCATCAAGGAGCATCCCAGCCGCCTGCTGGCGGCGAGCCAGACCGGCATCACCGCGGCGGCACTCCTGATGGGCATCTACGGCGAGTCGGCGCTGTCGGCCTCGATCGAGTCGGCCATCGGCTCCACTGTGCCGGCGCTGGCCGACTGGCAGTCGACCATCGCTTTCGCCATCACCATCGTCATCGTCACTGCCGTCTCGATCATCCTCGGCGAAATCGTGCCCAAGCGGATCGCACTCGCCCACCCTGAAAAGGTGGCGGCCTTTTGCGCGCCGTCCATGTCGATTTTCATCCGGGTGTTGTCCCCTGCGATCAGTTTCCTGTCTTTTATGGCGGATCGTGTGCTGGCGCTGCTGCCGATCCGCTCGGCGCCGGCGGTGACCAGCGTCGAGGACATCCTGGCCTTCGTTGACGAAGGCGAGCGCGCCGGGTCCATTGCCCCCGAGGAAAGTCAGCTGTTCGGCAACGTGCTGCGTCTCGAGGACTGGCGCCTCGCCACCATCATGACGCCGGTGGCGGATGTGGCCTGGATCAACCTGCTGGCGCCGCGTGAAGACAACCTGCGCCTGCTGCGCGAGGCGCCGCATTCGCAACTGCCGATCTGCAAGGGCGACCTGCAGCAGGTGATCGGCATCGCCGAGAGCCACGACATCCTCAAGGCCGCGATCGAGGGCGAAGTCGATTTCGCCGAACTGCCGCTGGAGCCGCCGTTGTATGTGCCGGCCAGCCTCAACCTGATCGATCTGCTGCGAACCTTCCGTCAGCAGCGGGCCACGTTCGCCCTGGTGGTCAGCGAATTCGGGCTGACCGAAGGCATCGTCACGCTGGACGATCTGATGTATTCGCTGGTGGGCGACATGCTGCCGCAGGCAGAAGATTCCGAGGATTCACTCGCCGTTCGCCGGCCCGATGGCTCCTGGCTGCTGGACGGCCTGCTGCCGATCGACGAGATGAAGGACAAGCTGGATATCAGGCGCGTGCCGCAGGAGTCGCTCGGCAACTATCACACCGTCGGCGGCTTTGTGCTGGCCTCGCTGGGCCATATTCCGCGCAAGGCGGAAAGCTTCACCTGGATGGACTGGGAGTTCGAAGTGGTGGATGTGGACCGCAACCGCGTCGACCAGGTGCTGGCAACGCCGAAGGCCGCGGCCGAGGGGACGGACGGAAAGTCGTCATTGGCCGAGCGCGGTTGATCGGGGTTCGCGGCGTCACGCCCGCAGCATGAAAAAAGCCCGCGTCGAGCGGGCTTTTGTTCGGACCACTGCAGGCTCAGGCGGGCATGCAGGCCTTGAGTGCCTTCAGGCAGTAGTCGACGTTCTCCTGCTTCGCCGAGTAGCCCATCAGGCCGATGCGCCAGATCTTGCCGGCCATGTCGCCGAGGCCTGCACCGATTTCGAGGTTGAAGTCGGCGAGCAGCTTGGCGCGCACGGCGGCCTCGTCGACGCCTTCGGGCACGTAGACCGAATTCAGCTGCGGCAGGCGCGCGGCTTCGTCGACCACGTACTTGAGGCCCATGCCCTCGAGCCCGGCCTTCAGCTTCTCGTGCATCGCGCGGTGGCGCGCCCAGGCGTTTTCCAGGCCTTCTTCCTCCAGGGTCACCAGCGCCTCGTGCAGGCCGTACATCGGGTTGATCGGCGCGGTGTGGTGGTAGGTGCGCTTGCCGGCCGACTGCCAGTAGCCCAGCACCAGGTTGAGGTCGAGGAACCAGCTTTGCACCGGCGTCTGGCGCGCCTTGATCCTGGCGATGGCCTTCTCGGAGAAGGACACGGGCGACAGGCCCGGCGTGCACGACAGGCACTTCTGGCTGCCCGAGTAGGCGGCGTCGATGCCCCACTGGTCGAGCAGCACCGGGGTGCCGCCCAGGCTCGTGACGCAGTCCATGATGGTCAGCGCGCCGTGTTCCTGCGCGATCTTCGCCAGCGTCGCGGCGTCAGACTGCGCGCCGGTCGAGGTCTCGGCATGTACAAACGCCAGCACTTTGGCATCGGGGTTGGCCTTGAAGGCGTCGCGCACCTTCTGCGGATCGACCGGCGCGCCCCAGGCGTCGTCGACGATCACCGGCACGCCGCCCGTGCGCTTGACGTTTTCCAGCATGCGGCCGCCGAACACGCCGTTGCGGCAGACGATGACCTTGTCGCCCGGCTCGACCAGATTGACGAAGCACATCTCCATGCCCGCCGAGCCCGGCGCCGAGACCGGGACGGTCAGCGCGTTCTGCGTCTGGAACGCCATCCGCAGCATGGCCTTGATCTGCTCCATCAGGTCGACGAAGGCGGGGTCGAGGTGGCCGATCGTCGGGCGCGCCATCGCGTCGAGGATGCGCTGCGGGACGTCGGAGGGGCCGGGGCCCATGAGGATGCGCTTGGGGGGGATGAAGGAAGCGGTCATAACCTTGTTCTCAATGTGGAAAAGTCAAGCAAAACAAAGGCTTGATTCTATCGGCAAACGTCTTCGGCGCGAAATCGGACCGGCGGCGCACGCATTCCGTGCGGACGGGGCAACCGGGGTCAGGCGGGCGGTTCGCCCATCAGCGGCTTCATCGCCGTCAGCAGGCTGTTAAAGATGCGCGGATGGATTGTTTCCTGCTCGGCGAGCATCTGCTTCATCGCGTAGCGCTGCTGCGGCTTGGCAAAGCAGGCCGGGCAGTTCTCGAAGATCACCGGCAGGCCCGAATCCTGTGCGAAGGCGCGAGTCTGCCGCTCGCGCGCATAGACGAACGGCCGGATGATGCGCAGGTCGCCGGCGTCGTTGAGGTAGTGCGGCGACATGGTCCTGAGCTTGCCGCCGAACAGCATCGACATCATCAATGTTTCGGCAAGGTCATCGAGATGCTGCGCCAGCGCGACGACGTTGCAGCCCTGCTCGCGCGCGACGCGGTAGAGGATGCCGCGCCGCATGCGCGAGCAATAGGCGCAGTACGAGTCCGAATCCTTGGTCAGCGTCTTCTGGGCTTCGGCCAGAATCGGCTGCGATTCGAGGAAGTAGGGCACGCCGAGTCCGGCCAGGTAGGGCGTGAGCGGCGAGGGGTCGAACTGGTCCGATTGCGGATCGACCGTGCACGCCAGCAGCTCGAACTTGACCGGTGCCTTCTGCTGCAGGTGATGCAACGTGTGCAGCAGCGAGAGCGAATCCTTGCCGCCCGACAGGCCGAGCAGGATGCGGTCGCCCTCGCGGATCATGCGGTAGTCGCCGATGGCGCGTCCGGCGTCGGTCAGCAGCGAGCGGGAGGGCTTGATCCAGCCGGTGGAGAGATCGTGGCTCATTGGGTGAATTGCAGCGCGTGGAGTTGGGCGTAGCGGCCTTGTCTGGCGATCAGTTCGGCATGGTTGCCGACCTCGACGATGCGGCCGCCTTCGAGTACCACGATGCGGCTGGCGCGCTCGATGGTGGAGAGCCGGTGCGCCACCACCAGCGTCGTGCGATTGGCAATCAGCGTGTCGAGCGCGGCCTGCACGTGGCGTTCGGATTCGTTGTCGAGCGCCGAGGTGGCTTCGTCGAGGATCAGGATGGGGGCGTTCTTCAGGATCGCGCGCGCGATCGCGATTCTTTGCCGCTGGCCGCCCGAGAGCCGCATGCCGTTCTCGCCGATCAGCGTGTCGAGCCCATCGGGCATCGCCTGGATGAAGTCCCAGGCATGCGCGGCGATGCAGGCGTCGCGGATCTCGTCGGGCGTCGCGTCGCGCTTGGTGCCGTAGGCGATGTTGTGCGCCAGCGTGTCGTTGAACAGCACGACGTCCTGCGACACCAGCGCGATATGGTGGCGCAGGTTCTGCAGCCGGATGTCGCGCACGTCGT
>JBFHQA010000155.1:0-5515 GCA_041592455.1 Thiobacillus sp. | reverse complement strand
CAGCTGCGACGAACCGAAGAACTCCTTGATCGCGGCCGAAACCGGCTTGGCGTTGATCAGGTCGTGCGGCATCAGGTTGTCGGACTCGGCCTGCGACAGGCGCTCGCGCACGGCGCGCTCAACGCGCACCAGACCGGCGCGGAACTGGTTTTCGGCCAGTTCGCCGACCGAACGCACGCGGCGGTTGCCGAGGTGGTCGATGTCGTCGATCTCGCCGCGGCCGTTGCGCAGCTCGACCAGGATCTTGATGACGGCGACGATGTCTTCGGTCGAGAGCGTGCCCGGGCCAGTCAGTTCGTCGCGTCCGATGCGGCGGTTGAACTTCATGCGGCCGACCGCCGACAGGTCATAACGCTCTTCGCTGAAGAACAGGTTGGCGAACAGCGCATTGACCGCGTCTTCCGTGGGCGGCTCGCCCGGGCGCATCATGCGGTAGATGGCGACCTTGGCGGCATACTCGTCGGTCGAGTCGTCAGTGCGCAGCGTCTGCGAGATGTAAGCGCCGTGATCAAGGTCGTTGGTATACAGCGTCTGGAAGCTGCTGACACCGGCTGCGGCCAGCTGGGCCAGCAGGTCTTCGGTGATTTCGTCGTTGGCGCGAGCGACCAGTTCGCCGGTGTCCTTGTCGACGACGTCGTGCGAGAGGACGCGGCCCACCACGAATTCAGCCGGCACGGCCCACTTCTTGACGCCTGCCGCATCCAGTTCGCGGATATGCTTGGCGGTGATGCGCTTGTCCTTGGCGACGATCACGTGATCGTCCTTGCCGCAGATGTCGAAGCGGGCGATCTCGCCGCGCAGGCGCTCGGGCACCAGTTCGAACTGGACGCCCTGGGTGTTGATGTAGAACGTATCCTTGTCGAAGAAGTCGTCCAGTATGGTCGCAGGCGTATAGCCCAGCGCCTTCAGCAGGACCGTTACCGGCATCTTGCGGCGGCGGTCGACACGGAAGAACAGGATGTCCTTGGCGTCGAATTCGAAATCCAGCCACGAGCCGCGGTAGGGAATCACGCGCGCCGAGAACAGCAGCTTGCCCGAGCTGTGGGTCTTGCCGCGGTCGTGCTCGAAGAACACGCCGGGCGAACGGTGCAGCTGCGACACGATCACGCGCTCGGTACCGTTGATGACGAAGGAGCCCGTCGGCGTCATGAGCGGAATCTCGCCCATGTAGACTTCCTGTTCCTTGACTTCCTTGACCGTCGGCTTGGACGCTTCCTTGTCCATGATCACCAGGCGCACCTTGGCGCGAAGCGGCGCGCAGTAGGTCAGGCCGCGCTGCTGGCATTCCTTGATGTCGAACACAGGCTCGCCGAGCGTATAGCTGACATACTCGAGGCGCGCATTGCCGCTATGACTGACGATCGGGAAGATCGAGGTGAACGCCGCCTGCAGACCTTCGTTCAGGCGCTCGTCTTTCGAGCGACCTTCCTGCAGGAAGGCTCGATAGGATTCAAGCTGGGTCGCCAGAAGAAAAGGCACCGGAAGGGTGTTGGTCCGACTGGCAAAGCTCTTGCGCAGACGTTTTTTCTCGGTAAAGGTATAAGCCATGGGGTCTCCTTGACGATCAGGGGCGCGCGGTCGTGCGGGTCACGATCGACGCTGTGTGAGGCACACGCAAAAAGCAAACGACCCGGAAGCCGATTCCGGGTTCCGGGTATTTGCTGCTTGCGTCTGCTGCGGGCAGGCCCGCAACACACAATCGAAATATTTCTGTCACCGGAATGAGGCGGCGCGCTTGCACGCACCGCCCTGGTTGCCGTCGACTTACTTGACTTCGACAGTCGCGCCAGCTTCTTCCAACTGCTTCTTCAGCGCGTCGGCGTCAGCCTTGGAAACGCCTTCCTTCACTGCCTTGGGTGCGCCATCAACCAGGTCCTTGGCTTCCTTCAGGCCCAGGCCGGTCGCAGCACGCACCACCTTGATGACTTCCACTTTCTTCTCGCCAGCGGAATTCAGCATCACGGTGAACTCGGTCTGCTCTTCAGCAGCCGCGCCACCTGCGCCACCGGCTGCGGGGGCAGCCACGGCAACCGCGGCAGCAGCAGCGGAAACGCCGAATTTTTCTTCCATTTCCTTGATGAGCTCGGACAGCTCAAGAACGGTCATGCTAGCGATAGCATCCAGAATGTCAGCTTTTGCAACAGCCATTTGTATTACTCCTGTCAATAGTGCTTCAGATTAAAAAAATCAAATCGTTGTTTGGTTGCCGGCAGGTCGCGCCACCCGAAAACGGGTTTACGCAGCCTGCTTGTCGCGCACAGCGGCCAGTCCGCGAACGAACTTGGTCGGCACTTCGTTGAGGGTACGAACGAATTGCGCAACCGGAGCCTGCATGGTGCCCAAGAGCTTGGCCAACAGCTCCTCGCGGCTGGGCATGCTGGCCAGATTTCCCACGTCCTTGGCGGACATGATGAAATTGGGCATGGCACCGGCCTTGACGACGAACTTGTCGTTGGTCTTGGCAAACTCGTGCATCACCTTGGCGGCGGCCACGGGATCCTTGGAAATGCCATAGGCAAGCGGGCCGACCAGCTGGTCGGACAATCCTGCAAACGGCGTATCCGCGAACGCGCGACGCACCAGCGTGTTCTTCAACACGCGCAAATAGACGCCCTGCTTGCGCGCATTTGCACGCAGCAACGTCATATTTTCCACCGTGATGCCACGGTATTCAGCGACGACAACCGCCTGAGCATCTGCAGCCTGTTCGGCTACCTCAGCAACGACGGCCTTCTTTTCTTCAAGATTCAGACTCAAGGTCTTACCTCCTTCTCAGTTACGAAGCGCTTTCCGCTTGTGCCCACGGGGCGCTTCGGCTGGCGACCTTGACAGGGAAATCCTGCTGGGGAACGCCATCTGCGTAGGTCCTTCACGAAGCAAGCAGAGGACAGCCTGCGCCATCACCCAATTGCATTTCGATTCGAATTAAATCCTTTTGGATGCCTACGGTCTTTGACAACCCGTCCACCAAACAACCGGCGACGGCCCAAAGTTCTTTCAGGCGGCCCCTTGCGGAGCCGCCTCGTGTTTGATTACGCGCTGACGCTGGCCTGATCGACGCGCACGCCCACGCCCATGGTGCTCGACACCGACAGGCGCTTGAAATAGATGCCCTTGGAGCTGGCCGGCTTGGCGCGCTGAAGCGCATCCAGCAGAGCCACCAGGTTCTCTTTCAGGTCTTCGACCGCGAACGACGCGCGACCGATCGTGCAGTGCACGATGCCGCCCTTGTCGGTACGGTACTGGACCTGACCTGCCTTGGCGTTCTTGACTGCGCCGACCACGTCCGGAGACACGGTGCCGACCTTGGGGTTCGGCATCAGGCCGCGCGGACCGAGGATCTGGCCGAGCTGGCCGACGACGCGCATGGCATCAGGGGTCGCGATCACGACGTCGAAATCCATCTTGCCCGCCTTGATCTCGGCAGCCAGGTCGTCGAAACCGACGACGTCCGCACCGGCGTCCTTCGCCTTCTGGGCGTTGTCGCCCTGGGCGAACACGGCGACGCGAACGGTCTTGCCGATACCCTTGGGCAGCACGACGGCGCCACGCACCATCTGGTCGGATTTACGCGCATCGACGCCCAGGTTCACCGCCACGTCGATCGACTCGTCGAACTTGGCGGTGGCAGTTTCCTTGACCAGCTGCAGCGCATCGGCAACCGGGTAGTTGCGGTTGCGATCAATCTTTTCTTTCAGCGCGCGTATGCGCTTGGATGCGTTAGCCATCTCAGACTCCCTCCACGATGATGCCCATGGAACGCGCGGTTCCAGCGATGGTGCGAACTGCGGCATCCATGTCGGCTGCAGTCAGGTCGGGTTCCTTGGTCTTGGCGATCTCTTCCAGCTGGGCACGGGTAATGGTGCCCACCTTGTCGACGTGGGGCTTGGCGCTGCCCTTGTCGAGCTTGATGGCCTTCTTGATCAGCACCGTGGCGGGCGGCGTCTTCATCACGAAGGTGAAGCTCTTGTCCGCAAAGGCGGTGATCACGACCGGAATCGGCAGACCGGGCTCCATGCCCTGGGTCTTGGCGTTGAACGCCTTGCAGAATTCCATGATGTTCAGGCCGCGCTGACCGAGCGCAGGACCGATGGGGGGCGACGGGTTGGCTTTACCCGCCGGCACTTGCAGCTTGATATAGCCGACAATCTTCTTTGCCATGATGGCTCCTTTTAAGTGAGTACCAACGCGCTTTGGGTGACCCTACTCGCGCTCCTCTCCGGACAACCGGAATTTCCTGCTCCCGGATCTCCCGGGATTGCTTCATCCAGACAGATAACCCGGATCAGCTTTTCTCGACCTGACCAAAACCCAGCTCAACCGGGGTGGCCCGTCCAAAAATCATGACCGACACGCGCAGCTTGCTCTTGTCGTAGTTCACTTCTTCCACGTTGCCGTTGAAGTCGGTGAACGGACCATCGATGACCCGCACCACCTCTCCCACCTCGAACAAGACCTTGGGCTTGGGCTTCTCGACGCCTTCGCGCATCTGGTCGAGAATGGCCTGCACCTCCTTGTCGGAGATCGGGGCCGGCTTAGTCGCCGTACCACCCACAAAACCCGTGACCTTGGGCGTACTCTTGACCAGGTGCCAGGTGTCGTCGTCCATTTCCATCTGGACCAGCACATAGCCCGGGAAGAACTTGCGCTCGGCGGTCTTTTTCTGGCCCGCCTTCATTTCAACAACCTCTTCCACCGGCACCATGATTTCGCCGAAGCGATCCTTCATGCCGGCACGCTCGATCCGCTCAGCCAGGTTGCGTGCAACACTCTTCTCGAAACCAGAGTAGGCATGAACCACATACCAGCGCATACTCAACCCCCCTGTCCCATGGCCAGCTGCACCAGCCACGTCAAAATGCTATCGACCGCCCACAAAAACAACGCCATGACGATCACGAAGGCCATGACAACACCCGTCATCTGGATCGTTTCCTTGCGGGTCGGCCAGACGACCTTCCTGGCCTCGTCACGCGCATCGACCGCGAATGCGAAGAACTGCCTGCCCGGGCCCGACATGCCGGCCACGACGCCAGCCAGCACGACGCCGACAATGACAGACAGGACGCGTACCACGGTGGGCGCGTCCGCCAAAAAATAAAAGCCGGCCACCCCTGCGATGACCAGCAACACTGCAACAAGCAGCTTGATTTTGTCAGCCATGAATGCTGTGTGCCTTACGGCTTATCCTGTGGCAGGCCAAGAGGGTCTCGAACCCCCAACCTTCGGTTTTGGAGACCGACGCTCTACCAATTGAGCTATTGGCCTGTATTTTAAAGGCCGGAACCCACCCGGCCACACCGGGTTGATCCCGCCTCTTTAACCGCTCTTGACTTACTCTTCGATCTTGGCCACGACGCCTGCACCGACGGTGCGGCCGCCTTCGCGGATGGCGAAACGCAGGCCTTCGTCCATCGCGATCGGCTGGATCAGCGAGACCTTGATGCTGACGTTGTCGCCAGGCATCACCATCTCAGTGCCGGCCGGCAGTTCGATCGAGCCGGTCACGTCGGTG
>JBFHQA010000154.1:0-5532 GCA_041592455.1 Thiobacillus sp. | reverse complement strand
GTGTCGCCCTGCAGGGGCACGTGGCTCTGGTAGGGCTGGCGCATGTCGGCCGTATCGAGCGTGAGCGTCATGGCGCCCTCGCCCAGCAGGGCCGGCACATTGCCCGCGACGAGGTCGGGCTCGGCCCGGGCCATGCCGCGCAGGCGCAGCTGTTCGTCGCAGTCCATCACCAGCAGCGATACCGCGCCCTCGCCTCGCAGCTGGAAGGTCAGCCGCCCGGCCTGCTTGAGATTGGCCGTGATCATCGTCGTCACCACGGCAAGCTGGCCCAGCAGCTCGAGGGCCGGCTCGGCGTAATTTCGACCTGCCGTCATCTCGCGCCAGGCGGGCCCGAGCTGGACCCAGGCGCCGCGGATGTCGAGCTGCTCGAACAGGAAACTGCGTACCCGGCTGGATGACATGTCAGCGTCGTTCAATTCAGTTGCACCCGCTCGCCCCACGGCACCTCGCCCTTGCCCTTGACCAGCCAGATCACGGGGTAGTTGGGCGGCATCTTGGGGAAATCGCCTTCGGCGTCGGTAAAGTAGACCAACATGTTGGGGCTGCGGTTTTCGTGCTCGACCCAGTCGAACACCGGGCGAAAATCGGTCCCGCCGCCGCCCTCGATATCGGTGGGAAGCTGCATCGTGTCCCACGGTTCGTATTCCCACGGGCCGCTCTCGGCCACCCGGTTGTCGCACGCCAGCAGCGTGACCTTGGCGCGCACCTGCCCCTTCAAGGCATCGAGCTCGGTGACGAACTCGCGCAGTTCCTCGTCGCTGATCGAGCCGCTGGTGTCGATCGCGGCGACGACCTCGAGGCCCTCGCTCGACAGGCGCGGCAACAGGGCATCGCCTTCACGCCGCGAGGGGCGACGCCACGAATAGTCGTCGCGCTGGTTGACCGCAAAAAACCGGGCGAGCAGCGCACGCCACGGCAGGCTGGGCGCGAGCAACCCGTCGACCCAGCGCATCATCGACTGCGACAGCTTACCGGCCTGGCGCGCGGCCTGCGCCGCCGCCGCCAGCCGGTTCTTCCACTGCTCGGCGAGCTCCTCACGTTCGGCGGGCGACAGTTCGTTCGGCTTTTGCGAGGGCTGGCTGCCGCTGCCCTGCTGCTGCTCGGCCTCGCTCTGGCCTTCCTTGCCCTGCCCGCCCGACTCGCCCGCGTCCGGATCGTCCTGGCGCTCGTTTTCGTCGGGGCTGGCGCCCGATTCGTTGTCGTTGTCGAACATGTGCTGGTCGAACGATTCCTCGGGCGTGTCCTCGGGAATCAGCGGATAGATTTCCTCTGCCGACAGCGTCATGTAGTTCTGGTCGGCGAGGATGCCGTGCAGCGGCGGCTTCAGGCCCTCCTCGATCAGCATCAGGTTGACTGCATGGTCGCATGCCACGTCCCAGCGCCGCTTGACGCGGTGCTGGCGGCGATGGGTGTGGCCCATGGCGCAGTGCATCGCCTCGTGCGCCAGCACGAACTGCGTCTGCGCGAGGTTGAGGTTGTCGACGAACTTGGGATTGAAATAGAACGCCTGAGCATCGGTGCCTGTGGTCGTGCACCAGTCGCCGCCGACCTTGAGCGGCAGGTGCATCACCAGCGCGCCGAGAAACGGCCGCTCCATGATGAGGCGGGTACGCGCGGCAGCGAGCTTGGTCAGGATGGGTTCGAGGGCAGCGTCGTTCGCGTCAGACATCGTTGGGCACCTTCAGAAATCGTAGCGAGCGGACGTCAGCCGGGTGTGCCCGGAGCGCAGGAACCGGAATGTACATGGAAGTACATGAGGATTCCGAGCACCGGACGCACCCGGATCATGGCCGCGCAGTAGATTTATGGAGGTGCCCATCAGTGTTCGTACAGGACCAGGTCTGTAATACTGTTGGCCCACTCGGCGAACGCGGGTACGGCGAACAGCGGGCGTCCCACGGCGCGATGCAGGTCGGACACCAGCATGACGCCCATTTCGCGCTGCGGGAAACGCTGCGCGTACTTGAGGATGTTGCCGTACACCGTGGTCGCATTGCCGCTGTCGGCCGCCTGCAGCGCCTTGCGCACCAGCGCGGCAGCCACGCCGTACTGCAGGTCGATGCCTTCGGGCACCTCGGCGTCGGCACCGTTGACGATGGCGTCGAGGTCCGGCATCTGCGACATGTTGTCGACGAAAGTCTTCAATTCCAGTCCGGCCGACTGGCCGACGCAGGCCTGCAGCGCGTCGGCCAGCAGCTCGGTCTTGTCGAACTTCTGCAGCGCGCGGTGGGCGTATTCCCACGAGCGCGGGCTGGGAAAGGCGATCGGCGTGTGCGCCGGGTCGAAGCTGAACAGCAGGTCGGGACGGAAGCGCAGGAAAGCGATCACGCGCGGGTCGATGTCCTCGCTGTGCGCCCAGTCGACCCAGTCGTCGAGGAATACCTCGACTTCATAATGGGTGAAGCGGTTGGCCAGCGGCGCGGGCATGGCGTAGGTCACGCCGCGGTCGCCCTGGCGGTTGCCGGCGGCAAAGATCACCCAGCCTTCCGGAACGATGTATTCGCCGAGGCGGCGATCAAGAATGAGCTGGTAGGCCGCGGCCGACACCGTCGGCGGCGCCGAGGTGATCTCGTCGAGGAACAGGATGCCCGACGGACCGTGACGCTTGGCATCCGGCAGCACGGCGGGAATCGACCACTCGACCAGCTGGCCATTGCGGAACGGAATGCCGCGAAGATCGGTCGGCTCCATCTGCGACAGCCGGATGTCGATCAGCGGCACGCCATGCTGCTGGGCAATCTTGGCGACGATCTGCGACTTGCCCACGCCGGGGGGGCCCCACAGCATGACCGGCGTGTGGTGGCCGTCTGCAGCGCTTTCGAATTCGCGGTCGAGGATGGTTTCGATATGGGATGGACGCATGGACAGTCAGACAACGGTAAGTGAACCCAAATGATAATCGCTCGCGATCCGAGGTCCAAGTTTCGTCCTTGATCAAGGTGGGGGGATTTTGTACTCTTGGCTCGAAATCGATGAATGGGTGCAACATGAATTTTTGTAGTGAATGTGGCAGCGCCGTCGCGTTGCGGGTGCCTGAAGGCGACCATCTGCCGCGCCATGTGTGCCCGGACTGCGGAACCATCCATTACCAGAATCCCAAGATGGTCGTCGGCTGCATCCCCGAGTGGGAAGACAAGGTGCTGTTGTGCCGTCGCGCCATCGAACCCAAGTACGGCATGTGGACCCTGCCGGCAGGCTTCATGGAAAACGGCGAGACGACGCTCGAAGGGGCGGCCCGCGAAACCTGGGAGGAAGCCGGGGCGCGCATCGAGATGGGCGACCTTTACACGCTGTACAACCTGCCGCACATCAACCAGGTTTACCTGATGTTCCGGGCGCGCCTGCTCGACCTGGATTTTCAGCCCGGGATCGAATCGCTCGAAACCCGGCTGTTCACCGAGGCCGAAATCCCCTGGGACGACATCGCCTTTCGCACGGTGCGCGCCACGCTGGAGCAATATTTCAGCGACCGTCGCGCGGGCTCATTCGACTTTCATTTCGGCGACATCCGCACCAGGTAACCGACGCTAGGCTGCAGCCGCCAGCTGCTCCCGCCCCAGTACGTCCATGCCCACGCGCAGCCAGCCTTCGTGGCGTTCGAACACGTCGCCCAGGCGCAAGCGATAGAGCATGTCGCCGTCGCGCAGCATCATCGCCGCGCCCAGTTGGTACTGGGTCTGCGGAATCAGCAGGTTGCTGACGCCGAGTTCGGTCTGCGTCATCGGCAGGAAGACCGCCCAGAACCGGTCCTGGGACGTTTCGGCATCCGTTCCCTCGGAGAACATTTCCACCCGCTTGGGATGGCGCGACAGGCGTTGCGTGCCGATCAGATGCTGACCCTCCTCTTCACGGCTCCAGCGAATGGCCAGCAACTGCCAGACATTCTCGGCGGGATCCCAGCTCACCGCCACCAGGCGGCCGTGCGGCATCGCAGGCTCCTCGGGAAGCGCAAAGCCCATCCCTTCCGGACTCTCGTCGCGCAGCATCCAGGGCTCCATGGCCGGACGGGCTCTGGCCGAGTCGGCTTGCGACAGCGCCGTCAGGATATTGTCCATGCCGGCTGCCACCCAGACCCGTCCAAAGCGGTGGGTGCGCTGGCGGTTGCGGCGGATGCCGCCCCGTTCGATCAGGCTCGCCACCTGGCGGTTCAGGCCGTGCCCCGCCTCTTCCTCGGGGTCTTGCTCGACATGCTTGAGGCTTTCCACCAGCGGCTTCAGGTCGAAGTAGCGCAAGCGACGGCCCTGTACCCATTCGTTGTCGAGAATGCAGGCCCCCTCGCTCAGCGACAGGTCGACCATGTGCGTATGCATCTCGCGAACCGGAACGGTTTCGGGCAGCGGCAGGGGCGACTGGGATTCCAGCAGTTCGGCAATCGCCTCGATTTCCTGTGCGCGATAGCCAACCGGATGAACCAGGCCCATCAGGACGACCAGCGTGTATTCGCGCGCGCAATGCGTGGACTGACCGCCGATCAGAACCTCCTGGGTTGCGTAGCCATCGCGCTCGACCAGACGGTAGATCTTGTGCACGCGCCGCCAGGCCGACCCCACCGGGGGGCGCGCCTGGTGATAATTCCAGCGCATGACCAGGCCGGCATAACGGATCGCCCTGGAAGCGATTTCCGCGGCGAACGGCTTCAATTCTTCGCTGGCCTTGCCGCGATAAGCCTCCTTCAGCATGAACAGCCAGGCCTCGGCCAGCATCGACCAGAACCCCCACGTCTCGCGCCACAAGGCCTGGCGCGCCAAACGGAACGTCGCCTGGTTGCGGACATACTGCTCGACGATGCTCGCCTGCAAAATCAATCCGGCTTCTTCCATTTTCAGCAGGGACTTCATCCGGCTGGGCGTGGCCGGTTCATTGTCGGCATTAAAGCGCTCCAGCCCTTCGACCAGCGCATGATGCCGGTCGTAATCCGAACCTGCCGACAATGTCCTGAGCCATTTTTCGGTTGTCTTGACGGATACGAAGGGCGACCCGCTCCCTGCTTTCCGGCGACGCGTGATCGTGCTCAGCATTTCAAACAATTCGGTCATGACGTAAAGAAGCTGGATAGAGGACGCTAGTTGAACAGCAGCATCCATGCCATCCCGTCAATGCGAACTGCGAGGATTTCAAGACTTTGGTTTAGAAGCGTTTTCGCATCGCAGCCTGGAAACAGCGCACGATCCTGACGAAGCCTGCTATCGAGATTCCGACACTGTTTGACGAAGCCACGTCACGTTAAAAGCCGGGTCGTGGTCCAGGCGCCCTCCGCACAAGACGGGGCGAAACCGTTACAATGCGCGGCTTGGAAGCGTGGCCGAGCGGTTTAAGGCACCGGTCTTGGTCGCACTGCGTAGCAGTCGACTAGTGCAGGCTAACCTGCCTGGCAGGTTAAGTCGCGATAGCGACGGCCGGAATTGCGCCAGCCTCTCGGCAGAGAGGCGCGCCAGTGAAGGCTAACCTGCCTGGCAGGTTAAGTCGCGATAGCGACGGCCGGAATTGCGCCAGCCTCTCGGCAGAGAGGCGCGCCAGTGAAGGCTAACCTGC
>JBFHQA010000153.1:0-5580 GCA_041592455.1 Thiobacillus sp. | reverse complement strand
CGAAGAGTACGGACCATTCGCCAGTCTGATGGAAGCAGTGCAGGACATGGAATACAACGCCGACAGCGATTACGAGCCGGGCGAGACCATAGAGGAAGCCGAGGACGAGATCGGGATCTCGGACTGGATCGACCCTGAAACCGGCGATCCGGCGGAGGAGTCGCACCGTTTTTCCGATTAGCGATCAGTCAAGCGAAGCCTGTGGCGGACCTGGTTCTGCAGCGGCTTCTGCAGCACGCGCTTCGCACTCGAACATGTTGTCCCGATAAGGGTGCCCGCCGCGCACCCAGGCCAGCAGTCCCGCCAGCGGGTACAACACCAGCATCAGCACGCCCCAGCGCTCGAATTGCCTGACGTGCGCGCGCTCGTGAGCGCGAGTGGCTTGCAAAGCCGACGGCGACACGCCCACGACGACATGTCCCAGCGTAATGGCCGCCACCGGCCCGCTGAAGGGGAAACCGCGACGCAGCAGTCTGGCCGGCCACCCGCCCGCGCATTCCACCACCCCATCCACGCGCCTGGCGACGCCGCCGCTCGCCCGTCCTGCCAGGACCGCCAGGCCGCCCAGCAGCGTGATCGGAAGCGCCCACGCATAGAGCAGCAGCCGCGGCATCATTCAGTCAGTACATTGGCGAACCAGCGGGCTTCATGCATGCCCCCACGCACGAAATGCTCGTACGCCCGTTCGAGTTGGCGGGTCGTTCCTGCCGCGTACACATCGAATCGATGCAAATCGGGGTAATCGATGGCGATATCGTTCAGCAAGGCATCCAGGTCATCGGCAGGCTCGTGCGGCACGTAGTTGAAGTTGTCCAGGGCGTCTGTCCAGGCGCGGCACAGGTTGTCCTGGTAATGACCCGATGCATCGGCCAGCCAGTGCAGGTCCATGGACTCGGCCAGCTCAAGCGACATGGCATGCTGAACGAGGCTCTTGATGGGAGCGAACCCCGCGCCGAAGGCCAGGAAGATCACCGGGCGCGGCGAGTCTTCATCCAGGACGACCTCGCCAAAGGGCCCTTCCACCTCGATTTCGTCGTTGGCCTTGAGGTGGGCAAACACCTGTTCCGCAAACGGATCGCCTGGCCGGCGAGGAATCTGCACCTCGATATGCCGGTCCTCGCACGGGCAACTGGCAATCGGATAACGGCCATGCTCGCCATTGACGCCGAGCTGGATGCTTTGCCCCCCGAGAAATCGCAGGCGCTGGCTGCGTGGCGCGAGGATGTGCAGCGATGCCATTGTCGGATTGAATATCTCCACCGACTTGACCCTGGCGGTGAGTAGCTGGACAGGAATGTCGCGCGCACCCGCCACATTGGCCTCGATCACGACTTCATTGACCGGCGCATAGGAGCACAGCAGGATCACGCCCGCGTCCTTTTCATGCTGCTTCAGCACATAGTCGTGCGCATGGATTTTCTTGACCTCGCCCGAGACCACGCGTGCCTTGCAATCCCCGCAGTTGCCGTTGCTGCATCCGTAGTTGAGCGACACGCCGTTGCGCAAGGCGGCCTCGAGCAGGGAATCGTTTCCTTCCACGAAGAACTCGTGTCCGCTTGGCAGGACGGTGACATGGGCCGACATGATCCTGAGTATCCTTTCCTGCGCAATGACAGCCTGGGCCTGGGCCGCTTCCGGCGGGATCTCGGCCAGGTTGCGCAACAGAAATGCACGCACGCTGTGCAGGGCGTGATGGGTTTCGGGGCTCGCGGTTTCATCGATCTCGTCGATTTTCTCGTCGAGCCAGAACATGACGTTTCCGTAATGCAGCAGCAAGGCCTTGGCCGCGGCGTAGTCGTCGCCCAGCTCGGTCAGGCGCGCAGCCAGCACCTCCTTGTCCGGGAGAGCGCGTTCGAGCACGCGCTTGGCAAAGGCCTTTTCCTTGATTTCATTGACGCGTCGCAACTCGGCGTCGTCATCCCATTGCACGTCGGGAAACACGCGCAGCAATTCGTCGTGCTCGACCATGCCGTCGAACGTCGCCAGCGTGTCGTTGCGGATCATTTCCTGCAGCGCACGGCGTGGCTTGCCGACCAGCTTGGCAACACGGGATAGCGGAAGCAGATGGCTCATGGGTTCATGTTACTCCGGGTTTCGGGCGGACTAAAACGGCAATTCACCAGATTCTGATTCCCTGATCGGCTCAGGCAGAAGCGCTTGCCCATACAATCGCATGACCGATCCATAGCACGATAGATTTCCGTTCCATGCCATCCATCACGACCCGCCCCTGCCCCGACCATGCGCGTACTGCCCTGGAAGACGCCGGCCTCGATCCCGTATGGGCCAGGCTGTTCGCCGCGCGCGGCGTCACGCATCCCGACCAGGTCGCCCATCGCCTGCAGCAGTTGCTGCCGCCGGGCGGACTGCTTCACATCGAACAGGCAGCAGCCATGCTGGCCGACGCGATACGCGACAACAAGCGGCTGCTCATCATTGGAGATTACGATGCCGATGGCGCCACTGCCTGTGCCGTGGGCGTACGCGGCTTGCGCATGCTGGGCGCCCGTGTGGACTTCCTGGTGCCGAACCGGCTCGAGCATGGCTATGGCCTCACCCCCGACATCGTGGCGCTGGCCGCCGAACGCCACCCCGACCTGCTCGTCACGGTGGACAACGGCATCGCCGCCGTTGACGGCGTGGCGGCAGCCAATTCGCTCGGCATACCGGTGCTGGTCACGGACCACCATCTGCCGGGCGACGTCCTTCCGGAAGCCGCCTGCATCGTCAACCCCAACCAGCCCGGGTGCCCGTTCGCATCAAAAAACCTGGCCGGCGTGGGGGTGATGTTCTACGTGCTCTTGGCCCTGCGTGCCGAACTCAGGGAACGCGGCCAATACGCAGGCAAGTCCGAGCCCGACCTGCGCGAGCTACTCGATCTGGTGGCGCTGGGAACGGTGGCCGACGTGGTCAGGCTCGACGCCAACAACCGCACGCTGGTGGCCCAGGGGCTGGCGCGAATGCGCTCGGGCAAGGCCCACGCCGGCATCAATGCCCTGTTTCGGGCAGCGGGGCGGGATCCCCTGCGCGCAACCGTGTTCGACCTCGGCTTCATGCTGGGGCCGCGCCTCAATGCGGCCGGGCGCATCGACGACATGGCGCTGGGCATCGAATGCCTGCTGGCCGATGAGCCGGCCGCCGCCCAGCAACTGGCGCAGCAACTCGATACGCTGAACCGCGCGCGGCGGGATGTCGAATCCGACATGCTGGAAGAGGCGCTGGCCATCCTCGCTACCTTCGAGCCTTCCGACAACCATAGCCTTACCGCCTACCAGCCCGGATGGCACATCGGCGTGATCGGCATCCTGGCCTCGCGCCTGAAGGACAAGTTCCACCGTCCGACCATCGTGTTTGCCAGCAACGACGACGACCAACTCAAGGGTTCGGGGCGCTCGATCCCCGGTCTGCACCTGCGCGACGCGCTCGATCTGATCGACAAGCGTCGACCGGGCCTGATTATCAAGTTCGGCGGCCATGCTATGGCAGCCGGACTCAGCATTCCTAGTGGACGACACAAGGAATTTGCCACTGCATTCGAGGAAGTGGTGCGAGAACTGATCGATCCTGCCGATCTCGACGGAACCATCGAGACCGACGGCGAATTACCCGCTTCAGACCACCGCTACGAATTGGCCGAGCAGATGGACCGCGCCGTCTGGGGGCAGGGTTTTCCTGCGCCGCTGTATTCTGGCCAGTTCGACGTCGTGTCGCAGCGCGTGGTTGGCGAGAAGCACCTGAAGCTGAAGCTGGCTCGCGACGGCGCAGTATTCGATGCGATGCGTTTTTTCCAGGCCGATCCGTTACCCGAACGCATCCATGCGGTGTATGCGCTGATGCCGAACGAGTACAACGGGCAGCAGAGCCTGCAGCTCAAGCTGCAGCACTGGGAGCCGGCCGCGTAAGCATCGGTAAGACTGTACCCTTGCCCATGCGCAGCGCAGGCCCCAAAATCCAGGGTGGACGCCCGCCCGCCGCAACCATTGCAGATCGCCGGAGTCCACTGCCTATCACCCTCATCTGGAGCCAACATGACCGATCCCGTTGTATATGACCGCAACCCCGCAGAACTCGAACTCGAACCCGGGGAATACTGGTGGTGTTCGTGCGGCCGCTCGATGACGCAGCCGTTCTGCGACGGCTCGCACGAAGGCACGGGACTCGAGCCGATGCCGTTCGTGATCAAGGAAAAGACCACGGTGTGGCTGTGCAACTGCAAGCACACCAAGGACAAGCCGTTCTGCGATGGCAGCCACAGCGACCTGCCCGACGACATTTTCTGATCGAATCGCCATGACCGCCCTGCCCGCCCAACCCGAAGACGTGCTCGATTTCTGGTTCGGCGTGCCGGGCACGGCCTCCGAGATCGCCGGCCGCCAGGCCAAGCTGTGGTTCGGCAAGTCGGCCACGCACGACTGGACGGTGACGCAGCGTTTCAGCGACACGCTGGCAGCCGCCAGTAAGGGCCAACTGGATCACTGGACCGGGACGCCGCTGGGGCGCCTGGCGCTGGTGGTCGTGCTCGACCAGTTTCCGCATCACATTTTCCGCAATCAGCCGCAGGCGTTTGCCACCGATCCGCAGGCGCTCACCCAGAGCCTGGCGGCGCTGGCTGCCGGCGAGGACCAGAAGCTTGCGCCGATCGAGCGGGTATTTCTGTATCTGCCGCTGGAGCACGCCGAATCGCTCGAACTGCAGGACCAGTCGGTCGTGCTGTTTGAGAAGCTGGCGCTTGAATCAGCCGCCGACGAGCGCGCCTTGTTCGACGATTTTCACAAGTACGCCCACTCGCACCGCGAGGTCGTGGCACGCTTTGGCCGCTTTCCGCATCGCAACGCCATCCTGGGTCGCACGTCTTCAGCCGAGGAGGTGGAATTCCTGAAGCAGCGCGGATCGCGCTTCTAGGCGGCCTCCAGGCCCCGCGGGGACCCTGGCAATGGGGTAAAATGGCGGATTCCCATACCCCTTGGGTATTTGCCAGATTTCACACATGTCCCGCCAGATCCTTGTTACCTCCGCCCTGCCCTACGCCAACGGCAGCATCCATCTCGGCCACCTGGTCGAATACATCCAGACCGATATCTGGGTGCGCTTCCAGAAGATGCGCGGCCACGACTGCCGCTACATGTGCGCCGACGACACGCACGGCACGGCGATCATGCTCCGCGCCGAAAAGGAAGGCATCACGCCCGAGACGCTGATCGGCCGGGTGTGGGATGAGCACACGAAGGATTTCGCCGGCTTCCACATCGGCTTCGACCACTACTACTCGACGCACTCGGACGAGAACCGCGAACTGGCGTCGACCATCTATCTGCGCCTGAAAGAGGCCGGCCTGATCGACGTCAAGACCATTGCTCAGCTGTACGACCCGGTCAAGAACCTGTTCCTGCCCGACCGCTTCATCAAGGGGGAATGCCCCAAATGCGGCGCGGCCGATCAGTACGGCGACAACTGCGAGGTGTGCGGCGCGACCTACAGCCCGACCGAACTGAAGCACCCGGTGTCGGCGGTGTCGGGGGCGACGCCGGTGCACAAGGATTCCGAACACTACTTCTTCAAGCTGGGCGACTGCGAGGCCTT
>JBFHQA010000152.1:0-5710 GCA_041592455.1 Thiobacillus sp. | reverse complement strand
ATGCAGTCGACCGGGCAGGGGGGCAGGCAGAGTTCGCAGCCGGTGCACTCGGGCGCGATGATGGTATGCATCTGCTTGGCGGCGCCGGAGATGGCGTCGACCGGGCAGGCCTGGATGCACAGCGTGCAGCCGATGCAGGTCTGTTCGTCGATGAAGGCCACCGACTTGGGCTTGGGCGTGCCATGCGTCTCGTCGAGCGGCTTGGGCTCCACCCCCAGAAGCTCGGCCAGCTTCTTGACGCCTTCCTCGCCCCCCGGCGGGCATTGATTGATCTCGGCCTCGCCCTTGGCAATGGCCTCGGCGTAGGGGCGGCAACCGGGAAAGCCGCATTGGCCGCATTGCGTCTGCGGCAGGATGGCGTCGATCTTCTCGGCCAGCGGATTGCCTTCGACCTTGAAGCGGATGGCCGACCAGCCGAGCACCAGGCCGATGACGACGGCGAGGGCGACCATGACCAGAAGCGCGGTCAGCATTACTTCACCAGCCCCGAGAAGCCCATGAAGGCGAGCGACATCAGTCCTGCGGTGATCATCGCGATGCTGGTGCCCTTGAAGGGGGCCGGGACGTCGCAGGTTTCCAGTCGCTCACGGATGCCGGCAAACAGGATCAGCACCAGGGTGAAGCCGATCGCACCGCCGGCGCCGAAGAACAGCGACTCGACGAAGCCGTGCTCGGCCTGCACGTTCAGGAGCGGAATGCCCAGCACGGCGCAGTTGGTGGTGATGAGCGGCAGGTAGATGCCGAGCACCTGGTACAGCACCGGGCTGGTCTTGTGGATGAACATCTCGGTGAATTGCACGATCCCGGCAATGACCACGATGAACGACAGCGTGCGCAGGTAGAAGAGTTCGGTGCCGAGCAGGTATTCGTTGATCAGATAGCTGGCGCCCGAGGCCAGCGTCAGCACGAACGTCGTGGCCAGCCCCATGCCGATCGCCGTTTCCAGCTTTTTCGACACGCCCATGAACGGGCACAGGCCCAGGATCTTGGCCATCACGATGTTGTTTACGAACACCGTGGAAATGAGGATGAGGATATAGGTTTCCAAAGCAGGCAGCCCGACGCAATGCCGCATTATCCTTCGCGGACGGCCTGCGCTTCAACCCTGACAGGGTGAGAGGCATTAATTCCGCGGGGCGGGCAGGCGGATCAGGGGCGGTTCAGGTGGAACATTGCATCCCTGTCAGGTTGCCCGAGGCCCAGAAATCGTACCCCTTGGAGAGGAACTCATCCCACGGCAGGTAGTGCGATCCGTCGCACGAGAACGTGAGGCCGACCATGCCGTTGAAGATGTTGAGCGAGCCCGCGCGCAGGTAAAAGGTTTCATCCATGAAGCGCAGGTCGCGCAGGCTGTCCAGAACCGGGCGGATCTTGTCCTTGGGCACAACCGCGTCCTCCGGATAGGCCCGATTGGGGTAGATCAGGCAGGTGTCGGGGTCGGTCAGGGCATCGATGTCGAGTAGCCGGTAGCGATAGGGGTCGTCGACAAGCCATACGGTTGCGCGGCTGCTGGAAAAGTGCAGCTTGCCGTGAAACACGCCGCGGTCGGTCATCAGCTCTTCCATGACCCCGAGCACGGTCTCGATGTTCAGGTCGAGCTGGCTCTCCGTGCGGGACTGCTGGAACACGCCGCCACGGATCGAGGGGTCGCCCTTGATCTGGCGCCAGTAGGTCGGCTCGTCGTAGAGCTTGCCAGTGATGGGCAGATCGCGCAGGTCGAAGTCGGCGCCGACGAAGCCGAGCACCTGGCCCTCGTCGTCGCGCACGATCTGGATCGCCGTCAGCGAGGGGCGCTTGGCGCGCAGGCTGATATAGGCCTGCGTCAGCAGGAATCCCTGGTTGGGCACCGCCTCGCGCATGTAGGGGCGTTCGGAGCGGTCGCGTCCGAAATCCGTCTCGATCAGGCCTTCGCGGCTGATGTTGTCGGACAGCTGGATGGCATGTGTGTCCAGCGCGTACATGTACTTGCAGGCCGGCACGGTGGCCATGGCGTGGGTGAGGGCGGCATTCAGCCCGGCGCGGCTGGGCCAGGCCCGGCTGCATGCTTCTGCGGCCAGCGCCAGCGGCTCGCGCAGCAGGTTGGCGAGCACCTCCCGCTGGTGGGAGACGCTTTCGGCAAGCGTTCTGGGTGTGGTCATTGACAAGCGTTCCGCTGGGGTAACTGACACGTCTGCATTATGAATGACGCAGCGACAGGATGGGCCATCCCTTGTCCTGGGCATGGGCCAGCAGCGTGGGGTCGGGGTCGACTGCCACCGGATGACGGACCAACCGGAGCAACGGCAGGTCGTTGTGCGAATCGCTGTAGAACCAGCTGTTGCTGAGGCAATCCAGGCGGGTGCCGTGCGCTTTCAGGAATTGCTCGAGCCGCGTGACCTTGCCTTCGCGGAAGCAGGGCGTGCCGGCGACCTCGCCGGTGAAGCGGCCGTCTTTTTCCTCGGGGTCGGTGGCGATCAGGTGGGAAATGCCGAATTCGCGGGCAATCGGTCCGGTGACGAAGCTGTTGGTTGCCGTGATGACGGCAACCAGGTCGGCTTCCTTCAGGTGCCTGTTCACCAGGTCGCGAGCCGCCTGGGTGATCATCGGCCTGATGCGGGTGTCCATGTATTCGGCATGCCAGGCATCGAGCTGCGCCCGCGTGTGGGTGGCCAGCGGGTGCAGGGCAAACGCCAGAAAGGCATGGATGTCGAGCCGCCCCGCCTTGTAGTCTTCATAGAAGGCCTTGTTCTTGGCTTCGTAGTGCGGTCCGTCGACCACGCCCTTGGCGATGAGGAACTGTCCCCACTCATAATCGGAATCGCCGGCGAGTAGGGTGTTGTCGAGATCGAATAAAACGAGATTCATGTGAGGAGCCGATTACACGGTTCAGATTATAGGGTTCAGGTTATAGCGTTTGGGTTGTGCAATTCATTTTTTCGGGGCCTGACCTCGATCGCGCCAGAAGTCGCGCAATTCGTAGCAGCTCCAGATCGACATCGCCACATAGTCGTTGCGGCTGGTCTTGCGCTCCTCGTCCGTCCATTCCTCGGGCGGCGTCATCAGCACATACAGTGGATCGAGCATTTCGTCGACGAAGGCCTCGTCCTTGCTGTCGGGCGGCAAGGCCCACTCGTCTTCCCAGTGCTCCACCACCTGAAGAAAACCGGCTGCCCAGATGCTGGCATAGGGCGGCACGCCTTCCAGCCGGATCGCTTCGGCCTCCTTTTTCGGCAGTTCGGCCAGCATGCCTTCCCAGTCCAGGATCAGGGGAGACAGAGCACGAGGGTCGGCCAGGCTGTCGATCGGGGCGGCCAGGGCGCGCGCAATCTCCTGCCAGCGTCGGTTCATCAGCGACTGGACCCGGTTGTAGTCCTTCGGATCGGGAAAAAGTTCAGCCGGCTTGTCCAGGCCAAACAGCACCGGCAGGTATTCCTCCGCCGGGATGTCACGCGGCGTGCATTGCAGGGCGGTAATGAAGCCATCCACGCCTTCGAGCGACAGCGGCGCGTCGGTGCGGGTCGCGGCCTCGTCGATGAGGTCGGCCAGGGTGGCGATGTCGGCTTCGTTCAACGCGCCGCTGGATTTGTGTTGGGACATGACGGGTACTCGGTACAGGGGACGGCAGCGGGCAAAGGCATCGCGTAAAATCCGTGCATGAATTTTACCGCGCTTGCCCTCCCGCAATCATTTCTTGTGTTCGGCTGGCTGGGGCTGGCCTGGCTGGGCTGGCGCTGGCTGATGTCGGGCGACTGGCGCCGCCTGGCCGAGCCGGTGCGTCTGAATCTGTTTCTCGGCGCCACCGTGGTGGTGCTGGCGCTCTGGCAGATCCGCACCGGGATCAAGCCGGGGCTGACCTTCCACTTCTTCGGCATCGCGGCGCTGACGCTGATGTTCGGCTTCTGGCGAGCCATCGCTGCCGGCACGCTGATCATGCTGGCCAACGCGGCATTCGGGCGTGGCAGCCTGGCCGCACTGGGCTTCGACGTCTTGCTGCACGCCGCATTGCCGGCGGCCGTCAGCTGGCAGATATTCCGCCTGCTCGAACGCCGCCTGCCGAACCATTTCTTCATTTACGTGCTCGGCAACGGCTTTTTCGGCGCGGCGCTCTCGGTCGCGGCCATCGGCCTGGCCACCACCGGCGTCATGGTGCTGGCCGACGCCTACACCCTCGATTACCTGATGGCCCACTACACCCCGTATGCCACCCTGCTGATCAGCTGGGCCGAGGCGTTTTCCACCGGCATGGCCATCACGGTCATGGCGGTGTATCGCCCTCAGTGGCTGGAAACCTTTGATGACGTCAAATACCTTCACAACAAGTAACGACACGCCGGCAGACGCGAACGTCCCGTCTGTCCGCATCCAGTATCCCGACCTGCCGGGCCGGATGAATTATCCTGACCTGCCGGTCAGCGCGCGCCGCGACGACATCCTCGCCGCGCTCCGCAACCACCGGGTGCTGATCCTGTGCGGCGAAACCGGTTCCGGCAAGACCACGCAGATTCCCAAGATGTGCCTGGAGGCGCAGATGGCCTCCGGCGCGGCGCGCGCCGGCAAGCTGATCGGCTGCACCCAGCCGCGCCGCATCGCCGCGCGTTCGGTGGCGGCCCGGATCGCTCAGGAACTGGGATCGGAGCTGGGCGGCCTGGTCGGCTACAAGGTGCGCTTCACCGACAAGGTGCGCCACGACACTGCCATCAAGGTGATGACCGACGGCATCCTGCTGGCCGAAAGCCAGGGCGACCCGCTGCTCTCCCGCTACGACACGATCATCATCGACGAGGCGCATGAACGCAGCCTCAACATCGACTTCCTGCTCGGCTATCTCAAGACGCTGCTCGAGAAGCGCCGCGATCTGCGCGTCGTCATCACCTCGGCCACCATCGACGCCGAGCGCTTTTCAGCGCATTTCAACGATGCGCCGGTGATCGAGGTGTCGGGCCGCACCTACCCGGTCGAGATCCGCTGGCGCCCCATCGAGCGCGATGAATCGTCCTCCCCCGCAAGCGGAGGCGAGGGCAAGGGGGCACGCGGCGGCAGGCCCTCACCCCACCCCTCCCCCAAGGGGGGAGGGAGCAAACGCGATGCCCAAAGCGATATAACCGCCATCCTCGATGCCACCGACGAACTTGCGCGCGTCGGGCCCGGAGACATCCTCGTCTTCCTGCCCGGCGAGCGCGAAATCCGCGATACCGCCGAGGCGCTACGCAAGCACCATCCGCCCGGCACCGAGATCCTGCCGCTGTTTTCCCGGCTGTCGGTGGCCGAGCAGGACGCGATCTTCAGACCGACCAGCGCCCTGCGGCGCATCGTGCTGGCCACCAACGTGGCCGAGACCTCGCTCACCGTGCCCGGCATTCGCTACGTCATCGATCCTGGCACTGCGCGCGTCAAGCGCTACTCGGCGCGCAACAAGGTCGAGCAGCTGCTGATCGAAAAAGTCTCGCAGGCGTCGGCCAACCAGCGCGCCGGGCGATGCGGCCGCGTCGCCGACGGCGTGTGCATCCGCCTGTACGACGAGGCGGACTTCGCGAACCGTCCCCGCTTCACCGATCCCGAACTGCTGCGCTCGTCGCTGGCCGGCGTGATCCTGCGCATGAAGTCGCTCGGCCTGGGCGATGTCGTGGGCTTCCCATTTATCGATGTGCCGAGTTCGCGTCTGATCTCCGACGGCTATCAGTTGCTGGCCGAATTGCATGCGCTCGACGAGCAGGGGAAGCTGACCAAGATT
>JBFHQA010000151.1:0-5892 GCA_041592455.1 Thiobacillus sp. | reverse complement strand
GCTGCGTTTCATTCAGGGTGACCTGGTGGCGATCAACGACCAGGACATGCCCGCGCACGAACTGCTCGCCGAATTGAACCGGCTCGGCGGCAAGCACGGCATCGGCCGCCTCGACCTGGTGGAAAACCGCTATGTCGGCATGAAGTCGCGCGGCTGCTACGAAACGCCCGGCGGCACCATCCTGCTGAAGGCGCACCGCGCCATCGAGTCCATCACCCTGGACCGCGAAGTCGCCCACCTGAAGGACGACCTGATGCCGCGCTACGCCAGCCTGATCTACAACGGCTACTGGTGGAGCCCGGAGCGCGCCGCGCTGCAGGAACTGATCGACAACACGCAGGAACACGTCAACGGCACGGTGCGGATCAAGCTGTACAAGGGCAACGTCATCGTCGTTGCGCGCGACTCCCAGACCGATTCGCTGTTCGACTCGACCATCGCGACGTTCGAGGATGACGCCGGCGCCTACGACCAGGTCGATGCCAACGGCTTCATCAAGCTCAACGCGCTGCGCCTGCGCATCGCCGCCAAGCGCAATGCCCGCTAACCCAAACTTTCAGGATTGATCATCAACATGAGCCAGTTCAACAATGTGTCGGTCGTGTCCAAGGCCAACGTCTACTTCGACGGCAAGTGCGTGTCGCACAGCATCACGCTGGCCGACGGCACCAAAAAATCGGTCGGCGTGATCCTGCCGTCCACGCTCACCTTCAATACCGGCGCGCCGGAAATCATGGAGAGCGTGGCAGGCAGCTGCCGCTACCGGATCCAGGGCGGGGAATGGAAGTCCTGCCAGGCGGGCGAATCGTTCGACGTGCCGGCGAATACCAGCTTCGACATCGAGGTGTCGGGCGAGCCGTACCACTACGTCTGCCATTTCGGCTGATTGCCCGCCAGGCCATGACCACCGTCACCGTCGTCAAGAAGGATGGCCGCATCGCCATCGCGGCCGACACGCTGACGAAATGGGGCGGCGGCAAGGAGTCGGCGTCCTATGTGGTCAATCATGAGAAGATCATTCGCGTCGGGGAGAGCTTCGTCGCCATTACCGGATCGGCGACGTTCAAGCTGATCCTGACGGACTATTTTGCCAATCTGGAGTCGCCGCCCGAGCTGGATTCGACCCAGCACATTTTCAGCGCGTGGAACCAGATGCATCCCGTGCTGAAGGAGCAGTACTTTCTCCAAACCGGCGAAGACAAGGAAGAAGACCTGGAGTCGACCCGCATGGACGTGCTGATCGCCAATCCGTCCGGCATCTTTGGCGTGGCGGCGCATCGTACGGTGCAGGAGTTCTCGCGTTTCTACGCCTACGGCAGCGGCAGCCCCTATGCCCTGGGGGCGATGTTCGCGGCCTATCGCGCCCCCGCGCTGGATGCCGAAGCCATCGCGCGGCTGGGCGTCGCGGCCGCCGCCGAGTTCCACGACGAGACCGGGCTGCCAATTCAATCGTATGTCATGGATGTGGAGGAATAAACGTGCCGAGTTTTGACATCGTTTCCGAAGTCGACAAGCAGGAAGTGCGCAATGCCGTCGACCAGGTCAACAAGGAAGTTTCCACGCGCTTCGACTTCAAGGGCTCGGATGCCCGCGTCGAGCAGGCCGAATACGTGCTGACGGTTTTTGCCGACACCGAATTCCAGCTCGAGCAGGTGCAGGACATCCTGTCGCAGAAGCTGGCCAAGCGCAGCATCGACGTGAAGTGCCTGGATATCGGCAGCGTCGAAAAGGTCTCGGGCAACAAGGTCAAGCGGAGCGTCACGGTGAAGACCGGCGTCGAGACCGAACTGGCGAAGAAGATCGTCAAGTGCATCAAGGACAGCAAGCTCAAGGTCCAGGCCAGCATCCAGGGCGACAGCGTGCGCGTGTCGGGCGCCAAGCGCGACATCCTGCAGGAGACTATCGCCCTGGTGCGCAAGAGCATTACCGATTTCCCCCTGCAGTATCAGAATTTCCGCGACTGATTGTCGGGCGCGGGTATCCGCACACAACAGGAGACGAACATGGCCAAGGTTCTGGTTCCGCTGGCGGACGGCTGCGAGGAGCTCGAAGCCGTCACGATCATCGATCTGTTGCGTCGTGCCGGCATCGAGGTGGTGACGGCCGGTCTCAAGGCCGGCATCGTCCGCGCCAGCCGGGGCGTGCAGCTGGTGCCGGACGTCACGCTCGATGTGGCGCTGCAGGACAGCTACGACATGGTGGTGCTGCCCGGCGGCATGCCGGGTGCCTCACACCTCAAGAATGACGCGCGGATCATCGAACTGCTGAAGAAGATGGCGGCCGACGGGCGCTACACGGCAGCGATCTGCGCCGCCCCGATGGTGCTGGCCGAGGCCGGCTTGCTCAAGGGCAGGCAGGCCACCAGCTACCCGGGTGTTCTCGACTCGACGCCGGACATCAAGCTGAGCCAGAGCGCCGTGGTGCAGGACGGCAAGGTGGTGACCTCGCGCGGACCGGGTACGGCGATGGACTTTGCCCTGGCGCTGGTGGAGTCGCTCTGCGGCGCAGAAAAACGCCAGCAGGTCGAGGCTGCGCTGGTCAGGCCTTGAGCGCGCTTTTTCCTCTAGTCCGTCCGCTTTGGTTATCATAGCGGGCACACAACCGAACCCGGAGCACACCATGCAGATTCGCGAAATCCTCACCCTCAAGAGCGACGACATTCACAGCATTGCGCCGACCGACTCGGTCGAAAGCGCCGTCGCCAAGCTGGTGGGATTGGGCGTGGGCTCGCTCGTCGTGTTGAACAACGGCGAAATGGTCGGTCTCCTGACCGAGCGCGATGTGGTGAAGGGGTTGGCCAAGCAGGGCTGCGACCTCAAGTCTGCCGAGGTGCGTACCATCATGGAGCGCGAGCCCGTGGTGGCCAGCGCAGACGACTCGGTGGACTACGCGCGCGACGTCATGACCAAGTCGCACATCGGCCACCTGCCGATTCTCGACGGCAACAAGCTGCTTGGCATCATTTCATTCCACGACGTGGCGCGTGCCAGCCTCAAGATGGCCAACTTCGAGAACAGCCTGCTCAAGCGCTACATCAAGCACTGGCCGGAGTGATGCCCGGACACCCTCTCCGCGCAAGGGAGAGGGAGCAAACGTGATGCCCAAACCGATTAACGGATCGACTCGATGTCGAATTTCTTGTCCATGATCTGCGGGATGATCAGCGCATAGCCCTGCTGCTGCCAGTGCGCCAGTTCGGTGATCGCATTGGGCACGACCTCGATGAAATCCTGGAAGTCCTTGACCGAATAGCCGAAATCCTCGGCAGCCTGGCCGCACACCTTGAACGACACCCCGAACCCGGCGTAGTAGCGCATGCGGTCGACGGCCTCCTGATATTTGGCCTCGTTGTGCTTGGCCACCGTCACGATCTCTGTGCCGTGGATCACGATAACGATCTTCAGGTCTTCCGGCGCGTAGTTGTAGGGGTCGGCCATCAGGGGGTTCATCACCGAGCGCACCCAGAACAGGGCGCTGTTGATTTTCTGCGGATTGTCCAGGTAGAACTCGAACATGACCTTGGCGGGTGCATACGGCGTGGCTACCCACTTTCCGGACGCCTGTGCCGGTGCAACGAAGCCCAGATACGCCATGATCAATAGATAAAACAGCTTTTGCATCATGGTCTCCTCGATTTCTTTTTCGATACCCTGTTTATAGCCGCTGGGCGGCGTTTTGCTGCAGGCGGCGCAATGTCTGGAACAGCTGGAGCCGCGACGGATCGATGTCTCCGGCCTCGACAGCCTCCTGGATCCTGCATCCCGGCTCGGTTTCGTGCTTGCAGTCGCGAAAGCGGCACTGTCCCAGGTAGGGGCGAAACTCGACAAACGCGTGCGCCAGCGCCGGGGCATCAAGATGCTGCAGGGCAAACTCCTGCAGGCCGGGCGAATCGATCACCGCCGAATCGGAATCCAGCCGGTGCATCCGGGTATGGGTCGTGGTGTGGCGCCCGCTGTCCAGCGCCTCGGAATACTCAGCGGTCGTCACGTCCGCGTCCGGGAACAGCCCATTGATCAGCGTGGACTTGCCCATGCCGGATTGACCGATCAGCAGGGTGGTGTGGCCCGCAAGCAGCGGGCGCAGGGGCGCCGTGTCCTGCAGTGCCGACAGCGTGACCAGCGGATAGCCGATCCGCGTCAGCAAGCGCAGGCGTTCAAGCGCCTCGGGCGTCTCGGGCAGGTCGGTCTTGTTGAGGATGAGCAGGCTGGCGATGCCCTGGTCTTCGGCAGCGAGAATGCAGCGCTGCACCAGTTCCATCGAGAAACTGGGGCGCGCCGCCACTACCACCGCCAGCTGCGTGACATTGGCGGCAATGGCCTTGGTCTTGAATGCGTCGGAGCGATACAGCAGGCTCGCGCGCGACAGCACCGTCTCGATGACTCCGCCGTCGCCGTCCAGGCGGTACTCGACCTGGTCGCCGCACACCACGCGCAGGTGACGCCCCCTGACCTGGCAAGGCAGATCGCCGCTGGCCGTCTCGACGATGAATCGGCGGCTGAAGGCCGCCACCACCCGGCCGGTCAGCTGGGGCATCGCTCAGATTTCAAACAGCACGTCCACTTTGGCTGCGCAGATGAAGTCATTCTCGGACAGGCCGCCGATGGCGTGGGTCCAGTATTCGACCTTGACCGTGTTGTAGCCCACGAGCAGATAAGGGTGATGGTCTTCCCGGTGCGACACCCACATCACTGCATTGGTAAAGGCCTGCGCCTGGTAATGGTCCTTGAACTTGAATTCCTTGGCGATCTTTTCGCCGTCGCGCTGCCAGCCCGACAGACCCTTCAGCAGGGGCGCGATCTGCGCGTCATTCAGGGGCTCGACGCCACCCTCGCAGGGCGCGCACTTCTTGCGGACGAGTTCCTCGACAACCGTCGTCATGATCCCTCCTTATTTGAACTGGTAGTACATCTGGTTGAGGTAGGCGGCCACATGTTCTTCCTCGGCCGGGAACCAGCCTGCGCCCGTGTTGGCATTGCAGCCCGAAATGCGGGCCGCCAGCTGCTGTGCGGTCCTGGTCTTGCGGTCGGCACGGGTGTAGATCTTGCTGCCGTCTCCGCCGAACATGCTTGCGTGGCAACTGGTGCAGGTCTTGTCGTGCAGCGCCTTGCCCGTCTTGGGGTCGCCCTTGGCAAACGGGGCAGCGTGGATGCCGCTCGACAGAAAGAGGCCCAGCACGACGGGAATCAGGATTTTCATGAGGGTGCTCCTTGCATGCGCTAAACGTACATTATCGTCACCGGGCGGCAATAACGCCAGCGACCCCGGCATCGTATGCGAGAATGGCGGACTGTCTGATGAAGGAAACCTGAAATGCCCGTGAACCCCACACACCTGCTCTGGCTGGACATGGAAATGACCGGCCTGTCGCCCGATACCGATCGCATCATCGAAATCGCCATCGTCGTGACCGACGCCGACCTCAACACGGTGGCCGAAGGCCCGGTACTGGTGGTGCACCAGCCGGATGCGGTCATGGATGCCATGGACAACTGGAACAAGGGCACGCACGGCAAATCAGGCCTGATCGACCGGGTCAAGGCCTCGCAACTCGACGAGGCCGCCGCCGAGGCGCAGATGCTCGAATTCGTGAAGCAGCACGTCCCGCCCAGGACCTCGCCCATGTGCGGCAACTCGATCTGCCAGGACCGCCGCTTCATGGCGCGCTACATGCCCAAGCTCGAGGAATTCTTCCATTACCGCAACCTCGACGTCAGCACCCTCAAGGAACTCGCCAAGCGCTGGCGGCCGGGCCTCGCCGAAACCTTCAAGAAATCCAACAAGCACGAAGCGCTGGCCGATATCTACGAATCCATCGACGAACTCAAGTTCTACCGCGAACACTTCATCCGCGGCGAATGAAAAAAGCGGCCGACAGGCCGCTTTTTCGTATTG
>JBFHQA010000150.1:0-5927 GCA_041592455.1 Thiobacillus sp. | reverse complement strand
GGTGGTGGTCTTGCCCGAGCCCTGCAGGCCGGCCATCAGGATGACGGCGGGCGGCGTGGCGGCGAGGTTGAGTTCGGCGTTCTCGCCGCCCATCAGGCGGGTGAGCTCCTCGTGGACGATGCCGATCAGCGCCTGGCCGGGAGACAGGCTGGCGAGCACCTCCTGGCCCATCGCGCGCGTCTTCACAGCCTCGATGAAGTCCTTGACGACCGGCAGGGCGACGTCGGCTTCGAGCAGGGCCAGGCGCACCTGGCGCAGCGTGTCCTGTACGTTGCTCTCGGTGATGCGCGCCTGGCCGCGGAGGGATTTGACGACGCCGGCGAGGCGTCCGCTGAGATTTTCTAGCATGGCTTCCTTGTTGCCGCCGAGGGCGGCATGGATAATGGGGCTGACCGATTCAACTTTCCATTTTAACGAATGTCTCCGCTATTGCTGGTTACTTTGTGTGTGGGCGCGCTGTACGGCTGGGTGGCCTGGCGTCTGCAGCGTGAGCCTTCCGCCGCATCGGTGCGTTTCTTGATCCCGCTGGCACTGCTGGCTCATGGCGGGCTGATCTATCACTCGGTGCTGGGGCAGGGCGATATCCGGCTCGGGTTCGGCAACTCGCTGTCGACGATCCTGTGGCTGACGGCACTGGCCTACTCGGTGTCCAGCCATGGCGCGCCGATGGCACGCCTGCAGTCGTGGGTCAGCGGCCTGGCCGCCCTGTCGGTGCTGGGCATGCTCGTGTTCACCGACAGTCATGTCATTCCGAACTCGCAAGCGCTGGCCTTGCGCGCGCATCTGGTGGTGTCTTTCCTGGCGTACGGCCTGCTGGCGGTGGCGGCCCTGAATGCCGTGCTGATGACGATGCTGGAGAAGCAGCTGCATCGGGGCGCCCGCCTGCAAAATGGCGCGCCGCCGCTGCTGACGCTCGAGGCCATGCTGTTCCGCACGATCGGGTTCGGCTTTGCCCTGTTGACGCTGACCGTGCTGAGCGGCGTGTTCTTTTCGGAAGAACTGTTCGGGCGGTCCCTGCAGCTTTCGCACAAGACCGTGTTCGCCATCCTGTCCTGGCTGGTATTCGGCGGCCTGCTGCTGGGGCGGCACTATCGCGGCTGGCGCGGCCGTACGGCGCTGGTCTGGACGATCACCGGGTTCACGCTGCTGCTGCTGGCCTACCTGGGCACCCAGTTCGTGCTGGAAGTGCTGCTCGGGCGCTGATCGGCCCCGGTCGCAACCTCAATTTACGGTTTACTGCAGGAAGATATAGTCTTTGGAAGAACTCTCGATCGGTACCCTGTTCGGTTTGCTGGCAGGCCTGCTGTTTGTGTCGGCCTGCTTCTCGGCCTCCGAAACGGCCATGATGGCGATCAACCGCTACCGTTTGCGCCACGCGGCCGAAACGGGCCATCGCGGCGCCATCCTGACGCAGTCGCTGCTGGGCCAGACCGACAAGCTGCTGGGCGTGATCCTGCTCGGCAACAACCTCGTCAATATTGCCGCCGCCACGCTCGCGACCATCATTTCGATCCGGCTCTACGGCGACTCGGATCTCGCGCTGTCGGTCGCCACCCTGCTGCTGACTTTCCTGATCCTCGTGTTCAGCGAGGTGACGCCCAAGGTGCTCGGCGCCTCGTATCCCGAGCGCGTGGCCTATCCGGCCGGCTTCGTGCTGATGCCGATGCTCAAGCTGACCTATCCGGTCGTCTGGTTCGTCAACCTGTTCGTGCAGGGCATCCTGTGGCTGCTGCGGATCAAGCCGCCCGATCCGGGCCAGGGCAGCCGCCTCGGGCTGGAAGAGCTGCGCACCATCGTGCTGGAGTCTTCCGGCATGCTGCCGCGCGAACACCATAGGATCCTCGTCAATCTGCTGGAACTGGAGGACATCACCGTCGACGACGTGATGACGCCGCGCCACCAGATCGAGGCGATCGACATCGAGGACGAGCCCGATCGCCTGCGCCAGCAGATTTCCACCAGCCACCACACCCGACTGGTCGTGCACGCGGGGTCGTCCGACAACCTGCTGGGCGTGCTGCATGTGCGCCGGGTGCTGCATGCCCTGACCGGCGACGAACTCGATCCGGACACCTTGAAGGAAAACCTTGAGGATCCCTATTTCGTCCCCGCAGGCACCCCGCTGTTCACGCAGTTGCGCAACTTCCAGCGCGGCCGCAGGCGGCTGGCGCTGGTGGTCGATGAATACGGCGAACTGCAGGGCCTGGTGACGCTGGAAGACCTGCTGGAGGAGATGGTCGGCGAATTCACCACGCAGGCGCCTTCGGACACGGGCTATCTGCGCAGCGAGGCCGACGGCTGCTGGCTGGTCGAGGGCTCGGTGCTGCTGCGTCACCTCAACCGCAAGCTGGGCCTGTCGCTGCCGCTGGATGGGCCGAAGACGCTGAACGGCCTGCTGCTGGAGCAGTTCGAGGATATCCCCGAAGTGGGCGTGAGCCTCAAGATCGGGGACGTGCCCGTAGAAATCGTGCAGACCCAGGACCGTGCCGTGAAAATGGCGCGCATCTACCTGCCGGTATCGGAGGAGGCGCCCCCCGAAAATGTCTCAACTTAGACGAAATATCGCCGTTAAGGCCTTTGATTCTCCATCGGCGGCCAGGTGGCTGGCACGCCGAGGCGACCGATAACTCATCTGGACTTGTCTGGAACCACGCATATGGCTGCTGTGACAAATACCGTCAACTTAACCGGACTGGCGCGCGCCATGGTCAACCATGGCTGGCTGTCGGAGGACGAGGCCGAGGGCGTCTGGAAGCGAGCCCATCAGGCGGGTGACTCGTTCGTGACCGAGCTTCTCCGGGGCAAGCGCTTCAAGGCCGACCAGATCGCCGAGTTTGCCGCGATTTCCTTCGGGTTTCCGTACCTGGACCTGAATTCGATGGATGCCGACAGCCTGCCGCAGGGGCTGCTCGACCCCAAGTTGGTGCAGAAGCGTCGCGTGGTCGCGCTCTACCAGCGCGGCAACAAGCTGTATGTGGCGACGTCCGACCCGACCCACATGCAGGCGCTGGACGAGGTCAAGTTCCAGACGGGCCAGGCCGTCGAACCGGTGGTCGTCGAGGACGACAAGCTCGGCAAGCTGATCCAGAAGGCGGGCGAGGCCGACGACAACACGATGGCCGTGCTGAATGCCGAGGACCTCAACCTCGATTTCATGGACGAGGAGGAGGTCGCCTCGCAGCAGGATACGGGCGGCATCGAGATCGACGACGCGCCGGTGGTGCGCTACCTGCAGAAGATCATGCTCGACGCGATCAACCAGGGCGCGTCCGACATCCACTTCGAGCCCTACGAGAAGTACTACCGCATCCGCTACCGGCGCGACGGCGTGCTGTCCGAGGTGGCCCAGCCGCCGATGGCGATCAAGGACAAGGTCGCGTCGCGCATCAAGGTGCTGTCGCGGCTGGATATTTCGGAAAAGCGCGTGCCGCAGGACGGCCGCATGAAGATGGTGCTGTCGAAGAACCGCGCCATCGATTTCCGGGTCAGCACGCTGCCGACGCTCTACGGCGAAAAGATCGTCATGCGTATCCTCGACCCCACCAGCGCCCAGCTGGGCATCGAGGCGCTCGGCTACGAGCCGTGGCAGAAGGAACTGCTGCTGAACGCGGTGCAGCGCCCCTACGGCATGGTGCTGGTGACTGGCCCGACCGGTTCCGGCAAGACCGTTTCGCTCTACACCTGCCTGAACATCCTCAACAAGCCCGACGTCAACATCTCGACTGCGGAAGATCCGGCTGAAATCCAGCTGCCGGGCATCAACCAGGTCAACGTCAACGACAAGGCCGGCCTCACGTTCTCTGCGGCGCTGAAATCCTTTCTGCGTCAGGATCCGGACGTCATCATGGTCGGCGAGATCCGCGACCTGGAAACGGCCGATATCGCCATCAAGGCGGCGCAGACCGGCCACATGGTGATGTCGACGCTGCACACCAACGATGCGCCGGGCACGCTGACCCGTCTGCTCAACATGGGGGTCGCGCCTTTCAACGTTGCGTCCTCGGTGATCCTGATCACGGCGCAACGCCTGGGACGCCGCCTGTGCAGTTGCAAGCAGCCGGCCGACATCCCGGACGAGGCCCTGCTGGCCGCCGGCTTCACGCCGGAGCAGCTGGACGGAACCTGGAAACCCTACAAGGCCGTCGGCTGCGACATCTGCGGCGGAACAGGCTACAAGGGGCGGGTCGGCATCTATCAGGTCATGCCGATCACCGACGCCATGACCCGCATCATCCTGAAGGGCGGGGATGAGACGGATATCGCCGACCAGGCGCGCAAGGAAGGGGTGCTCGACCTGCGCCAGGCAGGATTGTTGAAAGTGAAAGCAGGACTCACCTCGCTGGAAGAGGTCGAGGCCGTCACCAATATCTAAGGAACTCCTCTATGGCTACAGCAGCAAAGGCAGTCAAGGATGCCACCTTCCTGTGGGAAGGCATGGACAAGCGCGGCAAGAAGGTCAAGGGCCAGATGCAGGCGGGCGGCGAAGCCATGGTCAACGCCCAGTTGCGCAAGCAGGGTATCACCGTCAGCAAGGTCAAGAAGCAGAGCACCCTGTTTTCTGGCGCCAAGCGCATCAGCGACAAGGACGTCACGCTGTTCACCCGGCAACTGGCGACCATGATGAAGGCCGGCGTGCCCTTGCTGCAGTCCTTCGAGATCGTCGCGCGCGGCCATTCCAACCCCTCGATGCAACGGTTGCTGATGGAGATCAAGGCAGACATCGAAAAGGGCAGCAGCCTGACCCAGGCTTTCGGCCGGCATCCGCTGTACTTCGATGCCCTGTTCTGCAACCTGGTCGGGGCAGGCGAATCGGCCGGTATCCTGGAGGGTGTGCTTGAGCGCCTGGCCGTATACAAGGAAAAAATCCTGGCGATCAAGAGCAAGATCAAGTCGGCGCTGTTTTACCCGGTCTCCATCATCGTGGTGGCCTTCATTATCACGGCCGTCATCATGATGTTCGTGATTCCGGCTTTCAAGGATCTGTTCAGCAGCTTTGGTACCGATCTTCCGGCTCCGACCATGGTCGTGATGGCTATTTCTGATGTCTTCGTCAATTGGTGGTGGGCGATCTTCGGTGGTATCGGTGGCGGCATCTATGCACTGCTGCAAGCCTGGAAGCGTTCGCGAAAGGTGCAGATGTTCATGGATCGGGCCTTGCTCAAACTGCCCATTTTTGGTCCCGTGATCGAAAAAGCCACGATCGCGCGCTGGACGCGTACACTCTCCACTATGTTCGCCGCCGGTGTGCCGCTGGTCGAGGCGCTGGAGTCGGTGGGGGGCGCATCGGGCAACCAGGTCTTTGTCGAGGCGACCAACAAGATACGCGGCGAGGTGTCGACCGGTACCGCGCTGACGGTGGCGATGCAAAACTCCGGGCGATTCCCCAACATGGTGCTGCAAATGGCCGCGATTGGCGAGGAGTCTGGAGCGCTTGACTCGATGCTGGGCAAAGTCGCGGACTTTTACGAAGCGGAAGTCGATGATGCCGTTGCGGCCTTGTCCAGCCTGATGGAACCGATCATCATGGTGGTGCTGGGAACCCTGATCGGTGGCATGGTCATCGCGATGTACCTGCCGATCTTCAAAATGGGCGCAATCGTAGGCGCGTGATGGAGACGTTCTCTAACGAACCAGTCCTGTTCACCGGGCTGGTTTTTTTATTCAGCCTGCTGATCGGCAGCTTCCTCAACGTCGTCATCCACCGGATGCCCCGGATGATGGAAAACGAGTGGCACGCACAGTGCGCGGAACTGCGTGGCGACACCCCGCCGGACTTGCCGCGCTACGACTTGTGGCTGCCGCGTTCGGCCTGTCCCAAGTGCGGGCACGCGATCACCGCCCTGGAAAACATTCCGGTCCTGTCCTGGCTGTGGCTGCGCGGCCGATGCTCCGCCTGCGGCACGCCGATCAGCGCCCGTTACCCGATG
>JBFHQA010000149.1:0-6009 GCA_041592455.1 Thiobacillus sp. | reverse complement strand
TGCACGAAGTCATAGCTCCACACGCTGTTGGGCTGGGTGCCGCCAGGCAGGCGGATGTCGGTTCCACTGCGCCGCCTGCGCGGCCGGCGCTTGGGCAGGTTAAGCCCCAACTGGCTCCACAGCCTGCGCACCCGGCACACGCTTTCGTCGAGCCAGGCCGCCGTGCGGCGATAGCCAAAGCGAGGATATTGCTGCGAGGCCAACATCAATTGTTCGCCAAGCAGCCGATCCTTGGCCGGCTGCCGAAGTTCATAATGACCAATGCGCCGGCTCACCCCCAGGTAGCGGCAGGCCGCCCGCTTCGATATACCCCGACGCGTGAGCAGTTCCATGGCTTTGCGTCGACCGGTCGGGGTAGTCATTTTTTTCCGGAGAACTCCTTCAGGCCGTCGATCACCAGGAGCTGCTCGGCCACCTTGCGCTTGAGCTTGGCGTTCTCGCTCTCTAGTTCCTTCAGCCGCCTGGCATCCGACACATCCATGCCGCCATATTTGTTGCGCCAGCGAAAGAAGGTTTGCTCAGTGACGTTGTGCTTGCGGCAAACTCCCGAATTTGCATGCCACCGATCTCGGCTTCCCGGAGAATCCGGACAATCTGTTCCTCGGTAAATCGCTTCTTCATCTGCAAGTCCTTTCTGTCGTTAAATTACAGGACTCACAAACAGATTGGTTTCAAATTAACTACTCAGGTCACTGAGGGCGGGGCAGGGTTGGCAGCACAGCAAGGTGATTCGGAAATGAAAACGGCCCCCATCGCTGGGGGCCGTTGAGAATGCTGGTGGCCAGTCTCGGAATCGAACCAAGGACACGCGGATTTTCAATCCGCTGCTCTACCAACTGAGCTAACTGGCCGGTGTTGCCACGGTCTGGATCGGCGCAGCAGGGCTGCACGCATCAAACCGAAGCCCGGCATTTAAACCTCAAACGCGTTTCAAGTCAAGAAATTGTGCTGCCAGGGCGTGTCGTGCGGCTTGAAAATCCGTTTGGAGGGCTTGCCAGTGGCCGGCTTGTGGATGAGGATGCGGGGCTTGTCTTGAGGCAACAACCGGGAGGGGTGGATGGAAGAGTGGTTTGTGTGGCTGGCGCGCCTGATGTTCGTGGCCATTTTCCCCCTGGGGATCGGCATGCTGTATCGGGCCTGGGGGATCGGAGTTCGCAAGGATCATCGTTTTGTGGCCGACTGGCGCGGGCGCCAGATCCAGGACGGCCCGCGCTGGGCCGGCGCGGTACTGGGGATCAATGGCGTCGGCGGAGCGGGTTTGCTGGTCGTGGGCGGGCTGGTGGTGCTGACGGGGCTACCGTTCGCCGTCTGGACCGGCGCGACGGCGCTGATTCTCTGGAGCTATTTTTTCGCACTGCAGATCGTGGTCCAGCGGGCCCGGCAGGCCGGGAAGCGGTTCTGATCGAACGCGAACCTCGCTGCGCACCAAAATGGTGACTATAAGAAAAAGCGGGTGTAGAGTGGCAGCAAAATAAAAATGCGTTTATGCCGGTTCTGACTTGATGTTAAACACGCAATAGGAGGAGAGCAACCGATGTCCAAACCCCAGGATTTTGATTCCAAGGCCTACTGGAGCGCAACGCTCCGGCTACTGGTCACCACCCTTGTCATCTGGTTCATCGTGTCATTCGGTGCCGGCATCCTGTTCCGCGATGCGCTCGACGGCATCCAGCTCGGCGGCTATCCGCTGGGCTTCTGGTTTGCCCAGCAAGGCTCCATCTTCGTCTTTGTCGGCCTGATCTTCTGGTACGCGCGCCGCATGGACAAGATCGACCGCGAACACGACGTCCACGAAGACTAAGGGCAGGGGAGACTGACAATGGATCTGAAAACACTGACGTACATCGTCGTGGGGCTGTCGTTTGCGCTCTACATCGGCGTGGCCATCTGGGCACGCGCAGGCAGCACCAAGGAATTCTACGTGGCAGGCGGCGGCGTCAATCCCGTCGTCAACGGCATGGCGACAGCGGCCGACTGGATGTCGGCCGCGTCCTTCATCTCGATGGCCGGCCTGATCGCCTTCCTGGGCTACGGCGGCTCGGTCTACCTGATGGGCTGGACCGGCGGCTACGTGCTGCTGGCCGTGCTGCTCGCCCCCTACCTCCGCAAGTTCGGCAAGTTCACGGTGCCCGAGTTCATCGGCGACCGCTACTACTCGAACGCGGCGCGGATCGTGGCGGTGATCTGCCTGATCTTTATTTCGTTCACCTACGTGGCCGGCCAGATGCGCGGTGTCGGCATCGTGTTCTCGCGCTTCCTCGAAGTCGACATCACGACCGGCCTGATCGTCGGCATGGGCCTGGTGTTCTTCTACGCCGTGCTGGGCGGCATGAAGGGCATCACCTACACGCAGGTCGCGCAGTACGTCGTGCTGATCTTCGCCTACACGATCCCGGCGGTGTTCATCTCGCTGCAGATCACGGGCAACCCGTTGCCGCAGCTGGGTCTCGGCAGCAGCCTCGGCGAGGTGTCGTTCCTTGCCAAGCTCGACCAGGTGGTGACCGATCTGGGCTTCGCGCAGTACACGTCGGGCGACAAGAGCATGATCGATGTGTTCTGTATCACGCTTGCGCTAATGGCCGGCACCGCCGGCCTGCCGCACGTGATCGTGCGCTTCTTCACCGTGCCCAAGGTGCATGATGCGCGCGTGTCGGCCGGCTGGGCGCTGGTCTTCATCGCGATCCTCTACACCACCGCTCCGGCGGTCGGCGCGATGGCGCGCTACAACCTCACCACCACGGTGAACACGGCGGTGGCCACCGGCGGCGACGTGTTCGCGCCCGAGGCCAGCATCAAGGGCGAAGACCGTCCCGAGTGGATGAAGCGCTGGGAAGCTACCGGCCTGATCGCGTGGGAAGACAAGAACAAGGATGGCCGCATCCAGTACTACAACGCCGGCAGCAAGGATGCCGAGTTCCTCGCCAAGGCCGAAGCGGCTGGCTGGCAGGGCAACGAGCTCGGCTCCAAGGGCAAGGCGGGCGGTTTCGAGGACAAGGTCGACCGCGACATCATGGTGCTGGCCAACCCCGAGATCGCCGGACTGCCCAACTGGGTGATCGCGCTCATCGCCGCGGGCGGTATCGCGGCGGCGCTGTCGACTGCGGCGGGCCTGCTGCTCGTGATCTCGGCGGCCGTCTCGCACGATCTGCTGAAGGGCGTGTTCGCGCGCAACATCTCCGAGAAGGGCGAGTTGATGGCGGGCCGCATCGCGGCCGCCGTGGCGGTGATGGTGGCCGGTTATCTCGGCTACAACCCGCCAGGCTTCGTGGCCGAGGTGGTGGCCTTCGCGTTTGGTCTGGCGTGCGCGTCGCTGTTCCCGACCATCGTGCTCGGCATCTTCAACAAGAAGATGAACAAGGAAGGCGCGATCGCCGGCATGCTGTCGGGCCTCTTCTTCACCATGGCCTACATCGTCTACTTCAAGGGCATCTTCATTGAGCCCATGGCGAAGAACGAGGCGGCCAACTGGTTCATGGGCATTTCGCCGGAAGGCATCGGCGTGGTCGGCGCAATCGTCAACGTGGTCGTCGCCTTCATCGTCAGCAAGATGACGGCGCCGTGCCCGGATCACATCCAGCACCTGGTCGAGGACATCCGCTACCCGCGGGGTGCGGGTACGGCCCAGGCGCACTGATCCGCGCCCGGTCACGGCAAAGACCCCCGCTTCGGCGGGGGTTTTTTTTGTCAGGCGTGAAGCTGGCGCTGCCAGCCCGCCTCGAGCATTTTCATGTCACGAAAACTCGTGGCCTTGCGTGCGGCCAATAGCGGACGCAGCGCGAGGAACAGTTCAGCGGTCGCGAGCGCATCGGCGAGCGCGCTGTGACGCGCGTAGTTGCCGATGCCGAAGCGTGCCATCCAGTCGTCGAGGGTGCGGGTGTGGCGCGCAATTCGGGGCTCGAGCGCGGGTGCAAGAAAGGCGAGATCCAGCCACGGGTGTTCGAGGCGCAGGCCCAGGCAGGCCTTCAGCGCCCGGTTGATCATCTTCTGATCGAAGGCGACATGAAACGCGATCAGCGGATCCTTGCCGACGAATTCGAGAAAGGTGATCAGGGCCTCGTCCGGCGGCACGCCTTCGCGCTGGACGGTGCCGCCGATGCCATGGATCAGGATGTTGTCCCTGGCGCTCGCCTGCGCCTGCTGCAGCACGATTTCGAAGCTGTCCTGGATCCGGATCTGGCTGTCGACGACTGCGACCGCACCGATTGCGATGAGCTGGTCGCGCCGGGGGTCGAGGCCGCTGCTTTCGACATCGACCACCACGAAGCGGCCGGTCGCAACGGACTGGTCGGCATCGGCCGCGGGAAGCGCCTTCCACGCGTCAAGTCTCGTGGTCTGCTCAGGCGTGAGTTCCGGGGGGCTGGAAAAGAATCGCTCGAACCAGCTCATACCTGGTAGTCGAGCCCGAGCTTGGTCTGCAGCTTGCGCGCCTGACGGAAGACTTCTTTCAGAATGCGGCGGTCAAGGTCGTTGAGCGTGTCGGGATCGACGCGATTGGTGAGCGGCAGGCCTTGCTCGTTCTGTTCGTGGTGCAGCCGCATCCGCAACAGCTGCAGGAACAGGAAGGCCTCGCAGTAGGCATCGAGATCGTGCGGCTTGATGTTGAGCGGGCCGGCGATTTCGCGCAGGCGTTCAACGGTGTTCGTCTGCACGCCGCCGATCGCAAGGTTGAAGATGCGCGCGGCGTCGACGAAGGGCGTGATGCCGTTGAGCTTGAGGTCGACCGTGTGGCCCTCGCTCGTGACGAAGTCGCGCACCATGCCGAGCGGCGGCCGGTTGCGCAGCGCGTTGACCGCGAGCTGGTGCAGGAAGCGCGAGTTCTTCGGTGCTGCCTGTTGCAACCATTCGCGCAGCGCCGCGCCGAGGCCGGTCGCGCCGTAGAGCGGACGAAAGTCGAAGAAGATCGTCGAATGCAGCAGGTCCATCGGCGCGCCGTGATAGATCCAGTTGTCGAAGGTGGCCTTCCACTCGTCGAGCGACAGGCACCACTTCGGGTTCGAGGCCATCACTTCGCCATTGCACAGCGGAAACCCGCATTCGGCGAGCGCGAGGTTGATGCGCCTGGCAAACGGCAGCAGCACCTCGCGATGCGCGGCCGGGTCTTCGCCGTCCCTGGGCGCGAAGATGATGCCGTTGTCCTGGTCGGTGTTGAGCGTCTGCTCGAAACGGCCTTCGGAGCCGAGCGCGAGCCAGCAGAAGGTAATCTCGCCCACCGGGCTGTTCGCGCGTTCGAGTTCGATGATGCGCGTGGTCAGCAGGTCGTTGAGCGTGGTGATGATCTGCGTCAGCTGCTCGGCGGCCACGCCCTGGGCGAGCATGTTGCGCGCGAGTTGCTGGATGTCCCTGGCGCACTGCTTCAGCGTGTCCAGCGTGTCGGCGTGGCGAATCGCGTTGCTGATGCGGCTCAAGCCCACGCGCTGCAGATTGAACAGGTCCTTTTCCGAGATCACGCCGGTGAGCCGTCCCTGGTTGGCCACCAGCACGTGGCGGATGCCGCGCTTCGCCATCGCGAGTGCTGCTTCGGCAGCGACTGCGTGCGGCGGCAGCGTCGCCAGGTCGGTGCTCATGACGCCGATCACGGGCTGGTCCAGGTCGGCTTCAGCGAGCGCCACGCGGTCGAGCACGTCGTGCAGCGTGAGGATGCCCATCGGGCGGCCCGCCTCGACCGCGACCATCGCGCCGATGCCGTGGTCGTGCATCAACTGCAGCGCCTGGCGGATCGGCGTGTCCGGCGCGCAGGTCACGGGTTCGCGGCGGACGATGTGCGCCAGCGTGCTGTCCATCGACTGCTGCTCGCTGCTGGCCCTGGAGTAGCCCGCCTGAATCAGGTGCTTGGACTGCTCCAGCAGATTGGCGATGCGGCGCGTGCAGAAATCGTGGAAGGCCGGCGACAGCCGGGTCAGTTGCAGAAAGTCGTCGGCCGGCAAGGCATAGCAGAAGACGTCGCTGCTGGCGCGATACGTTCCGGTGACCGGCCGCTTGGCCAATAGCGCCCCCAGTGGAAAGCACTCG
>JBFHQA010000148.1:0-6017 GCA_041592455.1 Thiobacillus sp. | reverse complement strand
CGGGACGCTTGCATTGATGCACGGCGTGCGACAGCAGTTCGATCCCCATCATCTGCTGAACCCCGGCAAACTTTTTCCTGATTAAAAATCTGCAGGAAGGCTTTACAAGCCGCGAATGCATCTATAGAATGCGCGGCTTCGGTGGGGGTATAGCTCAGCTGGGAGAGCGCTTGCATGGCATGCAAGAGGTCAGCGGTTCGATCCCGCTTACCTCCACCAACAAACAGGAAGCACGATGCACAAGCTTGGCGTCATCACCACCCTAATGGGGTTGATACTGAGTGTCGTTGGTCTGGTGGTTGGGTTTTGGAAAATGCTGCATGGCAGCGAAAATGCAGAGTTCTGGATTTCGCTGATACCATTCGGATTCGTCGGTTTGTTTCTCGGCGTCACGATGACACAGCTTTCCAGCAAGGAACGAAAAGGCGAAAGCCAAGGCAGTAAAGAGTAGTTGTTGGCGGTTCACACCGTCGTCCGGGTCCCCATCGTCTAGAGGCCTAGGACATCGCCCTTTCACGGCGGTAACCGGGGTTCGAATCCCCGTGGGGACGCCACAATCCTTCCTGGATTGTGCCTAAAATCACCATGAGTTCAATCAGTTGTTTACGGCAGTCGTCTGCTTGCCGGGCATGGCCATGCCATTGTCGCGTCTGTAAGTGGCGCCCCGAAGACGAATCGAACGTCCGACCTACCCCTTAGGAGGGGGTTGCTCTATCCACTGAGCTACCGGGGCGTGGCGCGCATTCTACCGAATCGTGCGCGGATTGCCGAATCGACGAAGCTGCAACTTTCAGGCATGCCGACTATGTTGAAAGCTAGGAGAACGGATCATGACAATAATGATGGGCGGCACAGCGCTTCTGCTGCTGCTGGCAAGCGCGTTTCTGTGGATGCTGAGGCCGGGCGTCCAGCGACCGGAAGGCAGCGCAGCCCCTGATTTTGCCCTGCAGGACCAGGACGGACGCATCCGCAGGCTAAGCGACTTCTCTGGTCGCTGGCTGGTGCTGTATTTCTACCCCAGGGACAACACGCGCGTGTGCACCCGGCAAGCCTGCCGGTTTCGCGACGACATCGGCACCCTGGACGATCTCGACGCATCGATAGTCGGCATCAGCGTCGATGATCCGCAGACCCACGCCGACTTCGCACGCAAGCATCGCCTGACGTTTCCCCTGCTGTCCGATCCGGACGGCAAGACGGCTGCGGCATACGACAGCCTGCTCAACCTGGGGATAATGCGCTTCGCCCGCCGCCATACGTTCATCATCGACCCCGTCGGTCGCATCGCGGCGCGCTTCGACAAGGTCGACCCCTCGGTCCACATGCAGGAAATCGCCTTGACCCTGAAAGCCCTGCAGCAGGCCCTGCCCAAGCCCTCGCCCACCTCGCAGGCCACCTAGCGCACGGGGCTTTCCAGGTTATCTGAGCTGACGATCATGGCAACCCGACGCGGACTCTCTCTCAGGACCGGAACGGCCTTCATCACGCTGATCGCGCTGATTTGCGGGCTGACGTTGAACAGCCTGCTGCAATTGCGGGAACTGGGCGCCCAGATCCAGACGGTGGTCGAGCATCACAACCGCAAAATCGACCTGATCACGCAGACGCAGGTGGCCGCCCACATCCGCACCGACAGCCTGTTCCGGATGGCGCTGGCCGAGGACCCGTTCGAGCGCGATGCACTGTACATGCAGTTCAATCGCGCGGGATTCATGGTGGGCAGCGGACGCAGCGCCCTGCGTCAGATGGGACTGACGTCCTCGGAACAGCGGATATTCGATGCCCAGACACGCCAGGTCAATCACATCCAGATGCTGCAGGAAGGCGTGATCGACTTGCTGTATGCCGAACGCTTCGCGGATGCGCGCCATTTGCTGGTGCTGGACGTCATCCCGGCGCAGGAGGCTTTCAACCAGCAACTGGCCGACATGCGCGCCCTGTACCAGCAGGACAACCTGATGGCCCAGCAACAGACCCGGGCGACCTATCGGCACAAGTTGCTGCTGACAATGCTGTTTGGCCTCTCGGCGATCGTGCTGTCCCTGCTGATTGCCTGGAGCACGCTGCGAACAAGCCGACTGAGAGCGCAGCAATTGCACGAACGGATGATCGAGCTTGAGCAGTCCCGCTCGGCGTTGCGGGAAGAGGCCACGCATGATTCGCTCACCGGCCTGGCCAACCGAAGGCTGTTCTATGACCGGCTTCAGCAGGCCATCCGCCATGCCCTCCGCTATGGCGGAAAAATGGGGGTGCTGTATGTGGACCTCGACCGATTCAAGGCCATCAACGACCAGCACGGCCACCATGTCGGCGATGCGGTTCTGACCGAGGTGGCCAGGCAACTGACGTCGAGCATCCGCGATTCCGACACGGTGGCCCGCCTGGGCGGGGACGAATTCGCCGTACTGCTTGAAGGCGTGCAGGGACGGGAGGACCTGCTCGCCGCTGCGCACAAGATCGACCAGGCGCTCAATGCAGAGAAGGATTTTTTCGGTCTCGGCGTGGACATCGCCGCCAGCATCGGGCAGGCGCTGTTTCCAGACGACGGAACGGATGAAGATGCGCTGCTGCGGGCTGCCGACGCGGCCATGTACCGGATCAAGTCTGGCCAGGAATCGGACCGCCAGCAGCCCTTGCCCTTCTAGGGCCGGTTCACCGCTGTCCGGCTAGCGGCCAGCAATGCGCTCACGGCGCGCCTTGGCGCTCCAGATCCAGACATACTGGATGCCCGATGCCACGGCAATGACGAACACGCCGGCAAACAGCGCGGGCAGCCAGTCTGCGACAGTCACGATCTCCCCGAGCCCGGCCAGCACCACGGTCAGCAGGACGAACTCGGCAGCCATGTGGGTCTTGCCCAGCCAGGTGGGGTGTATTTCCAGGTGTCCGGCCAGCCCGCGGTAGCTCAGCGCGCCGAGCACGATGATGGTGTCGCGCAGCAGAATCGCCAGCGTCACCCACAGCGGTATGGCACCCGCCTGCGTCAGCATCACCAGTGTCACCACGCCCAGCGCCTTGTCGGCGACGGAATCGAGGGCCGCGCCCAGCTGGGTCATCTGGTCGAGCCAGCGCGCCAGGAAGCCGTCGATGCCGTCCGACACGGCCGCCGCCAGGAACAGCCAGCAGGCCGCTTCCCATTGCCGGTGCACGATCAGCCATGCCACGATGGGCACCGCTGCCAGGCGCAGCAGGGTGATGATGTTCGGCAGGTTGAAAACGCGTTCGCTCATGCCAGAACCCTAGTCAATCAAGGGGCTGCCTGGCAAGCTCGTCCCACAATTTGTCGAGTCGCTTGACCGACACCGGGTACGGCGTCTTGAGTTCCTGCGCAAACAGCGAGATGCGCAGCTCTTCCAGGTGCCAGCGGTATTCGTCCAGTTCGGCCGGGACGTCGCCCTTGACCTGGCTGCGCCGCGCCAGATACTTGTTCTGCAACGTCAGCACGCCCGCCATGCCGCGCGCATCGCGCTGCTCGGCGGCTGGCAGCTTTTCCAGGCGTTTCAGAATACCGCGCAGGTATCGTGTCAGGTCCTTGATATGCGCCCAGGGCGTGGCGGTGATGAAGTCGGCGCCCACCAGGGCCGACAGGTGGGCGTGCTCGTCGCGCATCACCGCGGTGAACTGCGGCTTGGCGTTCAGTCGCGCAGTCACTTGCGCATGTAGGTCCAGAATATCCGTCACGTCGCTCAGCAGGGCCTGCTTGACGACCGCGATGCGCGGCTTGGCGCGCTCTTTCTGCTTGCTGAAGGCCTTCTCGTCGCGCGGGGTGTCGTCGTCGCCGAGCAGTGCGCGCGCGGCAATGGCATCGACGAGGGCCGCGCGCATCTGCTCGGCGCTGCCAAAGTGGCGGTACTTGAGCGCCAGCGCCGTTTCGCGCGACAGGTCCTTGTCGAGCTGCTTGAACTGCATGGCCAGCGCCAGCCGTAGCAGCCTGATCACCCCGCGACGGGTCTCCCGTTCGGCGACGTCGGCCACGTCGAGCAACCGCAGGTCGACGGTCTCGCCGTTGTCGACCAGCGCTGGGTATCCGACCAGTTCACGCCCGCCGCGCTTGAACTTCACCTTTTCGGGCAGCTTGCCGACGCTCCACTCGGTCAGGCCGGTGCGCTCGAATGCGCTGTCTTCCGCCCCCCCGCCGTAGGTAATGCGCGCCGCGCCGCCCAGTTGCTGACGCAGCGCAGCGAGGTCGCGCCCGCCGGCGAGCTCCTGCCCGCTGTCGTCGATCACGCTGAGGTTCATCATCAGGTGCGCCGGCAAATCGCTTCCCCATTCGTCGGGATGAATGTCGGCGCCGGTTTTCCTGCGGACGAAGCCTGCCAGTGCCTCGGTCAGGGGCTGCTCGCCCGGTTTTGCACTGGAGAGAAATTCGGTCACCGTGTCCGGCAGGGGAATCAGCGGCCGCCTTTTGTCCTTCGGCAGGGATTTCAGCAACAGGGTGAGTTTTTCCCGTATCAGGCCGGGCACCAGCCAGTCGACCTGCGCAGGTTCGATCTTGTTGAGCAGGTACAGCGGCAGCTTCAGCGTCACGCCGTCGAGCGCATGCCCCGGCTCGAACCGATACTTGAGCTTGCATGCCACGCCGTCCACCGCCATCGATTCGGGAAACAGCGTGTGGTCGGCGCCCAGGCCTTTGCCGAGGATGTCGTCGCGCTGCAGAAACAGGACCTGCGGGTTGGCCTGCTCGGCTTCCTGGCGCCACTTTTCGAATGCGGCGCCATTGTGGAGACCAGCCGGGATGCGAGCATCGAAGGCGCGGAAGATGCGCTCCTCGTCCAGCCACACGCCAGACTTGCGCGCCTTGTGCTCCAGATTTTCTATCTCCTTGATCAGCGCACGGTTGTGCGCAAACCAGGGAGCCTTCGTATCGTATTCACCTGCTACCAGCGCGCCGCGGATGAACAGTTCGCGCGACAGCTCCGGATCGATGCTGCCGTAGTGGATCTTGCGCCGCGGCGCCAGCGTGATGCCGTACAGGCTCACGCGCTCGAATGCGACGACGCGCGCGCCGTCTTTTTCCCAGTGCGGCTCGATATACATGCGCGTCAGCAGGTGGCGACCGGCGGCCTCGATCCATTCCGGGCGCACTTCGGCGACGGTGCGCGCGAGCAATCGTCCTGTGTCGGTCAGCTCGGCAGCCATGATCCATTTCGGGCCTTTTTTCGCCAGCGCCGAGCCAGGGTGGATCGACAGCTTGATGCTGCGCGCGCCCTGGTAGTTGCCCTCGTTGGATCGGTTTGGGCCCAGCCTTTTCTCCCTCTCCCTCGGGGAGAGGGGTGGGGTGAGGGAGCGAAAGCCGATGTTGCCGAGCAGCCCGGTCAACAGCGCCTGGTGGATCGTGTCGTAGCCGGCGTCCTTGTCATTTTCCTTCAGCCCCAGCTCGCTGACCTGCGCGTGCAGCTGGCCGTGGATGTCGCGCCATTCGCGCATCCGCCGCGGCGACAGAAAGTGATCCTGCAGCAGGGTCTGCAACTGGCGGTTGGTTTTTTTATGCTGCACCTGTTCCTGGTACCAGTTCCACAGCTTGAGCCAGCCCATGAAGTCGGAGCGCTCGTCCGCAAAGAGCTTGTGCTTCTCGTCGGCCGCCTGCGCCCGCTCCATCGGCCGGTCGCGCGGGTCCTGTACCGACAGCGCGCTGGCGATGATCAGCACCTCGCGAACGCAGCGTTGCTGGTCGGCCGCCAGCAGCATGCGCGCAATGCGGGGATCGAGCGGCAGCTTGGCCAGCTTGGCGCCGATCCTGGTCAGCTTGCCCTGCTCGTCGAGCGCATGCAGTTCGGCCAGCAACTGATAGCCGTCGGAGATCAGACGCGAACTCGGCACATCGATGAACGGGAAGCCCACGACATCGCCCAGGCCGAGCGACTTCATGCGCAGGATCACGCCCGCAAGCGACGAGCGCAGCAGTTCGGGATCGGTGAAGCGGGAACGGTTCGCGAAATCCGCCTCGTCGTACAGGCGGATGCACACGCCGTCGGCGACGCGGCCGCATCGCCCGGCGCGCTGGTTGGCCGACGCCT
>JBFHQA010000147.1:0-6021 GCA_041592455.1 Thiobacillus sp. | reverse complement strand
GCATCAGCCGCGAAGTGGGCGAGCATCATTTCCGCGTGTTCACCGACAGTGCTCCGGTGCTGGAAGTGGAGCTCGCCAGCCGCTCCGGCCTGGGCTGGCGCGGCAAGCACACGCTGCTGCTGAACCGGCAGCACGGTTCATGGTTCTTTCTCGGCGAGATCTATACCGACCTGCCGCTGCCGGTGGACCCACCCGAGGCCAGCCATTGCGGCACCTGCCAGGCCTGCCTCGACGTCTGCCCCACCCGGGCCATCATTGCGCCGTACACGCTCGATGCCCGGCGCTGCATCTCCTACCTGACCATCGAGCTCAAGGGCAGCATTCCGACCGAGTTGCGGCCGCTGCTCGGCAACCGGATCTACGGCTGCGACGATTGCCAGCTGACGTGTCCCTGGAACCGCTTTGCACAGACCGCCGAGCTGCCCGATTTTGCAGTGCGAAACGGGCTGGACAGCGCACGGCTGGTGGAACTGTTCGCGTGGACCGAGGCCGATTTCAGCGAGCGCCTGGCGGGATCGGCCATCCGCCGCATCGGTCATGAGCGCTGGCTGCGCAATGTAGCGGTCGCGCTGGGCAATGCGCCGCCGTCATCCGCCATTCGGGCAGCCCTGCTTTCGCGGAGCGACCATCCTTCTGCGCTCGTTCGCGAGCATGTGGCCTGGGCGCTGGAACGCCAGCGAGCGGACTAGGCCCGCAGTTCCCGCCGGGCGTGCCGAATCACGGAGGCCCCGGAAGTCAGCGCCAGTCCTGCCAGAACCAGGGCGACGATAATGTCCGGCCATCCATGCGCGGTCGCCCACACGCCGGCCGCCGCACCCATCACGGCCAGATTGCCGAGCGCATCGTTGCGCGAGCACAGCCATACCGAGCGCGCCTGTGCGTCGCCCTGGCGGTGCGCAAACAGCAGCGCCGCCACCCCCACGTTGACAGCCAGTGCCAGCAAACTCACCCAGCCCATGATGACCGGTTCCGGAACGATGCCTGCGGACCACTGCCAGGCGGACTTGGCCAGTACGAACACGCCGTAGGCAACCATCAGCCAGCCTTTCCACAAGGCCGTGCGCGAACGCCAGACCGGTGCCAGCCCCAGCACGAACAGCGCCACGCCGTAGTTGCCTGCATCGCCGAGAAAATCGACCGCGTCGGCCAGCAACGAAACTGATTGCGCCTCAAAGCTCGCGACGAGCTCGACACCGAACATCAGCGCGTTCAATACCAGCGCGATCCACAGCGCACGCCGGTAGCCCGGATCGGGCGGCGCCGCATGGCAGGTCGAACCGCAACCGCAGCCACTCATTCCCGATTCCGCCTCACGCATGCCTGCAGGTAAAATGCCGTTTTCTTCATGAGCGCCATCTTGCCACCCATGTCCACGAATGCACATTCCCCCATCGGCGTATTCGATTCCGGCATCGGCGGTCTGACCGTGGTACGTGCGCTGATGGAGCGGCTGCCCTACGAAAACATTGTCTATTTCGGCGACACCGCGCGGGTACCCTACGGCGTGAAATCGGTCGAGACCATCGCCCACTACACGACGCAGATTGCGCAGTTCCTGCTGGAAAAAGAGGTCAAGCTGCTGGTCATTGCGTGCAACACCATGGCGGCGGTGGCCTCCCAGGTCGTCAAGGACCTGTCGCCGGTGCCGGTGCTCGACGTGATCGACGCGGGCGCTGTGTCGGCGCGCTCTGGCCGCCGCATCGGCGTCATCGGCACGCCCACCACGATCAACAGCAATGCCTACGCGCGCGCCATCCACGAATACGCGCCCGATTCGCGCATCCACTCCCAGGCGTGCGCGCTGTTCGTGCCGCTTGTCGAAGAAGGCTGGCTCGACCACGAAGTGACCCGGCTGACCGCGCAGGATTACCTGAAGCCGCTGCTGGCCGAACAGATCGACACGCTCGTGCTCGGCTGCACCCACTACCCCCTGCTGAAGCCGCTGCTGCACAAGGTGGTGGGCAAGAAAGTCAACCTGGTCGATTCTGCCGAGGCCATGGCCGAGCAGGTCGCCCAGGTGCTGGCCGAGAAGCACATCGCCAACCCCGGACCTGCCCAGCCGCGCTACGACTTTCATGTCACCGACGTGCCTCTGCGTTTCCAGACCATCGGCGAGCGCTTTCTAGGCCGCACGCTCAACAATGTGCACGTGGTGAAGTGGTAGCCGCTCAATTGACATGATCCGGGTCAACGCCGAGATCGAACTCGACGAGCGCGAAATCCGGGAGGACTTCGTCCGCGCCTCGGGGCCGGGCGGGCAGAACGTCAACAAGGTCTCCACCGCGGTGCAACTGCGCTTCGACGTTGCGCACTCGCTTTCGCTGCCCGGCGCGGTGCGCGAACGCCTGGTCCGGCTGGCGGGCCGCCGCCTGACCCAGGACGGCGTGCTGGTCATCGAGGCCGATCGCTACCGCAGCCAGCGCCGCAATCGCGACGACGCACTGGCGCGTCTGCTCGATCTGGTGCGCGAGGCCTGCGAGGTTGAGAAACCGCGCCATCCCACCCGACCGACACTGGCGTCACGCAAGCGGCGGCTGGAAGGCAAACAGCGCCGGGGCGAAACCAAGCGCCTGCGCACGATGAAGCCCGGAACGGAACACTGACCCCGCCGCGCCTGCCGACGAAGCGTAGCCTTTCAGCCGAACGTCAGCCCCATCGCCTCGCGCACGTCCCGCATGGTGTCGCGCGCCAGTTCCTGCGCCTTTTCACAGCCGTCCGCGAGAATGTTGCGCACCTGGTCGGGGTTGTCTTCGTAATAGGCCGCCCGCTCGCGGATCGGGGCGAGCTCGGCCAGCACGGCGTCGATCACCGGCTGCTTGCACTCGATGCAGCCGATGCCGGCACTGGTGCAGCCAGCCGTAACCCACTGGCGCACGCCGTCGTCGGAATACACCTGGTGGAACTGCCACACCGGGCAATTGGCCGGATTGCCCGGATCGGTGCGGCGCACGCGGGCCGGATCGGTCGGCATGGTGCGGATCGTCTTGCTGACGACCTCGGGATCCTCGCGCAGGGCGATCGTGTTGTTGTAGGACTTGGACATTTTCTGCCCGTCCAGCCCCGGCATCCTGGAAGCAGCGGTCAGCAGGGCCTCGGGTTCGGCCAGGATCATCTTGCCGGAGCCCTCGAGGTAGCCGAACAGGCGCTCACGGTCGTTCATCGACAGGTTCTGCGCGTCGTTCAACAGGGCCTGGGCGGACTCGAGCGCCTCGTTGTCGCCCTTTTCCTGGTAGGCGGTGCGGCATTCGTCGTACAGGCGGGCCTTCTTCGAACCCAGCTTCTTGACGGCTGCGCGGGCCTTGTCCTCGAACCCCGGCTCGCGCCCGTACAGGTGATTGAAGCGACGACAGATCTCGCGCGTGAACTCGATGTGCGGCACCTGGTCCTCGCCCACCGGCACGAGGTTGGCGCGGTAGATCAGGATGTCGGCAGACTGCAGCAAGGGATAGCCGAGGAAGCCATAGGTCGACAGGTCCTTCTCGCTGAGCTTTTCCTGCTGGTCCTTGTAGGTGGGCACGCGCTCGAGCCACCCCAGCGGCGTCATCATCGACAGCAGCAGATGCAGTTCGGCGTGCTCGATCACGCGCGACTGGACGAACAGCGTGGCCTGCGCCGGATCGACGCCGGCAGCCAGCCAATCGATCACCATGTCGCGCACATTGGCATCGATCGCCTGCGGCGTGTCGTAGTGCGTCGTCAGCGCATGCCAGTCGGCAACAAAGAACAGGCACTGGTATTCGTTTTGCAGACGCAGCCAGTTTTTCAGGACGCCGTGGTAGTGGCCGAGGTGAAGACGCCCGGTGGGGCGCATGCCGGAAAGAACGCGATCGGAATACATGTTGGTTGAGCGGTAAGGGATTATCGGTAAGGGTTGGCGTGGGGCATCAGGACAGCACGACCTGGATCAGGCCGACCAGCTGCGCGGGGTCGAGACCGGTCACGATTGCGGTCAGGCCGATGAACACGCTGATCAGCGGCCACAGGATGATGCCGAGAATACCGGTGAACAGCAGGCCGAGCAAAATGAACAGGCCGTAGGGCTCGAGCCGGGAAAACTGGATCGCCTGCTTCACCGGCAGCAAGCTGACCGCGATACGGCCGCCGTCGAGCGGGGGCAGGGGTATGAGGTTGAGCGCCATCAGGATGACGTTGATGAACACGCCGGCGGCGCCCATCAGCATCAGGGGCGCGCTGGCGAACCCGCTGCCCAGCGCGTGGCCCAGCTGGATCATCAGTGCCCAGAACACCGCCATCACGAAATTCATGCCGGGGCCGGCCGCCGCAACCCACAGCATGTCCTTCTTGGGCCGGCGCAGGCGCGCGAAATTGACTGGCACCGGCTTGGCCCAGCCGAACAGGATCGCCCCGCCGCCGAGCAGCTTGCTCGTCACCAGGATCAGCAAGGGCACGAGGATGGTGCCGACGGGATCGATGTGCTTGATCGGATTGGCCGTGATGCGCCCCTGCTCCGCCGCCGTCATGTCGCCGAAATAGCGGGCCACGTAGCCGTGCGCCGCCTCGTGCAGGGTGATGGCGAAGATCACCGGCAAGGCGAAGACGACGATTTTCTGGATCAGCGACAGTTCCATGGCGTTCAGGACTCGAAATCGGACGCGTCGCCCTTGCCGTAGCGTAGCACCGACGGTGTGTCCGACGTGAGATCGACCACGGTCGTGGCGGTCAGGCCGCAAGCGCCGCCGTCGATCACCAGGTCGATCTGGCGCTCCAGGCGCTCGCGGATCTCCCAGGGCTCGGTCAGCGGTACGTCCTCGCCATACAGGAGCAGGGTCGATGAGAGGATGGGCTCGCCCAGCTCCTCCAGCAGCGCCTGCACGACCGGGTGGTCCGGCACGCGCAGCCCGATGGTGTCGTGCTTCTTGTGCAGCAGGCGGCGCGGCACCTCACGCGTGCCGCGAAGAATGAAGGTGTAGGCACCGGGCGTGTGGGTCTTCAGCAGGCGAAACTGGTTGTTGTCGACCTGGGCATAGCGCCCGAGCTCGGACAGGTCCCGGCACACCAGGGTGAGATCGTGACCGGTGTCGAGCCCGCGCACGGAGAGCAGGCGCATCGCCGCCTCCTTGTCGCCGATCTGGCAGCCCAGCGCGTAGCACGAGTCGGTCGGATAGACGATGACGCCGCCGCGCTTGAGAATTTCGACCGCCTGCTGGATCAGGCGGGGCTGCGGGTTGTCCGCGTGGATACTGAAGAATTGCGCCATACGATGCTCAGGCCATGGAAGAGGAATGAAGGTGCGCAAGCTCCGGCCAACCGTGCCAGACGGGCTTGCAGTAATGGGGCAGCGCAGGCAACCGGCCGATGTCGACGCCCTCGCCTGGCGCATGGAAATCGGCGCCTCGCGACGCCTTGAGGCTGAACGCCCGGGCGAGATCGGCATACTTTCCGTATTCGGAAGGATGGTGGCTGCCGGTGATGACTTCGATCCCCTCACCACCCAGCCCGCGAAACGCATCGAGGAACCGCAGCATGTCGTGCGAATGGAACGGATAACGGCCCGGGTGCGCCACCACGGCCATACCGCCGCTCGCGCGTATCCAGTTGACCGCCTGCTCCAGCGTTGTCCACTCGTGCTCGACGTAACCCGGATTGCCCTGCGTCAGGTAACGCCGGAATGCGCTGCGCATGTCGGGCGCATGCCCCTGCGCAACCAGCCAGCGGGCGAAATGGGTACGGCCTACCATCTGCTTGTTGGCCGCGTAGGCGTCGGCGCCCTCGTAGGCGCCTTCGATGCCGTGGCGCGCGAGGTCGTCGCTCATGCGGCGGGCGCGCTCCATGCGGCCCAATCGAATGGTCTGGAGACCGGCCGCCAGTTCCGGGTGTCGCGGATCGACGCGCAATCCGACGATATGCACGGTCTTTCCGCCCCAGGTCACCGATATCTCGACGCCGGGAATCAGCACCAGTCCCGCGGCGTCGGCAGCCGCCTGCGCGTCGGCGAGGCCGGACACGTCGTCGTGGTCGGTCAAGGCCAGCGCGTGGACGCCATTGGACGCCGCGCGAGCG
>JBFHQA010000146.1:0-6098 GCA_041592455.1 Thiobacillus sp. | reverse complement strand
TCCGCGCCCAGAAGCAGCAGGCCGGCGCCGCGAGGAGCGCGTGATGGCGTTCGGCGGACTCCAGACCGGCCCGCGCAGCCAGGACATGGCCGAGATCAACATGATCCCGCTGATCGACGTCATGCTCGTGCTGCTCGTGATTTTCATCATCACCGCGCCGCTCCTCACGCACGCGATCAAGGTCGACCTGCCGCAGGCGTCGAGCGCGCCCAACCCGCCGACCCCGGAAACGGTCAACCTGTCGATCCAGGCCGACGGATCGGTGTTCTGGAACGCCGAATCGGTTGACCAAGCTGCCTGGCAGAACCGCATGGGCGAGGCGGCCCGCCAGACCCCGCAACCGGAAGTCCACATCCGCGCGGATGGCGAACTCGCCTACAAACACGTGGTCCGCATCATGTCGGACGCCGCGCGCGCCGGGCTGACCAGGATCGGCTTCGTGACCGACCCACGCGACACGCCCGCCGCCCCCTGAACCTCAACCTAGAGACACCCTGTTCGTGAAACCCGCCCTGCTCCGACTGGTCGCCGTTGGCTGCCTGCACTCCGCCCCTGCCGCGTTCGCGCAAACGCCTGCCGACACCCCTGCCGTCCTGGGCACCGTCCAGGTGACCGCTCCCGCCTCCGACGCCATCGAGGCGCGCCAGGAGTCCTCGTCCGCCAAGATCATCGTCGGCCGCGAGGACCTGGAAAAGCTCGACGCCGCCACGGTGAGCGAGATCCTGCGCCAGTTGCCCGGGGTCAGCCTCGCCATCGGCGGCGAAGGCCGGAGAAGTCGCGGCCAGCCGGTCGATCGCCTGGAGCCACGCATCGTCGTCGACGGCGAAGCCCTGCCCGGCGGCAATCGCATGGCCTTGCGGATGCCGGTCGAACTGATCGAGCGCATCGAGATCATCCGAAACAGCACCGCCGAGTTTCCATCCGGTCCGGGCGGCACCATCAACCTCATCCTGCGCGACGTGCCGCCGAAAAAGGCCGGCTCCTATCGCCTCGGGATCAACACCAACGGCGACGCCGTGGGCGCCCGGGCCGGCGGCGTGTACGGTGCCCGCGAAGGCGAAACCGGCCTGCTGTGGATGGGCTTTGCCAACAGCCGCCCGCTCGGCGGCGACCGCACGATATCGAGCCAGCACTTCACGGCGGGGGTGCGCGACGACTGGGACATCGAGACCGACCGCGAGACCGGCCGCGAAAACGCGCTGCACCTGGCGCCCCGCTTCATCCGCGACCTCGGGCCCGGCACCCGGCTCATCATCAGCCCTTTCCTGATGTTCAACGACCGCGACCGCCTCACCCGCACGCAGCGCGACACCTACACCACCCCCCTGACCGGAACCGGTCTCGCCAGCGAGGGCAGCGATCGCGAACACGAGCAGACGCAGCGCCTCAACGGTCGCCTGTCCGCCGAATGGAAGCGCCGCCACCCCGGCAAGGGTGACTCCAGCCTGAAGCTGACCCTGCAGAGCGAGCACGAGCGCCGCACCAACCAGTTGAACACGTTCAATGCCTCGGGCGTTTCGACCGGCGACACCCGCACGCGCACTGCCAGCAACGGACTGGAACTGAGCCTGACCGGCAAGCGCAGCCTGCCGCTGGCCGCGAGCCATCTGGCGACCTTCGGGCTGGAAGCGCGTCACAAGGACGTGGAAGACAGCAAGCGGCAAACCGTCAACGGCGTGGCCAGCGCCCTGGGCGCGCAGGCTGGCGCCGACACGCGCGAGCAACTGCTCGCCTTGTGGGCGCAGGACGAATGGCAGCTCGCCGAGCGCCATCTCGTTACGCCGGGCTTGCGGCTGCAGGCCACGCACAGCCGGGTCACCGATGCGCTCGACGCCACGATCGAAAACGACCATGCCACCGTCCTGCCCTCGCTGCACTACCTGTGGCAGATCGATCCGCGCTGGAATGCGCGCGCCAGCGCGGCCCTGTCCGACAAGCCGCCAGGCATACGCGACCTCTCGCCCGTGATCGTGACCACCACCGGCACCAACAGCCTCTCCAACCCGGATCGCGCCGGCAACGCCTCGCTCGATGCCGAGCGCACCACCACGCTGCAGCTCGGCGTCGAGCACTTCCTGCCGCAGAAGCGCGGCAGCGCTGGGCTCAACCTGACCTGGCGCCAGATCGACGACCGGGTTCTGCGGGTCACCCGGCTCGAATCCGGCCGCTATGTCGAGCGGCCGGTCAACGCGGGCCAGGCCTATGAAACCAGCCTTGTGCTCGATTTCAAGACCCGCCTGGCGAACCTGCCGGCGCTGACGCTGCGCGGCAACGCCTCGACCAGCCGCCTCGACGCCGACGACACCGTCTACACGACCCGCCAGGAACGCCCCCGGCACAGCGGCAACCTCGGCTTCGACTACGAGCACGCCCCCTGGAAACTCACGCTGGGCGGCAACCTCAGCCTCACCGCACCCGTCACGCGCGATCTCAGCGCAAGCCTGCGGCAAACCCAGCGCGCCCGGCAGCAGCTCGACCTTTACGCGGTCAGGAAGCTCGATCGCAAGCTGAGCCTGCGCCTTTCGATCGACAACGTCACCCGTGCCGACCAGGGCACCGATACCCTCGAATATGCCGGCGCCGATCTGGTCAGGCTGGAGCAGGACCGCTCCCGCGGCGTGCGCAGCATCTTCCTGAGCCTCGAGGGGAAACTGTGAACGCGCCGTCCAAGCCCCGCATGAACTTTGATCCCGACTGCCGCGCCTGTCCGCGGCTGGCCACTTTTCTCGACGACGTGCGGGCGCGTCATCCCGACTACCATGCCCGCCCGGTGCCGGCTTTCGGCGCAGCCACGCCCCGGCTCCTGATCGTGGGGCTCGCGCCGGGCATGCACGGCGCCAACCGCAGCGGCCGCCCCTTCACTGGCGACTACGCCGGCGTGCTGCTGTACCAGACGCTGCACGATTTCGGCTACGCCAGCGCGCCCGAATCGGTGTCGGCCGACGACGGCCTGCAGCTGATCGACTGCCGCATCACCAACGCGGTCAAATGCCTGCCGCCCGCCAACAAGCCCGAGCCCGGCGAGATCCGCGAATGCAACCGCTTTCTCGCCGCCGAGATCGCCGGTCTTCCTGCCAGCACCACCCTCCTGGCATTGGGCCAGATCGCACACCAGGCCGTGCTGCGTGCGCTGAGCCTCAAGCTCAAGGACTATCCTTTCGCCCACGCCAGCGACTACCGGCTGCCCGACGGCAGGCGACTGGTCAGCAGCTACCACTGCTCCCGCTACAATACCCAGACGCGCCGCCTCACCCCCGAGATGTTCGCGGCAGTGTTCCAACAGATCCAAACGGAGGCCTGACCATGCCCGTCGTCACCATCAAGCTCGCCGGCAGCCTCACCCGCGACCAGAAAAAGAAGGTCGCCGAGGAAATCACCGCCACCCTCGAAAAACACGCCGGCAAGCCGGCCTCGTACACCTACATCGCGTTCGAGGAACTGCCCGATGAGAACTGGGCCATCGCCGGCAAGCTGCTCGACGAAGACTGATTCCGCTTGAAAGCCCAGACACGCTTTGTCGGCTTTGCGATTCTTTTGATTTTCTAACGGAACACACCTTGAGCGTCGACCGCGACTTTCTCGCCTCGCTGCCCACCCTGCCGGGCGTCTACCGCATGGTCGACGCGGAAGGCACGGTGCTGTATGTCGGCAAGGCGAAAGACCTGAAAAAGCGCGTCTCCAGCTATTTCCAGAAAAACGACCAGAGCCCGCGCATCAAGCTGATGCTGAAGAGTGTCGACCATATCGACACCACGGTGACGCGCACCGAGGCCGAAGCACTGCTGCTCGAAAACAACCTGATCAAGGGACTCAAGCCGCGCTTCAACATCCTGTTCCGCGACGACAAGTCCTACCCCTACCTGCTGCTGACCGGACACCGCTTTCCACGCCTGGCCTACTTCCGCGGCACACCGAAGAAAAAGGACCAGGTCTTCGGCCCCTACCCCAACAGCTATGCCGTGCGCGAAAGCATCCAGCTGCTGCAGAAGGTGTTCCAGCTGCGCACCTGCGAGGACACCGTGTTCGCCAACCGCTCGCGCCCCTGCCTGCTGCACCAGATCAAGCGCTGCACCGCACCCTGCGTCGACCGCGTCACGCCCGAGCAGTATGCGAGCGACGTCCGCGAAGCCGCCCAGCTGCTACGCGGCGAGGCCACGGCGCTGACCGAGCACATCACCGGCCAGATGAACGCCGCCGCCGCCGCGCTCGACTTCGAGACCGCCGCGCTGCTGCGCGACCGCCTGCGCATGCTGGCCACCGTGCGCGAGAAGCAGTTCGTCGACACCGCCGGCAGCGAGGCTGATGCCGACGTCGTCGCTGTGGCCGAGGCGGGCGGCGTCATCGCAGTCAACCTGACCATGATCCGGGGCGGACGCCACCTCGGCGACCGCAGCTTCTACCCGCAGCACAGCGACGGCGCCACGCCGGCCGAAGCGCTGGAAGCCTTCATCGCCCAGCACTATCTCGACCACCCGATCCCGGCGCGCATCCTGATCAGCGAAGCCATCGAGACGGACGCGCTGGAAGCGCTGCTCAGCGAGCAATCCGGCAAGAAAATCAGCCTCTTGCACCGCGTCACCGGCGAACGCAAAGTCTGGATCAGCATGGCGCAGGCCAACGCACGCCTGTCGGCCGAGCGCCGCAGCGCCGACCGCGCCAACCAGTCGCAGCGCCTGGCCGCGCTGCGCGACACGCTCGACCTGCCCGCGCTCAACCGCATCGAGTGCTTCGACATCTCGCACACCATGGGCGAAGCCACGGTCGCCTCCTGCGTGGTCTACGAAGGCGAGGACCTGAAAAAATCCGACTACCGGCGCTACAACATCAGCGGCATCACGCCGGGCGACGACTACGCGGCCATGCACGCCGCGCTGACCAAGCGCTTCCACAAGAGCGTCGAGGAAAACGGCGTGCTGCCCGACCTGCTGCTGATCGACGGCGGCAAGGGGCAGATCGCAATGGCCGTCGATGCGATGAACGAGCTCGGCCTCGGCGAGGTGCTGCTGCTCGGCGTCGCCAAGGGCGAGTCGCGCAAGCCCGGCCTGGAAACCCTGATCTTTGCCGATGGCCGCGAGCTCAAGCTCGCCAAGGACCATCCCGGCTTCCACCTGATCCAGCAGGTGCGCGACGAGGCCCACCGCTTCGCCATCACCGGCCACCGCGCCAAACGCGGCAAGGCACGCGTGCAATCCACGCTCGAGGACATCCCCGGCATCGGCCCCAAACGGCGCAAACAGCTGCTCGAACACTTCGGCGGACTGCAGGGCGTTCGCAACGCCGGCGTCGATGCGCTTGCCACAGCCAACGGTATCAGTCGAGAATTGGCGGAAACCATCTATAACGCCTTGCATTGATGCCGCTCAACCTCCCAAACCTGCTCACCTGGCTGCGTATCCTCTTCATCCCCCTGATGGCAGGCGTGTTCTACCTGCCCGACGGCTGGGTGACGGCTGATGAAGCCAACCTGCTCGCCGCGGCCTTCTTCGGGATCGCCGCCCTGACCGACTGGCTCGACGGCTACCTGGCGCGCGCGCTCGGCCAGACCTCGGCCTTCGGCGCCTTTCTCGATCCGGTGGCCGACAAGCTGATGGTCGCAGCCGCGCTCATCGTCCTGATCGACCTCGACCGCGTCGCGCCCTTGATCGGCCTCATCATCATCGGCCGCGAAATCACGATCTCGGCCCTGCGCGAGTGGATGGCCAAGGCGGGAAAGTCGGCGAGCGTCGCGGTGTCCTTCGTCGGCAAGCTCAAGACCACCGCGCAGATGATCGCGATCGTGCTGCTGCTGTATTTCAGCCCGTTCGCCGGCCTGCCGATCGCCGACATCGGCAGCGTGCTGATCTGGGCCGCCGCCGCGCTGACACTGGTGTCGATGGCGTACTACCTCATGATGGCTTCGCGTGCCCTGCAAAAATCTTAGTGAATTTCTTCGCGAAAGTGTTGACAGAAAAAAGCGATGTCTCCATAATGCGCAGCCTTCAACGCGGGAATAGCTCAGCTGGTAGAGCGCAACCTTGCCAAGGTTGAGGTCGGGAGTTCGAACCTCCTTTCCCGCTCCAGAATTCCGGGGAAAACAGATGGCGCAGTCCGGACGTTTT
>JBFHQA010000145.1:0-6116 GCA_041592455.1 Thiobacillus sp. | reverse complement strand
CCGTCAATCGCTTTGCGCGGGCGACGCCCGACATTTGCACCCTCTCCCTCCGGGAGAGGGGTGGGGTGAGGGGGCTGACGCGCGGGCTTCAACCTAGAAACCGCAGTTGGACGCACCTGATGATGCGTTTGGGCGGGTGGCTGCCGCGAAGCGAGGAGGCAGCAGGCCCGTGCCTGCAACGACGAGCGACAAAGGCAGGCGCCCGACCGGACGTATCAGCGGGTGCGTAGCGGGCTTGCGCTGACTATGGGCGTGATCGAAGGGGGAAAAGCCAATGCCCATGAGCAATGCCATATGTTGATGAGCGGTCAACTACGGTTTTTAGGTTGGTTCGTCTTTGGGGTGCTTGGCGTCTTCGGCGACGGCGGTTTCGATCAGCTTGCTCAGTTCCATGCCGTGCTCGACCGAGGTGTCGTAGACGAAGGTGAGCTTGGGGACCACGCGCAACTGCATGCGCTGCGACAACTGCGAGCGCAGGAAGCCGCTGGCCCGCCGGAGTCCTTCCAGGCAGGCGTCATGCTCGGCCTGGCCGCCCAGCGTGGTGAAGTAGACCTTGGCGAACTCCATGTCGCGGTTGACCTCGACCTCGGTGATGGTCAGCATGCCGACGCGCGGATCCTTGACTTCCTGCCGGATCAGTTCCGGCAGCTCGCGCTGGATCTGGTCGGCGACACGGCGGGCGCGCGGAAAATCCTTCGGCATTAGAGGCTACGTGCCACTTCCACGACCTCGAAGACTTCCAGCTGGTCGCCTTCCTGAATGTCGTTGTAGTTCTTCAGCGACAGGCCGCACTCGAAGTTGGCCTTGACTTCCTTGACGTCGTCCTTGAAGCGCTTCAGCGAGTCGAGTTCGCCCTGGTGGATCACCACGTTGTTGCGGATCACGCGTACGCCGGAGCCGCGCTTGACCACGCCGTCGGTGACGTAGCAACCGGCGATCGTGCCCACCTTGGAGATGTGGAACACCTGGCGGATTTCCACCGTGCCGATGACGCTTTCCTTCTTTTCGGGCGCCAGCATGCCGGACAGCGCGGACTTCACCTCATCCACGGCCTCGTAGATGATGTTGTAGTAGCGCAGGTCGACGCCGCTGGACTCGGCCAGCTTGCGCGCCGACGCGTCGGCGCGCACGTTGAAGCCGATCAGAACGGCCTTGGAGGCGAGCGCCAGGTTGACGTCGGATTCGGTGATGGCACCGACGGCGCTGTGGATGATGTTGACCTTGACCTCGTCGGTCGACAGCTTGGCCAGCGCATGCGCCAGGCCCTCGTAGGAGCCCTGCATGTCGGCCTTGAGGATGATGGGCAGCTGCTGTACTTCGCCCTGGCCCATCTGCTCGAACATCGACTCCAGCTTGGCGGCCTGTTTCTTCGCCAGCTGCACGTCGCGGAACTTGCCCTGGCGGAACAGCGCGATCTCGCGCGCCTTGCGCTCGTCCGGCAGCACCATCATGTCCTCGCCGGCCTGCGGCACATCGGAGAGGCCCTGGATCTCGACCGGGATCGACGGGCCGGCTTCGTTCACCGGCTTGCCGGCTTCGTCGAGCATGGCGCGGACGCGACCGAATACCTGGCCTGCCAGGACCATGTCGCCGCGGCGCAGCGTGCCGGATTGCACCAGCAGCGTGGCGACCGGACCCTTGCCCTTGTCCAGGCGGGCTTCGATGACGATGCCCTTGGCGGGACCTTCGACCGGGGCCTGCAGTTCCAGCACTTCTGCCTGCAGCAGGATGGCGTCGAGCAGGCCGTCGATGTTGGTGTTCGCCTTGGCGGACACTTCGACGAACTGGGTGTCGCCACCCCATTCTTCGGGGGTGACGCCCTGCGAGACCAGTTCCTGGCGGATCCGCTCGGGGCTGGCTTCGGGCTTGTCGATCTTGTTGACGGCCACGACCAGCGGCACGTTGGCAGCCTTGGCATGGTGGATGGCCTCGATGGTCTGCGGCATCACGCCGTCATCCGCGGCCACCACCAGCACGACGATGTCGGTCGCCTTGGCGCCGCGCGCTCGCATCGCGGTAAACGCTTCGTGGCCGGGGGTGTCGAGGAAGGTGATGACGCCTTTCTCGGTTTCGACGTGATACGCACCGATATGCTGGGTGATGCCGCCGGCTTCGCCGCTGGCCACGCGCGTGCGGCGGATGGTGTCGAGCAGCGAGGTCTTGCCGTGGTCGACGTGACCCATGACGGTGACGACCGGCGGGCGGGCGTGCGTGTCGTGCTCGGTCGTCTCGCCTGCCTCGACCAGGAAGGCCTCGGGTGTGTCGAGCGCGGCCGGCTTGCCGATGTGGCCCATTTCCTCGACCACGATGATCGCGGTTTCCTGGTCCAGTACCTGGTTGATCGTTACCATGCTGCCCAGCTTCATCAGGGCCTTGATGACTTCGGCGGCCTTGACAGCCATCTTGTGGGCCAGTTCGGCAACGGTGATGGTTTCGGGCACCAGCACTTCGCGCACGATCGGCTCGGTCGGCGCGACGAACGTGGTTTCCTCATGGCTCGACTTGGACTTGCCCTTGCGGCCGCGCCATCCGGCGTCCGGCGCAGCGCCGCCACGCGTCTTCAGGCCGCCGCGGCGGCGTGCCGCGTCGTCCTTCCAGCTGCCTTCGGCCTTCTTGGCCGGCTTCTTGTCCTTGCTGGCGCCCGGTTTTTCGGGTTTGTGCAGGGTCTTTTCCGTGGGAGCGGGGGCTGCGGGCGCGGCTGCCTTCTGGGCTTCTTCCAGCTTGGCGGCTTCACGTGCGGCTTCCGCCTGCTTGCGCAGCGCCTCGCGCTCGGCGCGAGCCTTGGCATCGGCGGCCTGGCGCTCCAGCAGGGCCTGGTGGCGGCGCGATTCTTCTTCGCGCGCCTTGAGTTCGGCTTCGTCCAGAATCGAGGCCTTCTTGATGCGCGTGGTTTTCTTGGCGGCGGGCGCGGCCTTTTTCGCAGGTTCTGCTGCGGCTTCGACCGGCTCGGGCGCCGGCTCGGCGGCGGCTTCGGCCTTGGGCGCGGGCGCTTCGGCCGGCTCGGCAGCAGCGGGCTCGGCTTTGGCTTCGGCCTTGACTTCGGGCTCTGCCGGAGGCGCTTCGACTGCGGGCGCCACCGGTTCCGCGACCGGTGCTTCGACCTTGGTCTCGATTTCGGGCTGGGCCGGCTTCTCGGCGACGGGGGCGGGCGCGGCTTCCTGGACGGGCTCGGCCGCCACCGGCGCTTCGGCAGCGGAGGCATCCCGCTTCACATAGGTGCGCGACTTGCGGACTTCCACCTGGATGGTCCGCGACTTGCCGGTGCTGTCCGTCTTGCGGATTTCGCCGGTCTGCTTGCGCGTGATGGTGATCTTGGTCTTGCCGGTTTCGGCTCCGCCGCCGTGCATCTTGCGCAGATAGTCGAGCAAGTGCGCCTTGTCGGCCTCGGTGACGGGGTCGACGATGTCATTCTTGCTGACGCCTGCGGCCTTCAGCTGTTCAAGCAGCAGCTGGGGCGGCAGTTTCAGTTCTTGTGCAAATTGTTCAACGTTCATGCAATCCTCTTGGCGTTTTAGCCTTGGGCGAACCAGGGCGCGCGTGCGGCCATGATCAGTTGTTTGGCGCGCTCTGCATCCATGGCTGCCATTTCCGTCAATTCATCGACTGCCAGCTCGGCCAGGTCTTCCGTGGTGTGGATGCCCTTGCTGGCCAGTTCGCGTGCCGTGTCGGGGTCCATGCCTTCGAGCGACAGGAGGTCGCCGGCAGAGGCCTCGACCTGCTCCTCGCCGACGATCGCGGCAGTCAGCAGCGCGTTGCGTGCGCGGTTGCGCAGCTCGTTGACCAGGTCTTCGTCGAATGCCTCGATCTCGAGCATCTCGTTCAGCGGCACGTAGGCCACTTCCTCGAGCGTGGAGAAGCCTTCGTCGACCAGGATATGGGCCACTTCCTCGTCCACGTCGAGCTTCTCGATGAACAGGGCAAGGGTCTTGCCGCTTTCGGTCGACTGCTTTTCCTCGGCCGCTTCGCGCGACATGATGTTGAGTTCCCAGCCGGTCAGCTCGGACGCCAGGCGCACGTTCTGGCCGCCGCGGCCGATGGCCATGGCCAGCTGCTCCTCGTCCACCACCACGTCCATGCTGTGCTTGTCCTCGTCCACCACGATCGAGCTGACTTCGGCAGGCGCCAGCGCGTTGATGACGTACTGGGCGGGGTCGGCCGACCAGTGAATGATGTCGACGCGCTCGCCGGCCATCTCGTTGGTGACCGACGTGACGCGCGAACCGCGCAGGCCGATGCAGGTGCCAATCGGGTCGATGCGGGGGTCGTGCGAGACGACGGCGATCTTGGCGCGCAGGCCGGGGTCGCGTGCGGCCGCCTTGATCTCGAGCAGGCCTTCCTCGATCTCGGGCACTTCGAGCTCGAACAGCTTCATGATGAATTCGGGCGCGGTGCGCGACAGCACCACCTGCGGGCCGCGGGCGCCGCGATCGATGCGCAGCAGGTAGGCGCGCACGCGGTCGCCGACGCGCAGGTTCTCGCGCGGGATCATCTGGTCGCGGTGCAGGAAGCCCTCGACGCGACCCGATTCGATGATGGCGTTGCCGCGGTCGATGCGCTTGACCACGCCATTGACCAGGTGCTCCTTGCGGGCGAGGAAGTCGCTGATGATCTGCTCGCGCTCGGCGTCGCGGATTTTCTGCAGGATGACCTGCTTGGCGGCTTGCGCGCCGATCCGGCCGAATTCGATGTTTTCGAGCGGTTCTTCGATGTAGTCGCCGATTTCGATGTCGGGGATCTTGTCCTGCGCGTCGACGAGCAGGATCTGGTAGCCCTCGGACTCGAGATCGGCCTCGGTCACGACCTGCCAGCGGCGGAAGGATTCGTATTCGCCGGTTTCGCGATCGATGGATACGCGAACGTCCGCTTCTTCCTTGAAGCGCTTTTTGGTGGCCGAGGCGAGTGCCTGCTCGAGTGCTTCGAACACGACTCCCTTGTCTACATTTTTCTCGCGTGCCAGCGCGTCGGCCAGCATCAACATTTCACGGCTCATCATTTCCTCCAGCGCTCGCCTGTCAAACCTTGGGTTTCAGGCGGGCAACGTCAATATTTCTCAAATCAACCGATATTTCCTTGCCATCGACGATCAACTTCACCATGTCTTCTTCGAGGCCGACCAGTTGGCCGACCAGGCGGCGCCGATTGTCCATCGGCACCCGCAGTTTCAGCGTGACGGGTTCGCCCGCGAAACGGGTGTAATCCTGCGGCTTGACCAGCGGCCGGTCGAGACCGGGCGAGGACACCTCGAGCCGTTCGTAGTCGATGTTCTCGACCGTGAACAGGTGGGTCAGGTGATTGCTGACCGTGACGCAATCATCAATCGTGACGCCACCGGGTTTGTCGATGAACAGGCGCAGCAATCCGCGGCCAGCGCGCTCGAGCATGACCAGCTCGTATCCGAGTCCGGCGAGTACTGGCTCCAGGCGGGCGGTTAGATCCATCGATGCAAATCCGTCTTCGCAGCGCCGATTGTCGAAAAGGCGCAGCACAATAAAAAAATGGGCGAACCGCCCACTGTGCAAATCATTAAAGCGCCGAGAGTATACCACTCGGGCAGGTGAACTGGAAGGTGGTGCCCGGAACCGGAATCGAACCGGTACGCCATCGCTGGCGAGGGATTTTAAGTCCCTTGTGTCTACCAATTTCACCATCCGGGCGAAACGGATATTCAGCCCGGAGTATCCGTGCACTCTCTGGGCTGCCCCGGGAATCTGGAGGCGCGAGCCGGAGTCGAACCGACCTACACGGATTTGCAATCCGGTGCATAACCGCTTTGCTATCGCGCCATCGCGGCAAGCCGCTTAAACGAAAAGGGGAAAACGTCCGGACTGCGCCATCTGTTTTCCCCGGAATTCTGGAGCGGGAAAGGAGGTTCGAACTCCCGACCTCAACCTTGGCAAGGTTGCGCTCTACCAGCTGAGCTATTCCGGCGTTGAAGGCTGCGCATTATGGAGACATCGCTTTTTTCTGTCAACACTTTCGCGAAGAAATTCACTAAGATTTTTGCAGGGCGCGCGAAGCCATCATGAGGTAATACGCCATTGAAACCAGTGTCAGCAACGCAGCCACCCAGATCAGCCAGGTGCCGATCAGGGCGATGGGCAGGCCGGCAAACGGGT
>JBFHQA010000144.1:0-6155 GCA_041592455.1 Thiobacillus sp. | reverse complement strand
TGCTGACCTCAGGATGACCAACTTCACGGGCCGCTTTGGCCGATCAACAGTCGTTAAGTGGCCAGCAACTGCCTACACAACCGTCTTTCATCACCCGATCAACGCCACCGCCTTGATCTGCGCATAGATCAGCTGCCCCGGCGCGATCTCCAGCGCATGCGCCGAGCGCTGGGTCAGCCTTGCCAGGAGCGGCGATTCGCCGACTCTTAGTTTCACCAGCGTCAGCGCCGGGTGCGCATCGTCAACGCGGTCGACGACGATTGCCGGCAGCGTGTTGAGGATGCTGGTGCCGGTCATCGGTGCGCGGGCGAGGCTGACGTCGCGGGCGAGGATGCGCACGCGGGCGGCGTGGCCGACCGGCAGGCCGTGGTCGCGCACCCACAGGCGGCCGCCTTTGAATGCCATGTGGACCAGCTGCCATTCGTCGTCGCGCGCGGCGACGACGGCGTCGAGTACGACGCCTGCATCCTCGCCGAGCTTGATGGGGAGGTCGAGACGGGCCAGCGTGTCGGTCAGCGGGCCGGTGGCGACGGCGCGGCCGCCGTCCATCACGACGATGTGGTCGGCCAGGCGCGCGACTTCGTCGGGCGCGTGGCTGACATACAGCACCGGGATGTCGAGTTCGTCGTGCAGGCGTTCGAGGTAGGGCAGTATCTCCTGCTTGCGGGCGTGATCGAGCGCGGCGAGCGGCTCGTCCATCAACAACAATCGCGGACTGGTGGCGAGCGCGCGGGCGATGCCGACGCGCTGGCGTTCGCCGCCGGACAGGTGGTCGGGCTTGCGACCGAGCAGGTGGCCGATATCGAGCAGTGCCACGGCCTGGTCGAGCGAGACGCGCCGCTCGCCGGCGGGGACGCGCTTCTGCCCGTATTGCAGGTTGGATTGGACGCTCAGATGCGCGAACAGGCTGGCTTCCTGGAACACGTAGCCGAGCGGCCGGGTGTGGACGGGGCGGAAGATGGCGGTGTCCTGCCAGGGATCGCCGTTGACGCTGAGGCGACCGCCCGGCACGCGCTCGAGGCCGGCGATGGCGCGCAGCAGCGTGGTCTTGCCGGAGCCGGAGGGGCCGAACAGGGCGGTGACGCCGCGGCCGGGCAGGTCGAGGTCGACGTCGAGCGTGAAGCCGGGGTAGTCGAGCCTGAAGCGGGCCTGGATGCCGGATGCGCTCATCTGCGCCGGCCGGTCGGGTTGAGGGAGTAGAGGATCAGCAGCACGACGAAGGAGAACATGACCATGCCGGCCGACAGCCAGTGCGCCTGGGTGTATTCGAGGGCTTCGACGTGGTCGTAGATCTGCACCGATACGACGCGGGTCTTGTCGGGGATGTTGCCGCCGATCATCAGGACGACGCCGAATTCGCCGACGGTGTGGGCGAAGCCGAGCACGGTGGCGGTGAGGTAGCCGGGGCGCGCCAGCGGCAGCACGACGCTGAAGAAGGTGTCGAGGGGCGAGGCGCGCAGGGTGGCGGCGGCCTCGAGCGGCCGTTCGCCGATGGCTTCGAAGGCGTTCTGCAGCGGCTGGACGACGAAGGGCAGGGAATAGACGATCGACGCGACGACGAGGCCGGCGAAGGTGAAGGGCAATACGCCCAGTCCGAGCGATTGCGTGAGCTGGCCGACGGGGCCGTTGGGGCCCATGGCGACCAGCAGGTAGAAGCCGATCACCGTGGGCGGCAGCACGATGGGCAGGGCGACGAGGGCGCCGACCGCGCCTTTCCAGGCGGAGCGGGTGCGCGCGAGCCACCAGGCGATGGGGGTGCCGATGACGAGCAGCAGGGCGGTGGTGACGCTGGCGAGTTCCAGCGTCAGGCGGATGGCGCCCCAGTCGGATTCGCTCAGCACGGTTTGAAATTAGTCCGTATAGCCATAGGCGCCGATGATAGCCCGGGCCGGGGCGCTCTTGAGGTAGGCGATCAGGGCGTGTGCGGCGGGGTTGCCTCTGCCGCGTTCGAGGATCACGGCATCCTGGCGGATCGGCGCATGCAGGCCGGGCGGCACGCGCCAGGCGGAGCCGCTCTTGAGCCGACCGTCCTCGAACACCTGGGAGACGGCGACGAAGCCGAGTTCGGCGTTGCCGCTGGCGACGAACTGCAGGGTCTGGGCGATGTTCTCGCCCTGGACGAATCTGGGCTGCAGGGCGGTTCGCAGGCCGAGCTTGTCGAGGGTTTCGATGGCGGCTGCGCCGTAGGGGGCAAGCCGGGGGTTGGCGATGGCGAGGTGCCTGAACGCGGCCTGCTTGAGGACGGCGCCCTGGCTATCCACATAGCCCGGGGTGGCGGACCAGAGGACGAGCTGGCCGGTGGCGTAGGTGAAGCGGCTGCCGGGGACGGTGAGGCCTTCCTTGTCCATGCGGGCGGGGATCTCGTCGTCGGCCGCGAGCAGAACGTCGAACGGGGCGCCGTTCCGGATCTGGGCGTAGAACTTGCCGGTGGCGGCAAACGAGAGCCGGGCCTGGTGGCCGGTCGATCTCTCGAAGTCGGCGGCGAGGCGCTGCATCGGGGCGGTGAAGTTGGAAGCGACGGCCACCTGGACTTGGGCAGCAAGGGCCGGGGATGAAAACAGCGCGAGCAGGCAAGCCCGGAAGACGGAAAAGCGGAATAGAAAAGCGAACATGACTCGGGCAGGCTTATCGGGATGGCAGGTGAGCGTGATCCCGCATTTTACGCTTCACCTGCTTTCCGAACGGACCCGGCAGCCCTGTCGGCCCCGCTCGTTCTTTCGTGTCAGCCTGCTGCCTTGTCGACGTGGTCGAATCCGCGCACGTGTCGGCCGAGCAGGGCGGTCGCCTCCAGGTTCGACAACGGGTTGCTGTAGAAATAGCCCTGCACTTCGTGACACTGCATCTTTTCCAGCCGCACCCGTTGCGACTCGGACTCGACGCCCTCGGCGATGACGGTGAGGTTCATGCCGCGGCCCATCGCCACCATGGCGTTGACGATCGACATGTTTTCCTCGCGCTCCAGATCCTGCACGAAGGACTGGTCGATCTTGAGGGTGTGGATCGGGAAGCGCGACAGGTACTTGAACGAGCTGTAGCCGGTGCCGAAGTCGTCGATGGCGAGGCGGATGCCGGCCGCGGAGAGCCGGCCCAGCTTGAGGGCGTTAGCCTCGAAGTCGCGCATCAGCAGGCTTTCGGTGATTTCCAGTTCCAGCATGTGGCCATCCAGCGAATACACCTGCAGGGCACGCATCACGCTGTCGACGAAGTCGGGGCTCTCCAGCTGGCGCGCCGAGATGTTGACCGACAGGCGCACCGGCGGCAGGCCTGCCTTGCTCCATTCGGCCATCTGCGCGCCGGCCTGGCGCAGCACCCAGTCGCCCACCGGAACGATGACGCCGGACTCCTCGGCCACCGGGATGAAATCGGCCGGCGTCAGCAGGCCGCGCTGCGGGTGCCACCAGCGCAGCAAGGCCTCGAAGCCGCGCACCTCTCCAGTGACGGTGTCGACCTGCGGCTGGTAGAACAGCACGAATTCGTTGCGCGCCAGCGCGCGACGCAGGTCGGCCTCGATCTGCATGCGCTCGGAATAGGGCGCCTGCATACCGGATTCCCAGAACTGCAGCCGGCTACGTCCCTGCGACTTGGCCTGGTACATGGCGATCTCGGCCTGGCGGATCAGGCTGTCGATCATGTCGCCGTCTTCTGGCGCCACGCAGGCGCCGATGCTGACCGAGATGTAGATCTCGTGGCCCTTGACGTACACCGGCTTGGACAACACCTGGATGATCTTGCGCGAAATATGGTCGACGTCGCTGCGCGACACCAGCGTGGGTAGCAGCACGGCGAACTCGTCGCCACCGAGCCTGGCGAGCGTGTCGCCCTCGCGCAGGCACTGGCGCAGCCGCGCACCCACGACCAGCAGCAATTCGTCGCCGATGGTGTGGCCCAGCGAATCGTTGATGACCTTGAAGTGGTCGAGATCGAGGCTCAGCACGGCCAGGGGCTGCTGGTTGCGCTTGGCCTGGGCCAGCATCAGGCCGAGGTGGTCGCGGAACAGCGCGCGATTCGGCAGGCCGGTCAGCAGGTCGTGGAAGGCCTGGAAATGCATGGTCTCCTCGGCCTGCTTGCGCTCGGTCACATCCTTGCCGACGCCGTAGCTGCCGATGAAGCGGCGCTCGAACGGCCCGGCCTCTTCGTCGTACATGCCCATGGCGGTCAGCTCGACCGACTTGCAGCGGCCGTTCATCAGGCGCGGACGCCGCACGCCCGGGTTGCACTTGAGGCGGATCTCGATGTTGCGTGCGTTGCGGTCGCCCGAGCGTCGCTCGTTGAACACGTGTTCGGCGCGCGGAACGTCCTCATCGTGGATCACCAGGCTGTAGTGCTGCCCCAGCAGGTCTTCGCTGCGATAACCGATCAGGGTTTCCACGCGGTCGTTGACGAAGGTGAAGCGACCCTCGCTGTCGAGCGTGTAGATCAGGTCCGGCGAACTGTTGACCAGGAAGCGATGCCATTTTTCGGATTGCTGAAGGCGTTGCAGGATGTAGTTGTTTTCCTTTTCAAGCCGGCGCCGGGTCAGGGTGTTGTCGATGCGGCGCAGCAGTTCCTCGGGCTCGTAGGGCTTGCGCACGAAATCGGCGGCCCCGCCGCGCAGGGCGCGGATCGCCGCGTCGATCGTGCTGTCGCCCGACACCACGATCACCGGCGTGTCGACGCTGCGGTCGGCGACGAATCGCAGCACCTCGTTGCCGTCCAGATCGGGCATCCCGAGGTCGAGCAGGATCGCGTCGAACTGCTGCTTGCCGATGGCGATCACCGCTTCGCAGCCGCCGTTGGCCATCACCACTTCGTAGTCGCGGGTGGCGAGCAGGCGCGAAAGGCCTTCCAGGATCAGGGGTTCGTCATCCACCAGCAGCAGCCTGGGCCGAAGCGGCAGGCTACTGACCGTACTTTTCTTGGTGTGGATGTCGGTGGGATGGTCTGTCATGGATTTCTCCTTGTTGTACGGGTTACATCGACCCGTAGCGTGTTGTTGTGATCGGCGCCTGGCCGTTCTTCAGGGTGGGCAGGCGAATCAGGAAACAGGTGCCTTTCGGCGTGCTGGTGTAGCTGATGTGGCCGTTCATGCGTTCGACCAGGCTGCGGCTGATGGCGAGCCCGAGGCCGGCATGGTCGCCGCCCTTTTCGCTCTCCACCGGCTCGAACAGTTTCGTGACCACGCGCTCGGGCAGGCCCGGGCCGGTGTCGGCCACCTCGATCTCGACCTGGCGCTGCCCCTCGGCGTCGACCAGGCGCGTGGAAAACTTGAGGTGGCCGCCGGCCTGCATGGCCTCGACCGCATTCTTGGCCAGATTGAACAGCACCTGCTTCAGCAGGTCCTTCTGCAGCGGCAGCGGCGGCACGTCGGGGTTGAGGTCGATCTGGACGTTGACCTTGTTGGGCATGAACAGCGTGCCCAGGCCCATGCGCACCAGCTCCGAGACAATGCTGTTGACCGATACCAGTTCGAGGTTTTCGACCGCCGGCGGGGCCTCCTCGACGACGGTGATGCCGCGCACGATCCTGGCGACCCGCTCGATCTCGTCGCTGATGATCGACAGGTCGCGCTGCATCGCCTTGTCGGTGCCGAGCCGCTCGGACAGCAGGTTGACGTAGTTGCGCATGATCGTGAGCGGATTGGAGACCTCGTGCACGGCGCGCCTGACCCGGTCGCGCGGGATCGCGTCGACGGCTGCGGATTGAGAACCGGCCTCAGCCTGAGCAGCCGGTTCCGGTACCGGCGTCGGCGCTGCCAGCGGCGCGGGCCGCAATGCGCCGGCGCACTCGGACAGGGTGAAACGCCACAAGGGCGTCTCGTTCAGGTCCGCCGCCGCATCGCCCAGCACCAGCACGCCGACCTGTCCATCGTGCAGGGCCAGAGGCTGGCAATACAGCCGCGACGCGCCCAACAGGCGGGCGATCTGCTCGTCCACCAGCGCCGCGTCGGCCTCACCGTGCTCGAACTGCTGCGGCGCGTTGCGCGCCAGCGCGCGCGGCAGCGCCGAATGGCCGTCGTCGGGCGGAATGGCCAACACATGCAAGCCCCTGGCCGCGGGAAACCGGGCGCTCAGACGCAGGATGCCATCGGCCGCGGGCGCAAACAGGCAAGCACGATCGACCCCGAACAGGGCCCGCAAGGCTTCCTGCAGCAGCGCAAACACCTGGTCGGCCTGGGT
>JBFHQA010000143.1:0-6396 GCA_041592455.1 Thiobacillus sp. | reverse complement strand
GGAAATCTTCATCCACGCCGCCCGCAAGCGCAGCGAAGCGCTCGACCACGTGCTGCTGTTCGGTCCGCCGGGGCTGGGCAAGACGACGCTGGCGCACATCATCGCGCGCGAGATGGGCGTCAACCTGCGCCAGACCTCCGGACCGGTGCTGGAGCGCGCCGGCGATCTCGCTGCGCTGCTCACCAACCTCGAGCCGCACGACGTGCTGTTCATCGACGAGATCCATCGCCTGTCGCCGGTGGTCGAGGAGGTGCTGTATCCCGCGCTGGAGGATTTCCAGATCGACATCATGATCGGCGAAGGCCCGGCCGCGCGCTCGGTCAAGCTCGATCTGCCGCCGTTCACGCTCGTCGGCGCCACCACGCGCGCCGGCATGCTGACCAACCCGCTGCGCGACCGCTTCGGCATCGTGGCGCGGCTGGAGTTCTACACGGCCGAGGAACTGGGCTTCATCGTCCATCGCTCGGCGGGCCTGCTGCAGATGGACCTGGACCGGGACGGCGCGCTGGAGATCGCCCGTCGTTCCCGCGGCACGCCGCGCATCGCCAACCGCCTGCTGCGCCGCGTGCGCGACTACGCCGAAGTGAAGGCCGGTGGGCAGGCCACCGGGGCCGTTGCCGATGCGGCCCTGGTGATGCTCGACGTCGATCGCGCCGGGCTCGACGTCATGGACCGCAAGCTCTTGTCCGCCGTGGTCGAGAAATTCATGGGCGGGCCGGTTGGCCTCGACAACCTCGCCGCCGCGATCGGCGAAGAGCGCGACACCATCGAGGACGTGCTCGAGCCCTATCTCATCCAGCAGGGCTACCTGCAGCGCACGCCGCGCGGCCGCATCGCCACGCCGCTGGCCTACCGCCATCTCGGCCTGGCCGCCCCCGCCAACGAGCCCAACGCAGACTTGTTCTAGTGGTCTGCTTCCGTAACAACGTGACAGGATGAAGCGGATGGGTTTCTTTGCGGGGCCAGGCACGAGGAGGCGGCATGGCCCGGGCTATGGCAACGACGAGCGACGTCGCCCTGCGGAAAACGCCGCCGTTTCATGTTGCGCTATTTCGGAAGCAGACCACTAACCATGATGTTCAACTGGCCGGTGCGCGTGTACTGGGAAGACACCGATGCAGGCGGCGTCGTCTACTACGCCAACTATCTCAAGTTCATGGAGCGCGCGCGCTCGGAATGGCTGCGCGCGCTCGGCTTCGAGCAGGATGAACTTCGCGACCAGGCGGGTGTCGTGTTCGTGGTGCGGCGGGTAGCAGTCGACTATCTGGCGCCGGCACGCTTCAACGACGAGATCGATGTGTCGGTCAGCCTGAAGCAGGTCGGGGCGGCCAGCCTCAGCGTGGCGCAGACGCTCAGCCGGGGGCCAACCCGGTTGGTTTCGGCCGAGGTGAAGCTGGCCTGCGTCGACGCGCTGAAGTTCAAACCCGTTAAAATACCCGAGCCCATTCTTCAATCGCTGGCCCAACACACGTGAACCCTGAAATCGGTCAAGATCTTTCGCTGTTCCACCTGATCATCAATGCATCGCTGCCGGTCCAGGCTGTCATGGTCTTGCTGCTGATGGCCTCGATGATGTCGTGGTGGTTCATCTTCATCAAGATGTTCGCCCTCAAGCGCGCGCGCCGCGTGACCGAGCGCTTCGAACGCGAATTCTGGGGCGGCGGAGACATCAATGCCATGTACCAGCGGGTGGCCGCCGAGCGGGACAGCGCCGGAGAAATGGAACGCATCTTCGAGGCGGGTTTTCGCGAGTTCATGAAATTGCGCCGGCAGGCTGGCCTGTCGCTCAACGTCATCATCGACGGCACGCGCAGAGCGATGCGGGCCACCTACCAGCGCGAGCTCGACAACCTGGAATCGCACCTGTCGTTCCTGGCCACTGTCGGCTCGGTGTCGCCCTACGTGGGTCTGTTCGGAACGGTATGGGGCATCATGCTGGCGTTCCAGGGACTCGCCACCGTGGCGCAGGCCACGCTCGCCCAGGTGGCGCCCGGCATCGCCGAGGCCCTGATCGCCACGGCCATGGGCCTGTTCGCAGCGATACCGGCCGTGGTCGGCTACAACCGCTACACCCACGACATCGACCGGCTTTCCAATCGCATGGAAAGCTTCATGGAGGAATTCTCCAACATCCTGCAGCGGCAGGTTTCCGGCAAGGCGGCGTAACCCGTGGCGCGCACCCGCAAGCAGGTCGCCCAGATCAACGTCGTTCCGATGATCGACGTCATGCTGGTGCTGCTCGTCATCTTCATGGTGACCGCGCCTTTCATCAATCCGGGCCAGGTCGACCTGCCGAGCGTGGGCAAGACGGCGCAGACGCCGTCGCAGCCGCTCGAGGTCATCATCAAGGAGTCGGGTGAATACCTGCTGCGCAACCGGGCGACGGGCGGCGAAGAGCAGCGGGTGCCGAAAGCGGACCTGGCTGCCGCGATCCTGGCCGCCCATCAGTCATCGCCCGATCAGCCTGTCGTCATTGCAGCCGACAGGAATGTTCGCTACGAGGAGGTGATGAATACCATGAGCCTGCTGCAAAAGGCCCAGATCAGCCGCATCGGCCTGCTTGCTCGTCCGGCCCCATGAACGTATCGGCAGACGCGCCTTACGTCTTCCGTCCCGGTCCCAACATTGCAGCGGGCGCCATGGCGCTCGGCGTCCATCTGGCGTTCCTGCTGCTTCTCATCTTTGGCGTGTCATGGCAGACCCAGCACCCCGCGCCCGTGATGGTCGACCTGTGGGAAGCGCTTCCGCCCTCGACGCAGCGCGCCCCTGAGCCCGTGCCGGCGCCCGTGCCACCCGCTCCCGAGCCGGAACCCGTCAAGCCGGAGCCGGCCAGGCCCGAGCCTGTCAAGCCCGCGCCCGTTCCCGAGCCGACCCCCCCGGCACCGGCCGTGAAAGAGCCCCCCGCGCCCAAGGCGCCCGACATCGCGCTGGAAAAGAAAAAGGCCGACCAGGAACGCCTGCAAAAGCTCAAGGCGATGCAGGAGGCCGAAGAAAAAGCCCTGGCCGAAAGCCTGCGCGCCGAAGCCGAGGCGGCGAAAAAGGCCCGTGAAAAGCAGATTGCCGACCAGAAAAAACGCGAACTTATCCGCCAGATGGAGGAAGAAGACCTGATGCAGCGCATGGCCGAGGAGGCCGCTGCCAACGAGGCGCGACAGATCAAGCAGGCCGAGGCGCGCGCCGCGGCCAGCAAGCGGCAGGCCGACCTCGCGCGCATGGTCGGCGCGCACCGCGACATGATCAGCGCCAAGGTACGCGGCAACACGCGCCTGCCGGGGCTGCTGCAAGGCAATCCCGAAGTGCGCTGTCTCGTGAAGCTATTGCCTACCGGCGAAGTCCTGAGCGTGAAGGTGACGCAATCCAGCGGCAATACCGCGTATGACGACGCCGTAGTCCGCGCGATCGAAAAGTCCTCGCCCCTGCCATTGCCCGAAGATCGCGAAGCGCGAGCGGCATTCGTTCCGGAACTTTTCTTCGTTCACCGACCCAAAGAGTGAACCCGGGGTCCCGGGCAGCTTGATGCCCGGGACCCCTTTGCGTGATCAGAACAATACTCGAGCAGATATCCCCGGTATGTATCCTGGAGCCCGGACCGGACGTCCCCGGGGGCTATGCTAAACTCGATTGCCTGTCAGAGTTATTGAATGAGGCCTGCCTGTCCATGTTGCGTGCATTGCTGCTGTATCCCCTGTTCTGTCTAGCCGTGCTGGCCGCGTCGCCTGCCGCACGTGCCGCCATGGAAATCCAGGTGATCGGCGGTGCCGTCAACAAGATTGCCGTCGCGATGGTGCCGTTCCAGACGGCGCCGGGGCAGCCGATGCCGTCCCTGACCCAGATCGCGGGCGACGACCTTGTCCGCAGCGGTCAGATCAAGCTCGTCGACGTCAGCGGAACACCGCATCCTGTCGAACCGTCTCAGGTCAACTATGGCATCTGGCGCGGGCGGGGGGCAGATGCCATGGTGATCGGCCAGGTCACCGCCTTGCCCGGCAACCGCTATGAAGTGCGTTTCCGCCTGTTCGATGTCGTCAAGCAAACCCAGCTGGCTGGCTTCAGCTACAACATCTCGTCGGCCCAGTGGCGCGCAACGGCGCACCAGATCGCCGACATCGTCTATGAAAAGCTGACCGGGATCCGGGGGGCGTTCAGCAGCCGCATCGCTTACGTGCAGAAGCAGGGCAAACGCTATGAACTGCGCGTGGCCGATGCCGACGGCCAGAACCCGAGCACGGTGGTGCGCTCCAGCGAATCGGTCATTTCCCCGATGTTCTCGCCGGACGGCAGCCACATCGTATACGTCTCGTTCGAGGACAAGAAACCGGTGGTCTACCTGCAGTCGCTGCAGGACGGCAGCCGTCGCAAGGTCGCCGCATTCAAGGGCTCCAATTCGGCGCCGGCGTGGGCACCCGACGGCAAGCGTCTTGCCGTGGTGCTGACACGGGACGAGGCCTCGCAGATCTACCTGATCAATATCGACGGCAGCGGGCTCACGCGCCTGACCCGGGGCGGCAGCATCGATACCGAGCCTGTTTTCACACCGGACGGGCAGACGATCTATTTTACTTCGGACCGAGGCGGCAGCCCACAGATCTATCGCGTTCCGGTGAGCGGAGGCGATCCCGTGCGCGTGACCTTCAGCGGCAGCTACAACGTGTCGCCCGCGATCAGCCCGGATGGGCGGCACCTGGCCTATATTGGCCGGGAAGACGGGCGTTTCCGCGTCGTGCTGCACGAACTGGCCACCGGGCAGAACCGGGTGCTGACCGACACGGCGCGAGACGAGTCGCCCAGTTTTGCGCCCAACGGCCAGTCGGTGCTGTACGCCACGGTCCAGGGCGGTCGCGGCATCCTGGGTACCGTGAGTCTTGATGGCAAGACGCGCGCCCGCCTGTCCGAGTCGGGCGTGGATGCCCGCGAGCCTGACTGGGGGCCGTAAGGCCGGAGGCCTTGCCCCGACAATCATTTAGCATGTCGCAGATAATTTTCAACTCAATAACGATCAAGGAGAAATCAATGAACAAGATCTTGTGGCCCATCCTGCTTGCGCTGACCCTTTCGGCCTGCGGCACCACCAGCGGCACCAAGGCCACGGTCGAGGACCGCACCGGCAGCAAGGCCGATGCCACCCTGGCCACGACTGGAAAGACCGGTAGCGGAACCCAGGCTGGCGGGGCCGAAACCACGGCGCTCGGTGCACGGGGCGTGGCTGGAAGCTCGCTCGATGGCGCGCAGGCCGGCAGCAGCGGGGCCTATTCCGGCGACCCCCGCAAGGATCCGTCCAGCCCCTTGTCCAAGCGCAGCATCTATTTTGATTTCGACAAATTCGTGGTGAAGGACGAATACCGCCCCGTGCTGGAAGCGCATGCAGGCTATCTCCTGGCCAAGCGCGATGCGCGCGTCATCCTGCAGGGCAATACCGACGAGCGCGGCAGCCGTGAATACAACCTGGCGCTTGGCCAGAAGCGTGCCGAAGCCGTGCGCAAGGCACTCGCCGTCCTTGGTGTCAGCGATGCGCAGATGGAAGCGGTCAGCTTTGGCGAGGAAAAGCTGCGCAACGAAGGCGACACCGAAGAAGCGCATGCCGAAAACCGCCGCACCGACGTGGTGTACGCCGACGAGTAACGTGTCTTGAAGAAGTGGATTGGTTTTGCGCTGTTTTCGGCGCTGGTCTGGATGCAGCCGGCGGCGGCCGATACGGCCGAACTCACCCGCCAGGTCCAGGCGCTGCAGCAGCTGGCGGGCTCGCTCGAAGCACGCCTCGGCAGGCTCGAAGGCGTGATCCAGCAAAACCAGCAATTGCTGGGCTTGCTGCAGGAGGTTGAAACGCTCAAGGCCGAAGTTGCCAAGATGCGCGGCCAGGCCGAAGTCCAGCTGCACCAGATGGATGCCCTGGGCAAACGGCAGAACGACCTGTATGTCGATCTCGACCAGCGCCTGGCCGATCTGGCCAAGGCCGCCAGGCCGGCGCCGGCCGTCGCAACGGCACCGCCGGCCCCTGTCCCGGCTCCGACCGCCGCGGCCCCGGCAGCCCCCGCTGCCGCTGCGCCGTCCCCCCCGCCTGCCGCCGCAGCGGCACCGGCCCCGCAGCTGGACCCGCTGGTCGAGTCGCGCACCTATGAGACGGCGCTCAACCATTTCCGCGACGGCAACTACGCGGCCGCCATCGCGGGCTTCAGGGGCTTTCTCAAGGTATATCCGGACAGCGCACTGGCGCCCAATGCCCAGTACTGGATCGGGTATTCCTACTACGCATTGAAAGATTACAAATCCGCCCTGGCCCACCAGCAGAAGCTGGTGGCGGCCTACCCCAGCAGCGCCAAGGTGCCTGATTCGATGCTGAACATCGCCAGCAACCAGATCGGCCTGGACGATATTCCCGGCGCCCGCAAAACGCTGGAG